>JAYUVX010000445.1:0-2917 GCA_043753855.1 Myxococcales bacterium | reverse complement strand
AAGCGCGTTTGCGAAGTGCTCGTGAAGAACGCTTGCCAACGAGTCGCCGATCCCCCGCAGGCCTTGCCGATCGTCACCCGACAGATCTCACCGACCCTCACGTCGCGCTTGTTGCTGGCTGCGATGTCGAACTGTACTTCCGAGCCGTCGTCCGGTTCGAGCGTGCCAAAACCGGCTTCGGGCCGGACCGTCTTCACCGTTGCGTTCACATTGATTGCGTCAGCGGACCGGTTCAGCGACAAACTCGATCCAGCCGGATTCCTCGAGGGCGTACGGGTCCACGGTTTCCCCGTCGATGCGCTTCAGCAGTCCGCCAATCAGAAGCTCGCGGAAACCTGGCCAAAGGACGGGCCGATCCGCATCACCGCCGCTCGTAACCATTTCGATGATTTGCCCATAAGCGTCAGGCTCGGTCGGCGTGGTGTCGATGCACCACATCACGGCAGAGTCTTCGTCGACGTTCACCACGGGGATCCAGCCCGGATCGTAGAAGATCGGTCTGACGGTCGGCGCGACCCGCGCGTGTGGGTCCGGCGCGAACGCGGCATAGGGCTCGAGCCGCTTCATCGATGCGAGCAGAACGTCCGGTGGCAGCAGGTTGAACTCAGCGAACGGCGTCTCCGAGTAGATTGAGTCGCCACGAGCTGTTGTCCGGGTTCGTCCGCCGGCGTGGATGCGGAGGGATGCTTTGTAGGCTTCCGGCAACCGGGCGCCGACCGCCTGCTCGAGGTGCGCGATCTCTCGCTCCGTCGCCGGACCGGCCAGCTTTTCCGCGAGAGCCGGACGGTGCTCGGCGAGCCAAGCGTCGATGCGAGCCCATACCTGCTCGATCGTCAGGTGAGCCAGGTGAGCGGGGATGACCGTGAACGGCGGCGGCGCCATGTCGATGGGGGCCTCGCAAAGGTATCGCGAGGGGAGCTCCTCCGCAATCGCGGAGCGCCTCGAGTATCGCGTCGCCCGAGCGTGGCTGCGCGTATGGGGCAGCCGGTTGCGACCGCGGTGTCTCTGCGATCTTCATGCGCGTGGCGAGCTGCGCTCCCCAGATCGTCGTGCCGTGCGTGAGCCCGAGCACGCACAGAATGCCGAAGATCAGGTAGAGGCCCGCGGTCGGATACAGCGCGCGGCTCACGTAGGGCGGTACGCTGATCACGTCTACTGCGATCCAGATCCACCACGACTCGAGGAGCTTCTCGGCCTGCCCCCAGGTCGAGGCGAGGCTCAGCGTCAGCACGAATGCGTCGGCGAGCGGTGCGGGCGAGTCCGTGGCGTGCGCGAGCCAGATCGCGAGTCCCGCGGTGGCCACGACGACGAGGACCGTCAGAACCTTCCACTCGATCGCGCGCGTCCTGCGCACGCGGAGCACCTCGCCGGCGTTGCCCTTCGTCTGCCAGCGCCACCACCCGTAGCAGCCGAGCCCGAAAAAGATGACCTGAAGCGAGCTGTCGCTGTAGAGCTTCGCTCGCCAGAACAGCAGTGCCCAGAACTATGCCCTCTGAGACATGTATTGGTGGACTCATGCGGCTGTTCATTGCATCGGTGTGGAATGGTGACATCGGCGCGGTAGCGGGTGTTCACCAGAAGTACGTGAGCTCCACCGGTCAGGACATCGAGCTCGGCACGATTGCCGCTGCCCAAAAGAAGCACTACACAAACGTGCTGGATAATTTCCGGAGTTGTTATCAAACACCCTCGCGGATCGCCGGCCGCGCGCCGATCACACCGAGCATCGAGGTCCGCACGCTGTGCAGCGCCGTGCGGCCGTCGCGCGATGTCCACCGCCAACCGGCGGTCGCGGCGGCGTAGGACCCCTCGACGGTTCCATCGACCCGGCGGCTGGTGTCCTCGCAATCGATGCCCTCGCCAGCAGAGCTCACGTAGTAGGTGCCATGGGCATCGAGGTAGGTCGCCGACGCGGTGACCTGGCCGTGCAGCGCGAGCCAGCTCGCGATCGGGACCAGGGTGGCATCGACGATGAGCTCACCACCCAACCGGGTCGCCGAATAGCTCGCGCCACGATCGGCGCCGTGGGCGCGGGTGCCGTACGCGATGCCGGTGATCGAGAGCGTGTCATCGAGCCGGTGGCGCACGCCGACCATCGGCTCGATCGGGCGATCGCCATCTTGCCCCCACGTCCGCGCGCCGAGGATCAGGCCCTTGGTACCGAGGAGCCGATCGGGCTCGATCAGTCCGGACAGCTGCTGGGTCGCCTGCGAGAGCGCATCGGAGTCCGGGCGGCGCCGCTCAGATAGAACGCCGGCATGACGCCGGCCTGGATCTCCGCGCGTGGGCGGCCTGCGGGGACTGCCGAGACGCCGGTGGCCGAGGGCATCGGCCCGAGCGTGGTGCAGCTGGTGGCCAGGACGAGCAACGGGACGAGGGTGCGTGCGGACATGCGAGTAGAACACGCCAGCCCTCCCGCCCGGGAAGGGTGAGCTGCGGCACGCTGCGGCAGACGCCGATTACGCGTCGGGATTGTCGTCGCTGTCGTCGCTGTCGTCGTTGTCGTCGGGCTCGGGCTTCTTGGGCCACCAGCGGCGCACCACGGTGGCGACCAGCGGCGTCAGCCCGAGGGTGACCAGGATCCGGATCGGCAGCGTGGCCTTCGCTGCGAGCCAGCCGGCACCGATCACGCCGAGCACGCCACTCGCCGTCGACGGCTCGATGCCCATCCCGATCGCGATCGAGAACCCGGTGATCGTCAGCAGCGAGAGCGCGAGATAGGTGTAGACGGCAATCTTGCCGTACTCGGCCATGTGCGCCGACAGCCGCTCCTTGAGCGTTCGCTTCGCTGGCGGCGGGGCATCCGCGACAGGCTCGCTCATGCCTTTGGTCTAACACGCCGAACCCACCTCGAGTGTGCGGTATCGTCCGGTCATGACGGTGGATCCCTCCGCGGTGACGGCGCCCGAAGCGGGTG
>JAYUVX010000444.1:0-8931 GCA_043753855.1 Myxococcales bacterium | reverse complement strand
CCGGCGTGGTCAAGATCGCCGCGCTCGCCACCCAGATCCCGAAGCAGCGCGTGCTGCAGGCCGAGCGCACCGCGCAGGTGATCGGCGACGAGGTGTTCAACAAGTTCCCGCTGCAGCCTGGCGTGGTGCCGGTGCTTCAGGGCAACAACACCGAGCTGATCCTCAATCGCACCTGGCGTCCCGGGCTCGCGATCACCGGCGCGGACGGCTGGCCCGCGATCGGCAACGCCGGCAACGTGCTGCGCCCGCTGACGACGCTCAAGCTGTCGATCCGGATCCCGCCGCGCGTCGATCCCGAGACGGCGCAGGCGGCGGTGAAGCGGGTGCTCGAGGCCGATCCCCCCTACGGCGCGAAGGTCCGGTTCGTCGGCGGCACCGCGAGCGCCGGCTGGGATGCCCCCGAGCTCGCGCCGTGGCTCGACAAGGCGCTGGACGCCGCATCGCAGCGTCACTTCGGGAAGCCGGCGATGTACATGGGCGAAGGCGGCACGATCCCGTTCATGTACATGCTCGGCGAGAAGTTCCCGAAGGCGCAGTTCTGCATCACCGGGGTGCTGGGACCCGGCTCGAACGCGCACGGTCCCAACGAGTTCCTCCACGTTCCCACCGCGCGCCGGCTCACGCTGTGCGTGGCGGACGTGCTCGCCGCGCACGCGCAGCAGCCGTAGCGTTACGGAATGATCGTCGCGGCCGGCGAAACGACCGCGGCTGGATCGAGGTGGCGGGTCGTCGCCTTCACGGTGATGAACCCCGCCAAACCACCAGCTCCACCGCCGCCGGAGGTGTCGTTGCCAGCATTGCCACCGGCGAGGATCGGACCGCCGCTGCCAGGGCCGCCGTTGCCGCCCGACCCGCTATCGGGGCACTGCGCTCGCACGTCGCTGGGCTGGCCACTCTGCCCGGTGCCTGCGGTTCCCATGTTGCCGCCGCCCTCGCCGCCCGCTCCACCATTCGCCGCGAGGACACCGCCCGCGGCGATCTCGAGCATCGCCGCGTCGAAACCGACCATCCCACCCGAACCGCCCGCTCCCGCGCCGCCGCCTTTGCCACTCGGGCCGGCGGGCTGACCGCCGCCACCGCCGGCGTGGATCTTCGCCGTGCCCGCGATCGAGATCGAGAGCCGCGCCGTCAGCTGCACCGCGCCACCGCCAGCGCCGGGCGCAGAGCTTCCGATCCCACCGTTCGCACCCGGGCAGCCGCCGAGCAACAGTGCGGCGGCGATCGGCGTACCGCCCAGGCCCCGTTGCCGATGTCACCGATGCCACCGCGCCCACCGGAACCCTGGAATGCACCGCCACCACCTCCACCGGCACCGCCGCCGGCGTTCTGCCCCTTCACCGCCGCATGCGCCGCGCAGCCCGCAGGATTCGCGCCCGCGCCGAGGCTGGTCGGGCCGGCGGACGACGCATCGATCGTGCCCGCGATCTCGATGGTTCCCCACGACGCGAGGATCAGCGGCTGGCTGCCGGTCACCCGCAACGTCACCCCCACCCCGATGTTCACCGACGACACCGACACCACGCGACCACTCGCGACCAGCGTGGTGGCCGGGAGCGAGGAGCTGCCACCAGGTGCGAGCACGCTGCCGGTGCTCGTGTCGAGGGTGTAGACGCCAGGGGTCAAGAGCGAGAAGTCGCCGATCGGTGGCGCGATCATGCAGGCGTCGAAGTGGCGCGCCGGGAACGTGGTGCAGTCCACCGCGGGCGTGGTGTCGGGCTGGACCGGCGCGTCGGTGTCGATCGCACTGCCGAGCACGCAGTAGCCCTGCGTGCAGACGCGACCGCTCGTGCAGTCCTCGGTGATGCGACACGCGTATTGCTCCGACGGCGTCGAAAACGAGCACGCGGCGAGCACGGCCAGGCCGAGCGCGAGCTTCATCGTAACCCCATCGTGAGCACCAGTGCCGCGCCGTCCGCGAGCGGCACCGGCGTGATCCGCATCGCGGTGGACTCCGGCGGACGCGCGCTGCGCTCGGTGACCAGCCGGAAGATGCCGTACGCGAGGCCGACGCCACCGGCCGCGCTCAGCACGATGCCGATCCGCTGCCGGGTCTGCCCCTTGTCCTCGAGTGCGGAGAGCCGCGAGAAGTCGGTCGGCGTTTTCGGCACGGGAAACGCGCGCACCTGGTCCGCGATGCCGCTCGACGACAGCAGGAAGCCCACGCCGATCGCAGTGACGGCGACCCCGCCCCCGACGATGCCCCAGGTGGTGCTGCTGATCGTGCCGGGCGGTGTGCTTGGCCGATCGACGTGGATCGGATCCTCCGGCTTCGAACGCGGATCCTCGGGCTGCTCCGCGACCACCGTACTGGCGCGCTTGCCGAACAGCGGAGCCGCGACGCGCGCGAGCTCCTCGGCCATCGAGTCCGCGGTGGTGCTGACCAGCTCGAATGTGCGTTGCTGTCGATCCGGTCCGGGGTCGAACCGCGTGACGGTGACCTTCACCGCGCCATCCTCGTCAGCGCGCATCGATCCGAACACGATCCGCTTCGCCTTCATTGATCTCGAGACCGCCTCGAGACAGCTGGTCGCCTCGGGATCGCAATCGAGCAGCCCCGCGGCATCTTCGATCGGAACGTTCGCGACCTCGCCATCGATCGACTTCGCGAGCGCCGCGGTGAGCTTGGCCGGTGCCTTGCCGAGCGCGGCGGGCAGCTTGCCGGCCGAGATCGGGAACACCATCACGGGACGCTCGGCTGCGGCCGCGACGGTGAACGCGAGCACGAGCGCCACAGCCCCGAATAGCCGATGTCCCACTACTGGCCTCCGAGCTGCTGGATACGCTTGCGGATCGCCGCGCCATCCTTGGCGTTCGGTGTCAGCTTGAGATACGTGCGCAGCGCCTGCAGCGCCTTCGCGGTCTCGCCCATCCGCTGGTACAGAAAGCCGAGCCCGCGATACGCCGGCGCATAGCCGCGGTGGGTAGCGAGCACCTGCCTGTACGCGCTCTCCGCGGTCGAGAACTCGCCGGCGAGATAGGCAGTGGTCCCCTTCTTGTAGAGCTCGTCTTCGGATCCCTTGGGCTTGGTCGCAGGCGCAGGCGGCTTCGTGGTCGTGCTGCGCGGCCTGCGCGTTGGGGACGGAGTCGGAGTCTCGGTGACGGTCTGCGTGGGACCCGGCGTCTCGGGCGGCGGCGTCGTCGGCATCGCGGGCGGCGGCGTCGGCGGCGGATTGACCTGCGCAACCGTCGGCACGGGCGGCGTCGGCGGCGGAGCGGTCATCGCCTCCGAGACGCTGCCTCGCTGCTTCGGCGGCTCTTCGATCGGCGTCACGGTCGGCGTCACGGTCGGCGTCACCGTCGGCGTCACGGTCGGCTGGCCGACAGGCTTGTCCTGGTTGTCGGCTCCGCTACCCCCGACGCCGACGAACACGCCGAGCACGATGCCCACGATCGCACCGGCGATCAGGATCACGGCGACCTTGTGTTTGCGTAGGGGCTTCGCGCTGTCCGCAGGATGCGCCCGCGCGAGCCCGGGTGACGACGGCCGCAGCCCGCTGTCATGGTGAGCTCTCCACGCGGAGCGCTGGATCGTCGGCGGGGGCAGGTTCGGGGGCGCCGCGATGTGCGGCAGGTTGAGCGGACGGCCCACCGCCGTTGGTGGGCCCCAGGTCAGCGGCGGCGTCATCGCATCCGCCAGGGGCACCATCGACATCGGCGTCGAACCGAGCGGCGCGCCGGCGTGCTCGCTGCCGAGCTCGGGCCGGTTGACGGCGCTGCTCGGATCTCGGAACGCCGTGCTCAGCACCTCGAGATCGCCCGCCGACAGCAGCTCTCGGGTCGCCCGGGCGAGCAGCGTCTTGCGGGTCTCGTTCCGATCCAAGAACAGCATGGTCATGTGATGCGAGATCTCGGTCGACCCGATCCGCGCACGCCAGATCGCATCGTCGATCGCCTGTTTCATCTCCGCGACGGTCTGGAACCGATCGCTCGGATCTGGCGCGAGCGAGCGCAGCGCGACCGCATCGAGCGCGTGCGGGATCTCGGCATCGTAGGCTGACGGCGGCGTGCGATCGCCGGTGAGGATCTGCATCAGGGTCGCGGCGACGTTGTCGGCCTGGAACAGCCTGCGTCGTGCGAGCGACTCCCACAGCACGACACCGAGGGAGAACACGTCGCTGCGCCGGTCGAGCGCCTCGTTCTTGATCTGCTCTGGAGACATGTAGCCGTACTTGCCCTTGAGCTCGCCGTCCTGCGTCGAGGTCACCCGGCCCTGCGCCTTCGCGATCCCGAAATCGACGACCTTCACGGCGCCGTTGTACTGCACGACGATATTCCCGGGCGACACGTCGCGATGGACGATGTCGATCGGCTCGCCGTTGAAGTCCTTCAGCTCGTGTGCGTAGTGCAGGCCCTCCGCGGCATCGGCGACGATCTTCGCGGCGGCGAACGGCGACATCGGCTTGTGCTGCTTCTGCCCCTGCTTCAGCACCTGCCCGAGCGACTCGCCGGCGAGGTACTCCATGACGATGTAGTAGGTGCCGTGTGCCTCACCCAGCTCGTAGGTGTGCACGATGTTCTGGTGATCGAGCTGGGCGGCGACCTTCGCCTCGTCCAGCAGCATGTTCACCGCGATGCTGTCCTGCGCCATGTGCGGATGGATCAGTTTGACGACCACCGCCTTTTCGAACCCCGCCGGGCCGCGCTGCCGCGCGAGGACCACGCTGGCCATCCCGCCCACACCGATGGTCGCCAGGAGCTCGTACCTTCCGAGCATCGTCCCCGGTGCGAACCGAACACCTGGCTGTGTCGGGCTCGGAAACATCCGCCTGGAATTATCGCACGCGTTCGGCGGCTTCGCCCCGGCAGTTCGTGTGGGTGTGTACCTACCCGGGCGGATGAGAGGCCGGCGGTCGCGTCAGAACGCGGGCTTGACCGAGTGACGGCGCTCTGGCGTCTTGACGATCGTCGAGCGCACCAGGAACGGCGCCGGATCGATGTAGTGGGTATCGCGGATGTCCCCGTGGGTCCCCGGATGATTCGGCAACTCGAGGCTGAAGTGACAGTGAGGCGGTGTGTTGCCGACCGCGGTGGCGCCGAGCGTGCCGACGTACTGACCGGCGAGGACGTGGTTGCCGACCTCGAAGCCCTCGGCGACATCGTCCATGTGCATGTACGCGGTGAGCGTGCCGTCGTCGTGCTGGATGCGCACGTAGCGGCCGCTCTTGCCATCGGCTCCGAGCTCGGAGCGCTCGACGCGAACGACGATGCCGTCGGCCACGGCGACCAGCGGCCGGCCGCGAGGCGCATCGAGATCGATGCCGCAGTGACCGGCACCGCACTCGGTGCGCTCGACGCCGACGCGCTCTGCACCGAAGTGGCGGCTGGCAAGCTCCGGCATCAGCTCGGCGCTCGAGGTGACGGGATGGATCCAGCCGCGCAGCGAGGGATAGACGCTGTCGAGGTCATCACCGTCGAGCGTGGGCATCGGATAGCGCACCTCGAGCGAGGTCTCGACGTGCCGCGGGCGCGGCGGCGCGACCTCGAAGGCATTGAAGATGACCGCGGCGCTGCCGGGTTCGCTGGAGCCGAGATCGAGGTTCGCGAGCGATGGCGCCGGCAGCTCGCGGCCGGAGGTCCAGTGCGCGAAGCCGAGCCCCGCAACCGCCGATACAAGGCCCACGGCGGCGATCACGCGAGAGCGGCGCGGCGGTGGCGCGACGACGGTGACCTCACTCGCCGGCACGCTGACGATCGGTTCGCCACGATGATCGAAGCAGCCGCGATGCCACAGCTCGACGGCGCCGGTGGCCGTGACGAACGGTCTTCCCTCGTGCAGAGCGACCACGCCGTGACAGCGCGGACATCCGGTAGCACCCATCGCGGGGATGCTAGCCCATGTCGATGAGGGTGCACTGACTACATGGCCAAGCGATCGTCACGACTTCTTGCGCATGATCACGAGGTGGTTCGTGTGTGCCGGCGTGCCGTCGTAGTAGCCGAACCGGAAGCTCAGCTTGCGCCGGGGCTGGGCGGCGAACTCGTCGCGCCAATCCTTCGCGATGCCCCTCCCTGCCTCGATGTGCGGGATCTGGAACGCACCGTAGGTCTCGTACACATAGCCCTTCGACGTGCCCCATTTCGGCGCCACGCCGGTCGCATCGGAGACCATCCACTGTACGTGCTCGAGCAGGTAGTCCCGCATGATCGAGAACGAGTCCCACGACAACAGGTAGCTCGCGGCCTTCGTCATGCCCGCGACCTCGCCCTTCGCCTCGAGGTGGCGGATCACGCGCATGTCCTTCTTCAGGTGTTCGTTGTCGAGGTTGACCTGGATGTGCCGATAGATCTGGACGCGGCCACCGGGCTTCTTGAACCGCACCTCGGCGTTCGCGAAGATCCGGTTGCGATAGTCGG
Organism: Myxococcales bacterium; assembly: GCA_043753855.1. Classification (GTDB taxonomy): domain Bacteria; phylum Myxococcota_A; class Polyangia; order Haliangiales; family Haliangiaceae; genus JABFXX01. The sequence goes on along the minus strand of JAYUVX010000444.1, from coordinate 2,577 downwards.
GCGCGCCGGCACCTGGATTCGGTGCGCTCGCCACATCCTCGTCGCTCAGGTACTTGATGCCGCCGTCGGAGTCGAGCTTGAAATAGCGCAGCGACACGACCTCGTAGCCGTGCACCTTGAGCGCGGACAGGCTGAAGATCAGGTTGGTGGGCAACAGGCCGCCGCGCATCGCATCGATCATGTTGATCGTGTTGCTGAAGTTCACCCGGTACAGGAAGCGAAGCTCGTACTCGACGGTGCGCAGCGCCTTCTCCAGCGTCGGTGGGCCCTTCTCGAGAACGACTGGATCGGCATCCGTGCCACCATCATCGGAGCGCTCGGGCTTGTCGGACTTGCCCACCGCAGGAGACCTGCGCTTCACCGCCGCAGGCTTCACCGGCGACGGAGCCGGCTTGCTCCAGGTGTTCGGTGTGGCGACTGCGCGCTGCTTGGCGAGCACCTCGAGCGTGCGCGGATCGCCGGCCGGCTCGAGCGACATCGTCGTGATCTCGTCGGCATCGGGATACACGGTGAGCGCGGTGGACAGATCGCCACCCGCAAACGGATACACGACCTTCTTCGGCACCGTCGCGGGCACGTGCGCGGCGAAGAACGGCGTCGCGATGTCGAGCCAGGCGGCCTTGTAGCTCGCCTGCGTCTTCGCGATCACCTCGCAGTGCTGGGCGATCAGCTGCTTCTCGAACCCCGCCGGAAGCGTGCCATCGCCGCCGCAGGCACCGACCGCGAGCAGGATCTTCCCGGTCGGTGTGAAGTCATGCCCACCCGGCAAAGGCTCGTCGGCGACCGGCGGTGCGTTGACCGGCTCCGGCGGTTTGCCCCCGGTGGGCTTCGCGGCATCGCCCGGCGCGACCGGAACCGGGGGCCGCGGGACGGGCGGAGCGGGCTTCGGATCGGCGGCCCGGGCGGCCGGTGCGGCCGGACCCGGGCTCGCCTTCGCGGGTTCGCTGGGGCTGCAGGCCGCGAGCACGGCGAGGAGGGCGAGCTGACGCATGACGGGCGCACTATGCAACGAATCGCCGTGGCATGGCTATTCCGCCAGCCTCAGGGTGGCCGTCACGGTATCTCGCTGGACCGTGATCGACGTGGCGGCTCGCGCGCGCAGCAGCTGAGCCCCGAGCTGAGCCGGGCTGGTCACGTGCTGCCCATCGACGGCGAGCAGCAGATCGCCTCGCCGCAGCCCGAGCGTGGGTACCGGCGCATCGAGCCGCAGCCACGCGACGCGCTCGTTCTCGATGATCGCCGCGACCGGAGCCTGCACCAGCGGCGCAAGCGCCGCGGCGAGCGAGGACACGCTGAGCGATGTTCCGTCCGCGCAGCCGACGATCGGTTGTGCGAGCGGCGGGCACGCGAAGCCGGCGGCCCCGGGCCCCGAGGAGGCCGCGTACCACCCGGCGACCGTGCGAACGGCGATCGCGAGATCGGCGTCGATCGGTCCCGTCAGCCGCGCGACCACCTGCGGACCATCGTGCGAGATCGCGATCGCGGCCGCGAACCGGGCGGTCGCGTCGGTGCGCGCGAGCCGATCGACGACACCACGAAGCTTCTGCTCCGCGAACGCGGAGGCGAGCTCCGCGGTATCGATCGCGAGCCAGCCCTCGAGTGGATCCGGACTCAACGTGGCGAGCACGCTGGCACCTGCCACCACGATGCTCGCTGCGATCGGAGCGGTCTGCAGGTACGGGCGCGCTCGCGCATGTGCGCCGGGATCGAGGACCGACCCTGTCACCACCGGCGTGCCGGAGCCCAGCGTCGCGATCCATAGCCCATCCTCGATCCGGGACAGGCTCGGGCACGCAGGGGTGGCGCGCGACGCGATCACCACGACCACGTCGCGCTCCGCGTCGATCCCGACTGCGACATGATCCCCAGCGAGCGCGGCATCGATCACGCAGCCGAAGCGGTTCGGCCACTGCGGCCGAACCACGTCGATCACCGCGCGCATGCGAAAACTCGCCAGTGCGGATCCAGCCGCCGCCAGCACGATCTGGGAATCCGCCGGGATCCTCGCGAGGACGCGGTCGCGCACCGGCACCGTGCGGCCATGACACGCGGTGCACGCGGCGAGCGCCAGCACGTACGCCGCGCGTGAGGACATCTTCCCGTGTTTAGCAGACCCTCCTGGCGGGTCGCACGCTAAGGTGCAGACATGGTTGCTCCGGTCCATGATGCGCGGATTCGCGAGATCCTCACCGGATCGCCGACGATCGCCGTGCTCGGCATCCATCGCGAGCCCAAGAAGGCGGCGTTCTACGTACCGGAGTATCTCCATGACGAGGGCTACCGGATCCTGGGGGTGAACCCGGTGTTCGTCGGGCAGACGCTGTTCGGCGAGCCGGTGCGCGCGACGCTCGCCGAGCTCGCCGAGCCCGTGGACCTCGTCGACGTGTTCCGCCGATCCGAGGCGGTCCTGGATCACGTCGAGGACATCCTCGCGATGATCCCACGCCCCAAGGTCGTGTGGATGCAACTCGGGATCAAGCATGCGGACGCGGCGAAGATCCTGGAGGCGTCCGGGATCGCCGTGATCCAGAACCGCTGCCCGCTCGCCGATCATCAACGCCTGGGGCTGGGCGCACC
>JAYUVX010000443.1:0-8952 GCA_043753855.1 Myxococcales bacterium | reverse complement strand
TCAGCATGCGATCGAGGTCGATGCCCTCCGGCGGGATCTCGGTCGACACCTCGGCTGCCACGCGGGTGCTGCGAATCTCCGGCAGGTCGGTGATCCCGATCCGCGGCCCGGAGGACAGCGCGACGGCGCGCTCGAGCATGTTCTCGAGCTCGCGCACGTTACCCGGGAAGTCATGGCTCTCGATCTTCCGCATCGCCTCGGGCGTCAGCTCGAGGGTGCGGCCGTGCTCGGCGCCGAACCGGCGCAGGAAGTGCTCGGCGAGCAGCGGCAGATCCTCGCGGCGATGGCGCAGGGGCGGGATCCAGACCTGGATGACGTTGAGCCGGTAGAACAGATCGGCGCGGAACGCACCGCGGGCGACCTCGGCCTCGAGATCGCGGTTGGTCGCGGCGACCACGCGCGCCTCGATGTCGATCTCCTCGGTGCCGCCGACTGGCTTGACCTTGCGCTCCTGGAGGGCGCGCAGGAGCTTGACCTGCATCGCCAGCGACAGCTCGCCGATCTCGTCGAGGAACAGCGTGCCGCCGCCCGCCTGCTGGAACAGACCGATCTTGTCGGCGACCGCGCCGGTGAATGCACCCTTCTTGAACCCGAACAGCTCGGACTCCATCAGCTCGTCGGGAATCGCGCCGCAGTTGATCGCGACGAACGGCAGCTTCGCGCGGCTACCCTCGGTGTGCAGCGCGCGCGCGACCAGCTCCTTGCCGGTGCCGCTCTCGCCCGTGATCAGCACGCTGGTCCGCGCCGAGTGGATCTTGCCGATCACCTCGAACAGCTTCTGCATCGACTTGCTCTTGCCGAGCAGGTCGCCGAGCCGAGCCCTGCCGGCGATCCGGTCGCGCAGCGCGAGGTTCTCCTCGACCAGCGTCCGCTTCTCGAGCGCGCGATCGATCACCGCGTTGATCTCGTCGACGTCGAACGGCTTGGTGAGGTAGTCGTACGCGCCCTGCTTGATCGCGGCGATCGCGGTGTCGGCGGAGGCGAACGCGGTCATCAGGATGACCTCGGGGGCCGGCCGCTCCGCGGTGCGGTTGCCTCCCGACTTCACGGCCTTGAGGACACCCAGCCCGTCGAGGTCGCCGGGCAGCCGGAGATCCGTCAGCACGAGATCGAACGGATGTTCGCGGAGCTTCTCGACCGCCTCGTGTCCGTTCTTGGCCACCATCGGTTCGTGGCCGCCCCGGCGCAGGCAGATCGAGAGGAACTCGCGCATCGACTGTTCGTCGTCGACGACCAGGATCTTGCCCACGCTCAAACTATGACAGATCGAGTGACCGCATGTACGGTGGTGGGATGTCGTGGCTGACGGAGCAGCGCGTGCGCCTGGCAGCGCTCGATCGCGGCGGAGCGATCGCGTGTGCCGGGCTCGTGCTGTATCTCTGGCTCGCGCCGCAGCACATCGTCGACGGAGACAACGCGGAGCTGGTGACCACCTCCGCGATCGGCGGCGTCCCGCATCCGTCGGGCTATCCGCTGTTCATCCTGTGGCTGCGCGCGACGGCGTGGTTGCCCGGCGTCAGCCCCGCACACACCGCGGCGATCTCCACGGCGATCCTCGGAGCCGCGACGATCCTCGTCCTTCACGCTGCCGCGCGCGCGTGGGGTGCACGACCACTGGCCGCGACGCTCGCGGTGGCCCTGTTTGCCGCGGCGCCCGTCGTGATCCGGATGTCCACCGAGGCCGAAGTGTTCGCCCTCAACAACCTCGCGGTCGCCGCGGTGCTCTGGCTCGCGGCACGCCACGGCCCCGTGCGTGGCGGGTGGCGGATCGCGCTGCTCGGCCTGGTCGCGGGACTCGGGCTCTCGGACCACGTGACCTGCGCGCTGGTCGCGCCCGTCGGGATCCTCGGCGTGGTACGCGGGATCCGCGAGACCGCGCTGCCGCGCGCGCTCGGTGTCGGGATCGCGATCGGTGGCGTTGCCGTCGGCCTGTTGCCGTACCTCTATCTCGTGATCACCGCCGACACGCCGATCTCGTGGCGTCGGATCGAGGGCCTCGGCGATCTGGTGCGGCACTTCCTGCGGCTCGACTATGGCGGATTCGGTCAGTTCGCCCCCGGCCGCGAGCCGGTATCCGCGGTCGATAACCTCGCTGCCCTCGCGGGGATGCTCGGCCGCACCTGGCTATGGCTGCCTGCGATCGCGGGCCTCGGCATGCTGGGCGTCCACATCGCGCGCCGCGGACCGGAGCCCACCGAGACCCGCTGGGCGTGGGCGATGCTCGCGCTCAGCCTCGTGCTCGCCGGCCCGCTGCTGGTGGTCAAGTTCAACGTGCCGCTCGCTGGCATCGGCCTCGTGATCGTTCACCGGTTCCACCTGATGGCGGCGGTGTTGCTCGCGGTCCCGGTCGCCGCCGCGTTCGACGCGCTCGCGACGCACCTCGCGCCCCTGGTCTCGACGCGGCTCCGAGCACCCTGGGTGGGAGGCGCGCTCGCGGTCATGGCGTTCGCCGCGCTCGCGTCCCGGTCGCTACCGCGGCACTCGCCCGCCGTCGAGCGCGGGATCAGCAACCTGCTGCGGTCGGTGCCACCGGATGCCGTGGTGATCGTCTCGGAGGACGATCTGTACTTCGGATCGGCGTACCGTCAGCTGGTGATCCACGAGCGGCCGGATGTGACGGTCATCGCGTACGGCCAGCTGCTCAATCCGGGCTACCGCGCTCGGCTGCACGAACGGACCGGCGTGGTCGATCTTGCCGACGGCGATCCGACCCCGAGCATCAGCCTCGCCCAGGACGCGCTGGCCCGCGGGCGAGCGATGTTCGTCGATGGCGGGCAGATCAATATCCTCAAGGCGTTCCCCACGGTCCCGCATGGGATGCTGTTCCGGGTGCTTCCGCGCGGTACCGCCTTGCCGGCGATCGAGCAGGTGTTCGCCGAGAACCGCGCCCTCTACGCCAGCTTCGACTTCGACTACCCGGTGCCCGCGGCCGATCAGGACTACGCGGCGCACGTGCACGAACGCTACGCGCGGATCTGGCGGATCATCGCCCGGGCGCTGAGCGCTGACGGTCAGAGCTCCGATGCGGCGATCGCCAGCGAGCTCGCGGCGAGGCTGGCTCCGTGAGCGAGCGGCTGCGCCGGATCCTCCTCGACCGTGGCGGGCTGGTCGCGCTCGCGACCTTCATCCTCTATTTGTGGATCGCGCCGCACTACATCGTCGATGGCGACAACGCCGAGTTCGCGACGCTGGGCCTCACCGGTGGTACCGCGCACCCGACCGGCTACCCGCTGTACGTGCTGTGGCTGCGGGCGATGTCATGGCTGCCGGGCGCGTCCCCGGCGCACACCGCTGCGCTCGCGACGGCGATCATCGGCGCGGGCGCCGTCTGGATGCTGCACGCGGCAGCTCGGGCGTGGGGCGCGCGTGCGCTGGCCGCGACGATCGCGGTCGCCGTGTTCGCGGCCTCGCCGATCGCGATCCGGGTCGGCAGTCGCGCCGAGGTGTTCGCGCTCAACGGGCTGGTGGTCGCCACCGTGCTGTGGCTGGCCGCGAACGCCGGGCCGCTGCGCGGTGGGTGGCGCGCGGCGGCGCTGGGCCTCGTCGCGGGCCTCGGCATCGCGAACCACATGACCTGCGTGTTGATCGCGCCGGTCGGGATCCTCGGAGCGATCCGGGGCATCCGCGAGGCACGGATCCCCGTCGCGGCGACGATCGGGCTCGCGGTCGGTGGCCTGGTGGTCGGACTGTTGCCGTACCTCTATCTGTTCATCGCGCCCGATACGCCGCTGTCGTGGGGCACCGTGCGGAGCGCCGGTGAGCTGTACGCGATGGTCACCCGTGCCGACTACGGCGGTGCCGGCGCGTTCCTCCCGACCGCCCTCGAGGTGCCTGCGACCGCCCAGCTTGGTGCGCTGGCGATGACCCTGGGTCGGGTCTGGCTGTGGGCGCCGCTCGCCCTCGGTCTGTTCACGCTCGGCCGCCGGATCGCGGTCGCCGGTACCGGTGAGACCCGGGTGGCATGGGGCCTGTTCGGCGCGTCGTGGCTGCTCGCCGGTCCGCTGGTGTCGTTGAAGTTCAACATCGAGCCGACCGGCCTCGGACTCTACGTCTGCCAGCGGTTCCACGTGCTGCCGGCGCTGCTGCTCGCGGTGCCGATCGCGAGCGGGCTGACCGACCTCGCGCCGTACGTCACGAAGGTCCGGCTCGGCGAGCGCGCGGCGATCGCGATCGTGTCCACGGTGGGATTTCTCGCCGTGGCCGGGCTGTCGTTGCCTCACCTGCTGCGGATGCACACGCCGGCGGTCGAGCAGTACGCGCGTAACGTGCTGCGAAGCCTGCCGCAGGACGCCGTGCTGTTCGCCGGAGAGGACGATCAGTACTTCGGCGTCAACTACGTCCAGTGGGCGCTCGGCGAGCGCACGGACGTCGTGCTGGTCGCGTGGCAGCTCACCGACAAGCCGTGGTACGTGCAGCGGCTCACCCGCCGCCAGATCTACGCGCCCGATGGAACCGCGGCCGCGATCGTCCGCGTCGTCGAGTACCAGCACTCGGTCGGTCACCGGGTGTTCGTCGAGTCGGTGCGGAACTCGTTCGTGACGGCCGAGCTGACGCGCGCGTTTCCGAGCTATCCGTACGGCACCGTGCTCGAGGTCCTGCCGCATGGCGCGAAGGTGCCGCCGGTGGAGGAGGTGGTCGCGCTCAACAAGACGATCTTCGAGGGCTTCCAGCTCGGCTACGCGCGCCCGGGCAGCAATGACGAGTTCGCGACCGCGATCCACTACCGCTATGCCTCGACCTGGAACCTGCTCGGTCGCAAGCTCGCAGGCGAGGGCAAGCGCGAGGCCGCCGAGTCGGCGTTCGCGATCGCGAAGGAACTGGGACCGGAGGCAGAGTGATCCTCGACCGCCTGCGCCGCGATCCTGGCCTCGGCCTGCTGGTGCTCGCGCTGCTGCTGGCCACGGCGATCTACGCACCGACCCTGGGCCGCGGCCTGGTCAACTACGACGATCCGTGGCTGTACGGCGACAACTGGATCCTCCAGCACGCGTCGTGGTCGTCGCTGCACACGGTGCTGTTCGATCTCGACTCGCCGCGGCGGTTCGTGCTGACGCCCGAGTACCTGCCGGTGCGCGACCTGTCGGTGATGCTCGACTTCGCGATCTGGGGCGACTGGTACCCGGGGTTTCACCTGACCAACCTCGCGCTCTACCTGGCGGCGATCGCTGCGTGGTTCGCGGTGCTCGATGGCTTCGGCGTCGATCGCAGGATCGCCGGGCTGGCCGCCCTGCTGTGGGCCGTGCATCCGAGCCACGCGGAGTCGGTGGCGTGGCTGAGCGAGCGCAAGGGCCTGCTCGCGATGATGTTCGCCGGGCTGTGTGGCCTGGCGTTCGCGAGGTTCCGCGCGGGACGCAGCATGCGCTGGCTCGTGCTCGCGGTCCTCGCCGCGGTGTGCGCGGTGTGGAGCAAGGCCCCGGGCGCGTTCGCGGTGGCGGCGCTCGCCGGGCTCGAGCTCGCGCTCCCCGCACGCCGGACCAGCTGGAGGAGGAGCCTCACCGGGCTCGGCGCGATCGCGGTGCTCGCCGGGCTCGCGTTCGTGCCGGTGTTGATGCTCGCGAGCCAGGCCTCCGTGGTCGGCACCGACGGGCATGCGCCTGCGGGGCGGCTCGCGATGGTGCTCGGCGTGCATGGCTTCTATCTGCGCACGGCGGCGATGGCGGTCCGCAACGCGGTGTCGTATCCGATCGCCACCGCGGGTCCGGGTGTCCTCGATCTCGTGCTCGGGGCGTCAGGCCTCGTCGTGCTCGCTGCGATCGCGGTGGTCCCGCGGCGTGGAGCGTGGGCACCTCCCGCGGAGGCGCGCGCGGGCGCGGTGATCTGGCTCGTCGGCTGGATCCCGATCAGCCACGCGATCCTGCCGCTCAAGATGGTGCTGGTGGCCGATCGCTACCTGCTGTTCCCCACGCTCGGGCTCACGCTCCTGCTCGCGGCGGCGCTCGTGCGGATCCCCGGGACCCTCGCGCGGCGGGCGCTGATCGGCACGATCGTCGTCGCGGCGATGGTGCGGACGCTCGATGCGCAAGCGAGCTGGAGCGCGCCGACGACGCTCTGGCAGCGCGCGATCACCTCGAACCCCGAGGATGGCGCGGCGTGGGCGATGTACCTCGAGGCGCTCGGGGATGACCCCGAGCGGGTCGAGGCGGCCCTCGAGGAGGGGCTCCGTCACACCCACGCACCGCGGCTACTGCATCGACAGGCGCTGCTCGTGCTGCCGGTCGATCGGCCGCGCGGGATGGCGCTGATGCGCGAGGCCGCGGATGGCGGAGAGTCGATCGCGATGTCGAATCTATCTCTGCTGCTGCTCGAGGATCGCCAGCTCGACGAGGCACTGCGATGGGCGCGGGCCGGCGCCGCCTCGCGTCCGAACGTTCACGGGCAGCGCACGCTGGGCAAGGTGGCGCTCGCCGCCGGCCAGCCGGCCGAGGCGCTCGGAGCGTTCGAGCATGCCTTTGCGCTCGAGCCCGCGAGCTGCGCCAACCGGATCAACCTGGGGCTCGCGCTCCGGACCTTGCACCGGCCCGGCGAGGTCGCCGCGTACGTCGGGCCGTGCGTCGATGATCCGCGCCTCGGTGCCCGTGCGCGCGACCTGCTCGGCCAGCTCGGGCATTAGGTCAGGGGAGCGCGTTCGGGCGCGAACCCCGCGAACCGCGCATCGCCCGCGCGACCGTCGAGCAGGTCGGCGAGGTAGTCGGCGATGACCGGCGCGAGATGGAAGCCGTCCCGGCGGGTACCACTCGCGATCAGCACGTTCGGGATCGAGGTGCGGCCGATCAGCGGATAGCGATCGATCCCCGTGGGCCGCCAGCCGACGTTCACGCGCACGATCCGCGCGGTCGCAAACCGTCGGTCGAGCCGCTCGCTGGCAGCGGCGACGATCCGTGCCGCGGCGGTGGGATCCTCCACGGGCGTGTCGGCGACCAGGTTGGTCGAGCCGATCACGGCGTGGTCGCCGCGGGGCACGCTGTACACGCCCGGCGCGCGCAGGCACATGGTGTGGCCGCCGAGCGCGACCTCGAGCGTGGTGCCCACGCCGTAGCGGATCGGTTGCACGTGGAGCGGCAGGTCACTCGCGGCGAGCAGCGCGCCCAAGCTCGCGCCGTTGGCGAGCAGGTAGTGGGTGCCGGCGATCGCCCGGCCATCCGCGAGCTCGACGCCATGGGGACCCAGCCGCAGCGCACGGCCATCGATGCGGGGAACCGCTGCGAGCACGCGGTCGAGCGCCTCCACCGCGGTGCGCGGATCGATCCAGCCTTCCCGATCGATGCGTACGGCCCGCATCGCCCGCTGCGCCGGTGCGTAGCCCGGGACCTGGTCCGGATCGAGCAGCGCGTGCGGCTCGCCGTGCTCCTGCAAGGCGGTGACGATCGCATCGAAGTCCGCGTCATCCCCGAGCACGTGCGTGCCCGAGTGGATCGAGAGCAATAGCTCGGCGGCGAGCTCGTGCCAGCGCGCGGTGGCGGCGCGGCTGAGCGCGAACTTGTCGCGATCGAGCGCGCTGGTGAGCGAGCTCGCATCGAGCTCCGCGAACGAGTTCAGCATCGCCGCCGCCGCCAGCGTGGCCGAGCCGGCGCGCGACGGATCGCCGACGATCGCGACCTCGCCGCCGCGCTGCGCGATCCGGTGGGCGGCGGCCAGCGCCACGATCCCGTTGCCGACGATGACGGTCTTCACGTCACGAGCGCTTGCGGCAGCATGCGACGAGGAACCCGCCGAGGTCGCGCGCGCCGGGAAGATCGGCGAGCCGGTGCTCCGCCCAGCGGATCGCGGGGCCCAGCAGCGGGACCTCGTGAACCTTGGCGAGCGGCGTGATCACGCGGATCCCGCGGCTGGTCACCCACTCGAGGTCGCGGGGCAGGTAGCTGCGGATCGCGGCGGCATCGTCGTACCGGGTGTAGACGTGCTCGTCGTTGGTCTGCTCGCTGACCGCGGTGGGCGGCTTGAGCGCCTTGACCAGGCGGCGGATCGAGCGCGCGTTGTAGAACTCGGCGAGCACCCAGCCGCCGGGGCGGACGATCCGCGCCATCTCGCGCAGCGCGCCCTCGATATCCGGGATGTGGGCGAGGACCTTGAACGAGTACGCGACGTCGACCGAGGCGGTCGCGATCGGCAGCGAGGTCGCCGAGGCCTGGGCCACCGACAGCCCGCGCGCGGCGGCCTTGGCGAGCATGCCGCCCGACAGATCGATGCCCGCCGCGGTGCGCGCGAACCGGCCGACGCGGTCGAGGATCAGGCCGGTGCCGCAGCCGACCTCGAACACGTCCTTGCCGGCGCCGTAGCGCTCGACGACCTCGACCTCGAGATCATCCAGCATCCGGTGGTAGGGCAGGTGGCGCTCCCGCTCGTACCAGCCGGCGAAGTCGTCGTAGTAGGCGCGGTTATCGAGACGGGACATCTGGCGACGGTTTCGCCCCGAAACGCCGCTCCGTCAAGCCGCTCGCCGCACGGTGAGCACCATCGCGACTCAGAGCGACTCAGAGCGACTCAGAGCTTGGAGAGCAGCTCTTTCTTCTTCGCGTCGAACTCGGCCTCGGTGAGGATCCCGGCGGTCTTGAGCTCGCCGAGCTGCTTCAAGGTCGCCATGATCTGCTCGCGGGTCTCGCCCGGCGGCTTCGCGGCATTGGCGTTCGCGTTGCCCATCGTGCCGGCCATCTGGCCCGCCATCGCGAAGCCCATGCCGATGCCGGCGCCCTGGAACGCGCCGCCGCCATCGCCGCCCTTCTTCATGCCCTCGGCCGCGCCCATCATCATCTCGGCCTGTGCGAGCTGCTGGTAGCCGGCCATGCCGCCCGACGCGTTGACGTAGGCGAACCGCTCGACCAGCTTGTCGAGGCGATCCTTGTCGGCCTGGTCCATGGTGATCGAGAAGTCACCGAACCGGATGATCTCGACGCCGTAGGGCTCGATCTGGCTGCGGACCTTGGTCAGCGTCGAGGCCTCGATCTCGTCGGTGTA
>JAYUVX010000442.1:0-8954 GCA_043753855.1 Myxococcales bacterium | reverse complement strand
CATGTGCTTTGCGCGAGTACGCGATGTCGAGCGCACCACGGATCGTGGTGTCGACGCTGAACTTCACGTACTGGCGAACGACGAACGTGCCGCCCGCTTTCTTCTTGGTCTGCTCCGCCCACTGCCAGCCGTCGCCCGTCAGATGAAACGTGACACGCGCACCATCGTTGGTAATCGCGCAGTCGCGGATCCACAGTACCCCCGTCGCGATAGCCGGGCGATCCGGCGCACGCAACGCGCGAAATTGCCCCCGGATCATCGCGCACGCCTTCGACGATGCGAGATCCGAGAGCATCACCCGCAGATCGTCATCGCCTGCGGCTCCACGCACAGGCTGCTTGGCCGCAGGCGGCGGCGGCGCGGGTGGAGGCTCCTGCTTGTTACACGCAGCCAGCATGACGGCACTGGCGAGTACGATCTCACGCATGGAGCACCGACATGCAATCGGGGGGCCGTACAACGTCGCTCACCGAGGAACTCCTACGACTCGTTGCCAGGCGGCGTGACGATGATCGAGCTCGAGGTGGCTGAGGAAACATCTCTGCTGCCGATGACGAGCAGCCAGGCCGGAGCGAGTTGAACGAGCGGACACCCTCGTTCGCGGCCCCCAGGCTGATCGGCGTTGGTGAAGGTCGTCGATGTGGTTGGTGGCGCCGCGGTCGCCGAACCAGGCGGCCCAGGACTGGAGCGCGTGCCTCGGAGCTTCTCGGGTAGCCACCGACGGCCCTCAGAGTTTGAGCTTGAGCCGCGCGCCGGCGATCCACGCGTCCGCACCGGCGCCGCCGGGGTGACGGTAGAACTGCAGGTCGGGCTGGAGGCTCGCGAACGGAGTCACGCGCAGCTTGTAGAACGTCTCCACGAACACCTCGTCGCTCGGATGCATGCTGCCATCGGTCGGCGACGCGACGGTGAAGTAGCCCGCGCCGACGCCGGTCGTGTCGCCATGGCGTGAGCCGATGCCGTGCCATGCGGCGGAGACATCCATGAACCGCGACAGATCGGTACGATCCGCCTGCGCCCAGCCGAACCGGAGGATGAGGTTGAGCCCGCGCGCGTCGCTGGGATCGTCCGGGTGCAGATACACGTGCTCGTCGTGCTGGAAGAAGAAGCCGGTGTCGCCGTGCAGCTCGCGCGGCGTCGCCGGCATCGCGAGATCATCGAACGTGCCGGTCTGATGCCAGACGCCGAGGCTCGTCGTGCCCTCGTGCCGGTCGGCTGCACCGTAGTGCCGGGTGGCGGCGAGCCCGCCGACGACCGTGAACCCTGCGCCGTCCGCGAAGGCGGTGTCGAAGCCCAGACTCCCGACCATCGGGTTGCCCTCGTAGAGGGCGGCCTTCGTCGCGAGCCACGGCAGAGGCGTGACGACGATCGCGGCACCGAGCCCGGTGGTCGGATACGAGGGCAGCGGCGTGGTCGGGAACATGCCGAAGTTGTTGTTGATGAAGTTGCCGCCATAGCGCGGTGTTCCGAACTCGCGGTTCGCGTCCTGCTTGCCGAGCCGCACCACGATGCGCTCGTCCGCGAGTGCTTGCTCCACGAACAGCTCGGTCAGCTGGGTGTACGGATCGGCCTCGAGGTTGGAGATCTGGGTCGCCGAACCGACGTAGTGATCGATGCCGGTGCCCTCGCCGTTCTGGGCGAGCACGTACAGCTTGCCGCCAGGCCACAAGCCGAGCAGGTGGCTATCGAGCGTCAGAGCGACGTCGAGGTGGCCGAGCAGCGCCACCCCCTCCTCTGCGTGGTTGCCCGACTCGCTGCCGAACATCTCGGTGGCGTAGATGACGTCGAGCGTGACGCCCGCGTCGGCGAGCCGGTGGCGCGCCCCACCCCACTCCCCGGTGAGGTGATCGCCGTGCCGCCAGCCCGGCGCCTCCGGATCTGCATGCGTGGTGCTCGCGATCGCGAGGAGCGAGAGTGCGACGAGCCGCATACCGTGCACTCTACGATGATCGCGCCTACGCGGTCAGGTCGCTGGCGACTGGGCTACACTCGGATCGATGCTAGAGGCCGAGCGGCACGCCAAACAGCACGATCGGGAGCAGGTCTCGGCGGCGAGTGAGTCCGACGCGCTTGCGAGCCCCCGGCCGCTGGACATGTACATCCTTCCGCCGGGCCTGAGCCCGACGGCCTCTGAGCAAGCGTACGGCGGGCCGCTGTACGACAGGCAACCGGGCCTGATGGCGCACGCCGAGACGAAGGGGAATCCGAGCGCAGAGTTCGATCGGCTCGTCGACGGAACCGTGCACTTCGACAAGGCGCCCCAAGAGATCAGGCTGCCGCAGGCGGCTCAGAAAGGGCTGCCGCAGGAGTGGGACGCGTCGAAGCAGGGAACGGCCGGTGCGCAGGAGCACGGCGGTAACCTGGTGCGCAACCACGACGGCAAGAGCAACTACGCGTGGCGCAGCGGCAAGCCCGGCAATGATCAGATGTTCTCCCCAGACTCCGACGACGTCGGCAAGGGGCAGAAGATCGTGGGCATCGGTCACACGCATCCGTACAAGACCGGCAAGGAGAACGTGTCGTTTAGCGCTGAGGACATCTCGTCCGTCGTCGATGAGAGCCAGCCGATCAACCTCTTGCAGTCGGGCAAGTCGCAGTACGTAATCGCACGGACCGCGGAGTTCGAAGCGCGGCTCAGCAAGCTCGACGACGAGGGCAAGGAGGAGCTCAAGCACCGCATCGAGGGCACGTGGTACGCGGCGTTCGGGGCGGATGGAGCTGCTCTGCCGGATGGTCCTTACCAGCAGCGCGTCGAGCGCGCGGTCCACGTCACCTGTGCCAGCTTTGACCTCGCGTACTACAGCGGACAGAGCGGGACGCTCAAGCACGTGATGTGATGCGGTTCTTGATCTTCACGATCGCGCTCGCCGCGTGCGGGCAACCTGCGGTGAAACCAGTGCCCGAGAACAAGCAGATGACGAGCCATTCCGATCAGCAACCAGCGCCTGTCGTCGTCGTCCGATCGACGACCGAATGGAGTGTCGAGGTCAAGCGCGTGCTCGGGACGCAGAGCGCGAGTGCGCGAGTCCTCATCATGGTCGCACCCGCGACGGTGGGTTCGGCACCGCACAGCGCGGTCGCGAGTGCCGAGGCGTGGCTCTCGCTCACGCGGATCGCGCTCGACGCGGGCGCGCCGAGCGACGCCGTCGATGCAGCTCGCCGTGGGATTGCAGACCTCGGTGACAGCTACCGGCCCAAAGGCGTGAAGGACGATACCGGGCTCCATCTGCTCGACGCGAGCTCGATGATCGCCAGCGGCAAGGCAGCCGAGGGTGCGGCGGAGCTGGCGTCGATCCTCGATACGCGCATCACGCTGTACTTCCGGCGCTACAAGGACCAGGTCCGGCGCCTCGAAGGCGAGTGATCGCCGGTCGCCGCCTGGCTCGAGCTTTCGACTCCGAGATTCTCGCGGCCACCGAGAGGCCACCGTTAGGTCGACGCAGATCGGGAGCCGTGCCCCGTCGCACGTCACTGCGCCCGCGTAACCTTGTCCGCTACGGAGCGTCGAGCGTGATGAACCCCGAGCGAGCGCCATCGCTAGAGCCAACCGTGAAGCTAGACAGCGAACCCGGCTGTCGTGACTGACCTCGCCGATGACCGCCTTGTCGATCGCCTCGTAGATGATGAAGCAACCCGCGCTGAAGATGAACCCGCCCTCGAACATCGCGCCGAGCCCCTCGACCTTGGCGTGGCCGTAGTTGTGGTCCTCGTCGGGCTCGCGATCCGCGAGGCGCACGACGAACAGATTGACGACGGAGACCATCAAGTCGCCGCCGGAGTCGACCGCCGACGAGATGATCGTCATCGACCCCGTGATGATGCCGATCACCGTCTTGCTGACGACCCCGATGATCGAGCAACCGATCGCGATCCAGATCGCGCGGATCTCTCGGCTCGCCATCCCGGCATCCGGACACGTCCGGCCCGTGACGCCGCTGTGGCGCCGCAGGCCCATGCTCGTTACCCGGCTGATCCGTTCCTGGTCGTCACCGGCTCGTCCGCGGGGGCGATCAACAGGCTCATGACCGTCAGGAATGTGGCGGGCTTGATGACGTGCGCGTCGAAGCCAGCCTCGGCGGTCCTCACCCGGTCGCCATCCTGGCCATAACCGGTCACCGCGATCAGCCGGATCCTGCCGCCGGCAAGATCGAGCGTGCGGAGCTGGCGCGCGACCTCGTAGCCGTCCATCACCGGCAGCCCGATGTCGAGCAACGCGACCTGCGGGTGGAACGTCCTCGCCACGTCCAGCGCGGTGGGCCCATCGTAGGCCACTCGCACGACGTGCCCACCCTTGACGAGCGCCTCGCCGAGCACGTCGGCGGCATCCTGGTTGTCGTCGACGATGAGTACGCGCTGAGGAGGAGCCGTGGTGCGCTTCACGCTGCCCGGGGGCTGCGAAGGGCGGAGCCTGCGCCGACGACCTGGCGGCACCCGGATCTCGAACTCGCTGCCGTGGCCCACACCTTCGCTCCGGGCGATCACCGTGCCGCCGTGGAGCTCGACCATGCTGCGCACGATCGCGAGCCCGAGGCCGAGGCCGCCCTCGGACCGTGCGCTCGAGCGCTGGCCCTGGACGAACGAATCGAAGACCTGCGGCAGCAGCTCCTCGGGGATGCCGACGCCGCTATCCTTCACGCTCATCACGATATGGCCGCCGGTGTCCTCGGCCTCCTTGGTGACGGAGAGGGCGATCTGACCTCCCGGTTCGGTGAACTTGGCTGCGTTGGTGAGCAGGTTGGTCAGGACCTGGCACATCCGGGTCTCGTCGGCATCGATGATCAACCCGGGGGGCACGTCGACGGCCAACCGATGTCGTCGCTCCTCGATCAGGGGCGTGGCCAGCTCGACGGCGCGCGAGACCAGGTGGGCGACCTCGTGCGGAGCGCGGTCGAGCTTGACCTTTCCCTGCGTGATGCGGGACACGTCGAACAGATCGGCGATCAGCCGCACCATGTGATGGACCTGGCGCTCGATGATCTCCCTCTCGCGCTTCATGGTCTCCTCGGACTCGAGCCGCATCAGCTCGAGCGAGGTCAGGATCGGCGCCAGCGGGTTGCGCAGCTCGTGCCCGAGCATCGCGAGGAACTCGTCCTTGGCACGATTCGCGGCCTGTGCGAGCTCCAGAAGCTCGAGGCGTTCCTGGGCCACGCGCTTGCGCTCGGTGACGTCCACGAACGACAGCACGCAACCAAGTGCGGTGGTGTCGGACGCGAGCACCGGCCCCGCAGACACCAACAGGGTCAGGTCCGTGGGACCGGCGCCGCTCAAGATCACCTCCACGCCGCTGGTCACCTCGCCGCGCAACGCGGAGGCCACGATCGAGTGCGCGACGTCCTCGCCGTCGGTATTGCGAAGCTGAACCACGTCGGCGAACCGGTCGAGCAGCAGGTTCCTGCCGGCGATCCGGTGGGCGGCTTGGCTGGCGCGGACGACGCGGCCGGATGGGTCACAGACGACGAGCCCCTCGGTCGCCTGATCGACGATCAGCGACGCGAGCCCTTCCGCCGCGACGATCGCCTGGCTGCGCTTCTGATCGGACAGATCGGTGGCGATGACGTACGTCAGCCTCACCTCCGCGTCCCAGCTCGCCGAGGCGGACAGGTAGACCGGAACGCGGCCGCCGTCGTTCGCCTTCAGCTCGAGCTCGGCGCTCTGTGGCTCGAGCTGCGAGGACCGCAGCAGCGCATCGAACGTATCCCGCCAGCTCTGGGGCACGAGGAGCTGGACCTGGGAGCCGATCAGTCGGCCCAGCGGCAGCTTGGCGAGACCGGCGAACCGCGCGTTTGCGTAGACGATGGTGCCGAGGTCGTCGAGCAGCACGGCGCCCTCGTTCATGGTCTCGACGAGCTGGCGGTACCGCTGATCGGTGCGCGGCAGCGTGAACACCTGCGCCCCCTCCGGCCCGTGGACGACCACACCATCCGCGTGGCCCATGCGAATGGCGGAGATCGTCGCCTCGGCCTCCCGGAGGCGGTCGCCGAGCCGGGCGTTGCTCGCGCGGAGCCGGGCGAGCGAATCCTGCGCTCCGGCCTTGGCCGGGGCCGCTCCGCGTTTCGAGCCGGGGGATTTGGAGGGTTTGCGTGCCATCGCGGTCTGTCTAGGTGGTCTTCAGATCGAGGCCGAACACCACCACGTCCTGCTCCGACAGATCGCCGATGAATCGACGCAGGGGCACGGGCAGCGCCCGGATCAAGGTCGGCACCGCAAGGATCTTGTGGTCCCTTGCCAGCGCGGGCTCCTGCAAGATGTCGATCACCTCGAGTTGATAGCGACCCGCGAGGTGCTCGTCGCAGATCTTGCGTGCGTTCTGGATCGCTCGCGTGGAGCGAACCGAGGTTCCGGCGATGTACAGGCGGAGCAGCATCGAGGTCGACGGCTTGGCGCGCGTGCGCTTCGCCACCTTGCTCCGGGTGGGGCCGCGACGCTTCGCGGCCGGCTTGACGGCGCGTGAGCGGCCGGCGCGTGACTTGCGAGGGAGCTTCCCCGCCATGATTACGCCTCCGCCTTGCTGCGCGCAACCACACGCGGCGACGAGGTCACCGCCCCCGCCTCGCCCAGCAGGCGCGCTCGTTCGTGGGTCGCGAAGAGCTCCGTACGGGCAGCCTCCTCGTGAGCCGCGTGCTCGGCATGCAGCGCCCCGACCTGCGCGGCGAGCAGCCTGCGCTTGCGCTCGAGGTGACGCTCGCGACGATCGAGCTCGAGCTCCATGGCTCGCGAGCTGGCGAGCCGCTCTGACTCGAGGTTGCGCCGGGCCGATCCAGTGAGGATGCCCGACGGCCCCACCGCAACCGGCACCAGATCGACGCCGCTCGAGCTGATGATCAACTCGCGAATCTGGTTGGAGTGCGCCATGCCCCGAGACTTGACGAGCGAGAGGCCGCGGGTGCGCTCCCCTCCGATCTCGATGTCACGGACGGAGAACCAGGAATCGATCAGCGACGAGATGCCGAGAATCGTCTCCTCGAGTCCGTCCGCGCTGGTCAGTGAGGTCACCAGCGTCGTGATCTGCTTGCCCTTGAGGTAGTCGAACAGCCGCACCAGCATCGACTTCACATCGTGCAGATGGCCCGCGGCCACGAGGCTGCAGACCGGGTCCACGATCACGGCGTGCTCTCCTCGAACGCGATGACAACTCCCGGCTCCCCGAACTGGAGCGCGCCGTGGATGACGAACTCCATCGCGAGCAGGGTCTTGCCGCAGCCCGCGCCGCCGCACACGAGTGTGGTTCGACCACGAGGCAGCCTGCCAGCGGTGATCTGGTCGAGCCCGCTCATGCCGGTGGGCGTTTTTCTGATGCCCGACGGCCTGCGCTTGCGCGAACGGCCACGCAATGTTTGGCCCACGGAAGACCGTTGCATGGGGGGGCGAGGGAATCAATCCAGCGTCCGCGCGCGCTCGTCGAATGTCCGTGAGTCCGACGTTACGCAGCCGGTGTCGTCGTGACAGGCACCACGCGGGGCAGTCGCAAGGTGAACACGGTGCCGGCCTCCGTCGTGGAGGTAGCCGTCAGGCTCCCGCCGTGGGCGATCGCGATCTGCGCGCTCACATACATGCCCAGCCCGACAAACGTCTCAGTCGGCGCGGTGACCCGACGCATCCGCGGCTCGAGGATCTTCGCAAGCGCCTCGGGCTCGATCACCGCGCCCCCGTTGCGGACCGAAACGACCGCCTCCGCCCCGTCGACGCGAGCCACCAGCTCGACCTTGCCTCGTGCCCGGTGCTTGACCGCATTGTTGACCAGGTTGGCCAGTGCCTGCTCGAGGCGGATGACGTCCCACACCCCGCGAAGATTCCCGGACGCAGTGAATGTCACGACCGGTGCGCCGTCCGCCTCGCGCGCATCGATCTCGGCGAGCACCTGACGACAGAGCGGCTCGAGATCCATCGATACCGGGCTGATCGTGATCACCTCGCCGAACCGGGTCTTCGTGAGATCGATGAGGTCTGCGACCAGCCGGGTCATTCGGGTGGCATTGGTCGCGATCCGCTGCAGCATGCGGCGCTGGCCGTCATCCAGATCATCCGACTCCAGCATGCTCGACGAGGCCATGACGACCGTGGAGAGCGGGTTGCGCAGATCGTGCCCGAGTACGCCGAGCGCCTGGTCCCGAAACGCATCCGTGGTCTCGGTGAAGGACGACACCGCCTCGGCGAGCGCCTCGTCGATCGCCTCGTTGAAGCGCGTCACTCCGACAGGGTCCGTACCGCCAGCTTCCCAGAGTCGCAGGACGCTGGCGCGAAGCGCGCGATACTCGGCGACCAGTTGCGTCAGCTTGAAGCCGTTATCGATCCGCAGCACGGCATGAACGTGGCCGATCGCCTCCAGCTCGCCTGCCGCGCCCTGTCCCTTCGACTTCGCGGCCTGGCTGCTGGCGCTCTGCCGTGACCGCATGTCGGCGACAATCGCGGTGAGGATCTGATCCGCATGGTCGCGCAGCTCGGCTCGTGTCATCGGCCGGCCGGGTCGTGACATGGAGCGGGCGAACACCTCCCATTCGTTCACGATCTCGACACGGTTCTTGTCGATGAACTCCGCAAGACCGGGGTGCTTCATGGAAGGCAAGAGTCTAGTTCAAGGAGGGCTGGCGAGCGACGCGATCCCGAGGACGTGAGCTCGTCGCGGGCTCGATCAATCGGGCGATCGTGGCAGCGGAGGCCCGGCTCACGCAGTCGACCGACGCGATGCAGGACGTTGCGGTATGTTCCTGGCGTAGCGCGCCACGAGCGGGCGCGCGACATCAGGGATGACGCAGGGTCGTGCACTCGGAATCGCGGCCGCGCGATCGGCCACGCCGCGCACGATCCGTCGTGCTCCGAGCTCCGCGCTCCGCGCTGATGTCGACGAGCTCGCGGCGCTCACCGCCGACAACCCGGTGCAACACGACCGCCTGCCGGCGCTGCGCGCGACGGTCGGCCTCGTGTGCTCGCAGAGGTCCTCACCTGGCTTGATCGCG
>JAYUVX010000441.1:0-8974 GCA_043753855.1 Myxococcales bacterium | reverse complement strand
TCAACTCGCCGACCACGACGCGCGCATCGGCAGCGAGCGAATCGAGCGCTGCGCGCAGCGTGAAGCCCATGCCGAGGCCGCCGATCAGCACCTGCACTCCGGACCGCGTGGCCAGGCCCGCACAGCCGAACATGGCGAGCTTCTCCTCGGAGTGATGAGCCTGGCTGTTCATCAGCTCGGCGCCGCGCAGGCGGATCGCGAACTCCTCCCCACGGCGGGTCAGGATGAGGTCACCTTCCGGGACCTTCGCGCGGCCTACCTCCTTCCACGGGATCACGCGGGCGATGGTAGCATCGGCGGGTGGTGGACGACGACCTGCGGATCACGTCTGCCGACCCGTTCCCGTCGATCGATCAGGTGCGACGGATCCTGGGAGTCGCCGAGGGCAAGGCGCTGCCCCGTGTGTACGCGGCGGTGAGAGACCTGTCGCCCGGTGATCCGCTCGAGGATCGGCTCGATGCGGTCGAGGCGCTCGGGCGATTCATCGTGGCGGGGCCTGCAATGCCGACCGTTGGCAACGAGGCGATCGCGCGGTTGCAGCTGCTCGTCGAGCTCCTCGAGCGCGTCCCCGAGGCAAAGGCGCGGTTCCAGGGGACCTTGCGCTCGGTCCTGTCGCAGACCCGCGCGATCAAGTTGTTCGGCGAGATCGGCATGCCGAACGATCGCGGACTGTGGGCCGAGACCACCGATCGACTGGCTCGCAAGCTGTTGCCCGAGGCGCCAGCGCCGCACGAGCTGTCGATGCTCGCCGCTCGGATCATCCGGTCGGTCTCGGAGCTCGACTGGGTCGGCGACGCCGCTGACCCGCTGCTCCACCGGCTCGCCGCCGCGGGAGGAGATTGCTGGGCCCCGATCCGGGCGTCGATCATCGATGCGATCAGCATGCTGACCACGCGGATCGCCGCGCTCGGCATGGCCGAACAGTTCCGCACGCGCACAGCGGTCACCGGCGTCCGCGACTCGCCACTATATCACCTCGCGCGAGCGCGGCCGGCGGAGATGCCCGCGCTGATCGAGGCGTCCCGTCGCCACCTCGATCAGGTCCGGATCGCTCTCGAGGATCGTGGCGTCTCGATCGATGTCGTGTACTCGCTCGATTCGATCGACCGCGGCCTTCACAGGATCGAGATCCTGCTGCCGTTCGTGGATCCCGATGACGAGCTCGAGCCGACCTACGAGATCCGCGCGGTGATCGCGGCGGTGGGACGCGGCCTCGTCGGGGCGCGCAGCTTCTCGCAGCTGATGTCCGATAACCTGCGCCTGCTCGCGCGCAAGGTGATCGAGCGCGCCGGCAAGACCGGCGAGCACTACGTGACGTCGTCGCGGCGCGAGTACTGGAAGATGCTGGCATCCGCGGCAGGCGGCGGTGTGCTGACCGTCGGCACGATCGTTGGAAAGTTCCTCACCAAGTGGCAGCACCTCCCGCTGTTCATCGATGGGCTGATGTCGAGCGTGGTCTACGCCGGCAGCTTCGTGCTCATGCAGCTGCTCGGGTTCACGCTCGCGACGAAGCAGCCCTCGATGACGGCCGCCGCGCTCGCGGGTACGATCCGCGACCGCGCGGGCCCCGGCCGGCTCGACGAGCTGGTGCCGCTGATCGCCCGGATCGCGCGCTCGCAGTTCGCGGCCGCCGTGGGCAACGTCTTCGCGGTGATCGTGACCGCGCTGGCGATGGACCTGGTCCTGCAACGAACGCTGGGCGGCCACTTCCTCGACGAGGCGACGTCGAAGGCCGTGATCGCATCCTTCGATCCGCTGGGCTCGGGCACGATCTTCTTCGCCGCGTTCACCGGCGTCCTGCTGTGGGTCTCGAGCTTGATCGCGGGCTGGTTCGAGAACTGGGTCGTCTATCGCCGACTGCCCGATGCGATCGAGCACCATCGCTGGGGCGCCACGCTCGGCAGGGATCGGATGAAGCGGTGGGCGCACTTCCTCGAGCACCAGGCCGCGGGCTTCGGTGGATCGGTCGCGCTCGGGTTCCTGCTCGGCATGGTACCGGTGTTCGCGAAGTTCTTCGGGCTCCCGCTCGACGTCCGCCACGTGACGCTGTCGTCCGGATCGCTCACGCTCGCGCTGGCGTCGGTGGGCGTCGATACGGTCGGCTGGGGTGCGGTGATCTCGGCGTGCATGGGCATCGCGATCATCGGCCTGCTCAACTTCGGGGTGAGCTTCGCGCTCGCTCTCGTGATCGCGCTTCGCGCACGCGACGTGCCGCGCGGCGAGCGACGCACCCTGCCGCTCGCGGTGATGCGGCGGTTTTTCAAGAAGCCGCTCGAGTTCTTCTATCCGCCGCGCGAGCCTCGTGGCCTGACCGCGCAGCCAGCCGAGCCGTCGCACCACTAGACCACGGAGGGAAACGGCTGAGGTAACCTGATCAGGTGAGGCAGGCGCAGCTCGATCCGCGGCTCGCCGTGCGCGTGATCGCCTCGCGCGCGCTGCGCTACGACCGCCCCGCCGATCCGGACGACGATCGCCCCGATCACGTGCGTGCCGCGTCGGGCCTCGCCATGTATGGCGGCCGGCTCGTCGTGGTCCAGGACGATGCGTCATTCCTCGCGGTGGTCAGCGACGAGGGCGTCTCCGCGATCAAGCTGCCACGCGGGATCGATGGCCGCCGCCGGTTCGAGGTGGCGATCGGCAACAAGCTCGACAAGCTCGACCTCGAGTCATGCGTGACGGTCGATGACGAGCTGTGGGCGTTCGGCTCGGGCTCGCTGCCGATCCGCGAGAAGATCTGCCGGGTCATGCACGCGGTGCCGCGCGTCGTGGATGCAGCTCCATTCTACGGCCGGCTGCGCGAGACGCTCGGCAGCGGCATCAACCTCGAGGGCGTTGCCCGCCTCGGCGACGAGCTCTGGCTGTTCCACCGCGGCAACACCGGCGGCAGCGATGTCGGTCCCGCGATCCTCAAGGTCTCGGTTCGCGCGATGCGCGCCTGGCTCGATGGCCGTGCCGCGCTGCCCACGATCGGTTCGATCGAGGGCTTCGACCTCGGTGCGATCGATGGCCAGCGCCTTGGCTTCACCGATGCGATCGCCCACGGCGATGGCATGCTCTACCTCGCCACCGCCGAGGCTACCGCAAACGCGATCGATGATGGCCGCGTACTCGGCTCGCAGCTCGGCGTGATCACCGCCGCAGGGATCCGCGCCGCACCGCTGCTCGGTGCCGATGGTGCCCCGGTCAAGGCCGAGGGCCTCGCACTCGATCCGGCGCGTCCCGGTCGCGGCTGGGTCGCACTCGATCCCGATGATCCAGACCAGCCCGCGTCATTGCTCGATATCGAGCTCGTCGGCCCGTGGTGAACAGCGCGAGCCCGGATCGCCCAAAAGCGAACATCGCGCCGCTTCCGCTGCTGCTGCCTGCCGCGCAGCCGCTCGAGTCACCACCGAAGCAATCGCTGTCGATCTCCGTGGTGCAGCCCTCGGCGACGTACGCGATGTTCGCGCGCACGGCGGTGCTGCCCCCGAGCTACGCAGCGACGGCATTCTGCGGGGTATACGCACCTTCTACAGGTTGCCGCCTCACCACCGATGACAATCTCCCAGGGTCACCAGCGCAGGCAGTCCAGCTCGCAGGAGGTGCTCCTGTGACCTGTGGACAGCAAGATCGTCGCCACGTTGAGGTAGCGTGATGGTCATGATGAACGCGTCGATCTTCGCTCTGACCCTCCTCGGTGTGGTTGCCTGCGGCGACAACCTCGCCGGAGGTGGCGCAGATGCTGCGCCCGTTGCAACCAGCGTCACAGTCACGGGCACGGCCTCCGAGGTATCGATCTCCGGGCGCACGCCGACGGCCGGCGTCATGATCAGCACGTTCGAAGAAGACGCCATGACGCCGATCGCATCGACCACCACGGACGCCTCGGGCAACTATTCGCTGGTGATCCCGACGAATGGAAAGGCGCTCGATGGCTACCTGATCGGAAAGCTCGCAGGCCGCAAGGACACCTATCTCTATCCGCCCCGTCCGCTTTCGGCCGACCTCTCCAGCGCAGCCATCCTCCTGCTCACGCAGCAGAACTTCGACACCGCAGCGACCTTGGCGCAGACCCCGCAGAATCCCGGCTCGGGATGGATCGGTGTCCAGGTGTTCGATGCTGCAAACATGCCGGTCGCCGGTGTCACGGTGACCAGCAGCCCCGCTGGCGTCGTCCGCTACAACAACAATGGCCTGCCGAGCAAGACTCCCACGTCGACGGCCACGGATGGCATCGCGTATATCTTCAGCGTTCCGGCAGGTACGGTGACCGTCAGCGCCAGTGGCGGGACCGGTGGGCTCACGTATCACTCTCACCCGATCATCGCGCGAGCCGACCAGGTCACCACGACGCTCATCCAGCCCTGAGGCGATGCGAACGTCGATGGGTGTGGTCGTGATGATGCCGGCGGCGGCCCGTTCGAGTCGCCATGGCGAGCGCCGATCGGGCTACTGTCCCGCGGGTGGAGCTGCCGCACGCGGAGATAGCCAACAAGCCGCGGTTCTACAGCACGCTGTACTTCCGCGTGCTGGTCGCGATCGCGCTGGGCATCGTGCTCGGCGTGTACGCCCCCGATGTGGCCGTCAAGATGCGTCCGCTCGGCGATGCGTTCATCAAGCTCGTCAAGATGACGATCGCGCCGCTAATCTTCTGCACGGTCGTCGTCGGTATCGGCTCGATGAAGAGCATGAAGGCGGTGGGCAAGGCGGGCGGGCTGGCGCTGCTGTACTTCGAGGTGGCGAGCTCGCTGGCGCTCGTGATCGGGCTCGTCGTGGTCAATGTCGTCGGTCCCGGCGTCGGGATGAACATCGATCCGAGCAAGCTCGATGCGGCGTCGGTGGCGCAGTACTCGGGGCCGGGGAAGATGAAGGGCACGATCGAGTTCCTGCTCGACGTGATCCCCGATGCGTTCGTCGGTGCGTTCGCGCGCGGCGAGCTGCTGCCCGTGCTGCTGCTCGCGATCCTGTTCGGGTTCGCGTTGCATCGCACCGGCGAGCGCGGCAAGCCGGTGCTCGACCTGATCGATCGACTGGGGCACGTGGTGTTCGGGATCGTCGGCATCATCATGAAGGCGGCGCCGATCGGAGCGTTCGGTGCGATGGCGTTCACCATCGGCGCGTACGGGCTCGGCACGCTGGCTTCGCTCGCAGAGCTGATGGCGTGCTTCTATGGCACCTGCCTGATCTTCATCTTCGGCGTGCTCGGCGGCGTCGCGTACGCGCACGGGTTCTCGATCGTGAAGTACCTGCGCTACATCCGCGAGGAGCTGTTCATCGTGCTCGGTACGTCGTCATCGGAGTCGGCGCTACCGAGGATGATGACCAAGCTCGAGAGCCTGGGAGCGAGCAAGCCGGTGGTCGGGCTCGTGGTGCCGGCAGGGTACTCGTTCAACCTCGATGGCACGTCGATCTACCTGACGATGGCTGCGGTGTTCATCGCCCAAGCGACCAACACGCCGCTGGATCTGCAGCAGCAGCTCGGGCTGCTCGGGATTCTCCTCTTGACCTCCAAGGGCGCGGCGGGCGTCACCGGAAGTGGCTTCGTGGTGCTCGCTGCGACGCTCGGTGCGGTGGGCCACGTGCCGGTGGCCGGGCTCGCGATCATCCTCGGCATCGACCGGTTCATGTCGGAGGCGCGCGCGATCACCAACGTGATCGGCAACGGCGTCGCCACGATCGTCGTCGCGAAGTGGTGCGGCGAGCTCGATATCGAGGTGCTGCACGACCAGCTCGAGCAGGGACCGCCGAACAGCTAGAACGTCCTGAATCAGAACGCGCCGGCGAGGTTCAGGCTCGCGTGGCCATCGCCCGCTCCGATGCCGACCGACCACGTCGGTGACTCGCTCCGGAACTCATGCCAGCTCGCGCGCGGCTGGGTATACGCGCTGAGCGAACCGACGGGGAACGACATCAGGAACGAGATCGCGCCGACCCGGAACGAACGCCGATGCCAGAGCAGCCACGAGCCGCCGAGATTGAGTGCAAGCCCACCGAGGTGGGTCAGCCAGAACGTCTGCTTCTCGTCCTTGGCGATCCGCGCCAGTGATCCACGCAGCGCAGCGAGATCCACACAGCGATCGGGGTCGCGCGGCGGGATCCGGACCTTCAGCGGGAGGACGATCCGCGAGGCCGCGCCGATCGTTGCCTTCGCCGCGCCGACGTACATCGTCTCCTTGTAGTCCTGATCGAACGTGCCGAACGGCTTGGTCTCGGTCAACGCGAGCCCGAGCTGCCCCACGGCAGCGCCGCTGTACGCGAGCGCCCAGGCGGTGTTCCAGCGGCGAACGCGCGGCGCCGCGTCCTCGAGATGCGCGCGGAGCAGATCGGCGTCTTGTGCGCAGTCGGCCGACGCCGGCGGGCCTGCGGTGAGGACCACGAGCGCCAGGGCGAGGATCTTCACGTCGGGATCGGCTGGTTGATCACCAGCCAGTACAGCCCAAGCTGGCGGACCGCATCGACGAACTGATTGAAGTCGACCGGCTTGCGAACGTAGCTGTTCGCGCCGAGACCGTACGAGGTCACGACGTCCTGCTCCTGGATCGAAGACGTGAGCACCACGACCGGCAGCAGCCGGGTGCGCTCGTCGCCACGGATCGCCCGAAGTACCGCGAGCCCATCGATCTTCGGGAGCTTGAGATCGAGCAGGATCACCTGCGGCGTCTCGTCGGCCGGGCGCTCCGCATGCGCGCCGGTGCGAAACAACCAGTCCAGGGCCTCGGCGCCATCGCGCACCACGATCACACGGTTCAAGATGTTGCTCTTCTTCAGCGCGCGGAGCGTGAGCTCCTCGTCGCTCGGATTGTCCTCGACCAGCAGGATCACGCACTCGCTCATTCCGACTCCGTACCGAGGGTGAAGAAGAACGTGGCTCCGGCGCCCGGCGAGCCCTCACCGGCGACCTGACCACGATGACGATGAATGATCCGCGCGACGGTGGCAAGCCCGATACCGGTTCCGGGGAACTCGGCCTCGCTATGCAGCCGCTGGAACACGCCGAACAGCTTGTTCGCGTACTGCATGTCGAAGCCGGCGCCATTGTCACGGATCGCGAAGCTGCGCCGACCATCGCGGATCAGGGTCGAGAGCTCGATCCGCGGCTTCGCGACCTTCGCGGTGAACTTCCAGGCGTTGCCGAACAGGTTGTCGAGCGCGATCGCGAGCATCCGCGGATCACCCTCCGCGATGATCCCGGGCTCGATCACGATCTCGACCTGCCGCGCTGGCTCGAGCCGCTGCAATGCTGCGACGCAGCCGTGCGCGAGCTCGCTGAGGTCGACCTTGCGGATGTTGAGCTCCGTACGCGTCACCTTCGAGAGCGCCAGCAGGTCATCGATCAGGAGCGCCATCCGCTGCGCGGACTCGCGGACGCGGTCGAGATAGCGGCGCCCGGTGGCGTCGAGCTTGTCACCGTAGTCCTCGAGCAGGGCCTGGCTGAAGCCATCAATGCCGCGCAAGGGTGCACGCAGATCGTGGGCGACCGAGTAGCTGAACGCCTCGAGCTCCTTGCTGACGCGCTCGGCCTGCTCGGTGGCGCGGCGCAGCTCGGTGTCCGTACGCTTGCGGGCGGTGATGTCCTGCGAGATGCCGAGCAGGTACGCGGGTCGGCCGTCGTCGTCGAGGATCGGCACCTTTTTGGTGTGCAGCCAGCGCGCACCGTTCGCGGTCTCGATCGGCTCCTCGGCGATCTCCACCATCGCCTTGTTGTTCAGCGTCTCGCGATCCTTCGCCTGGAAGAAGGCGGCTTCCGCCGCAGGAAACAGGTCGCAGTCGGTCTTGCCGAGCAGATCAACGCGCGACACGCCGAGCAACTCCTCGCCGGCACGGTTCAACCGGGTGAACGCGAGACGGTTCGCGTCCTTCACGAACACCATGTCGGGGATGTGCTCGATCACGGCGTCGAGGAACCGGTTCGCGCGCAGCGCCTCTTCCTTCGCCAGCCGGATCGCCTCGCTCTCCTGTAGCTGCTCCCCGAGCCGCGCGTTCGCGATCGCGAGAGCCGCATGATTCGCGAGGTCCTGCAGCAACTCGCAGTCGAGCTCGTCGAGCGGACGGCGCTCCTCTCGGTGGCGCAACACGTTGAGCACGCCCAGCGCACGGCCTCGCGCAATCATCGGCACCGTCAAGGCCCCCCGCAACCCGAGCTGGCTGAACACGTGGTGCATCTCGGGGGTGAGCACGCCCTTCAGCGCCGCGAGATCCACGACCGGTGTCAGCCGCGACTTTCCGCTGGTCATCACCGCTCGCACGATGTCACCGGCGTGGCCGAGCGGAAGCGCGTACAGCTGCGTCAGCCGAGCGACGATGGCGGGATCCGGATCGTAGATCGCCGCCGCGACCATCGCGTCGGGCTCCTGGTGCAGCAGGACGACGCACGCATCCCCGACGACCTTCGCGACGTTCTCGGCGACGGCGCTCAGCAGCCGTTGAACGTCGGTGGTGGCCTCGCTGAATGCGACGATCGCGTCGGACAGCAAACGCATGCCCCGGCGTAACCTCTCCACCTCCCCCGGCATCGCGGCGGTTGGAAGCGTCAGTTGGTGGCCCATTCGACCGGGTTGCCGAGCATCGCCCACGCGAGCTCGCAGTCCCGGACCACGGTCGCCAGGTCGGTCGCCAGGTCGGTCGCCAGCATCCGCGGGCCGAGCCGCTTCTCGACGATCCGGGCACCGAGCCCGATCGCGGTGCGCAGGATCGCGGGACCCGCGGAGCGGTCCGAGATGCCGAGCACGGTGTCGTGACGGCGCAGCGCATCGAGCGATGCGAGCCCACTATCCATCACCCGCTGGACCAGCGCGATGCCACCGGCGCCTTCCCCGCGGGCGACGGAGACCACCTCGTCGAGCTCGGCCGCCGACGCATTGGCGACCGACAGCACGAGCGGCTTGCCCGTTCGCGCTGCCGCCGCGACGAGATCCAGATCAGCCCAGTCGAAGAAGATCTCGAACGCGGGTGCGCCGAACCAGTCGAGCCGCTCGATCGAACGCTCGTCGGAGAC
>JAYUVX010000440.1:0-8996 GCA_043753855.1 Myxococcales bacterium | reverse complement strand
GGAACGCGGCGGTCGAGCCGATCCTGAGGGCGGGCGGCGTGACGGTTCGCCAGGCGAGCTCGGTCTACACCTACTCGCACGCGAAGTACCTGATCGTCGATCGGGCGACCACCGCCATCATGTCGTTGAACTTCAACGTCGATGCGATGAGCGCCGAGCGCAACTACGGCGCGATCGACAAGGATCCCGAGGATGTCTCGGACCTGATCGCGATCTTCGAGATGGACTGGGCCGCGGCGGGCAACGAGCCGGTGAAGCCGGCGGACCTGACCTGCACGCGGCTGATCGTCTCGCCGAACAACTCGCAGCAGCGCGTGATCGAGCTCGTCAACAGCGCGAAGACCACGCTCGAGCTCGAGCTCATGTACCTATCCGAGTCCAACGTGCGAAGCGCCGTTGGTCAGGCCAAGCAGCGCGGCGTGACGGTTCGCGTGATCCTCGAGGACGCGATGGACCCGGCGGTGAGCTACCTGACCGGTCTCAAGATCCCCGTGAAGTTCCCGCCGACCTCGATCTACTTGCACTCGAAGCTGATCATCGCCGACGGGGTGGCATTTGTTGGCTCCGAGAATATGTCGCTGACCTCGCTGACCAGGAACCGCGAGGTCGGCGTGCTGGTCACCGAGCCTGCCGGGCAGGCCGTGATCCAGGCGGCGTTCGAGTCGGACTGGACCGCGTCGCACGCGCAATAGTGACGCGCTGGCATGAACGCGTCGCCACGTGCCCGCATCCGCACGGCGTTTCGCACGGTTGACGCGGTCTGCGCCTTGGCCCGCGCCTTGAGTGTGTCCGCGACATGCGACGACTCGCGCTGATGCTCCTGTTGCTGGTTCCGGCGATCGCGCACGCGGAAGGCGAGGGCACGCCCGATGACGCCGAGCTCTACAAGTGCAAGGGCAAGACGCGCGAGGTCGCGATGACGTTCAAGCCCGAGATGGAGCTGCGCGAGCTCGTGACCTGGGCGATCGGCCTCACCTGCAAGCCGTTCATGCTCGATCCGCGGATCGTCAACAAGGATCGCAAGGTCACGCTGATCGCACCGGCGACGATGTCGTCGACCGAGGCCTACAACATGTTCCTGGCCGCGCTCGCCACGGTGGGGCTCACCGTGGTGCCGAAGGGCAAGGGGTTCCGGATCGTCGATGCGCCGACGGCACGCACCCAGGCGCTGCCGATCTACACGAAGGTACTGCCCGACGACAACGATCAGATTGTGCGCTACGTCGTGCACCCCAACTACACCAAGGCGGAGACGCTACAGAAGGCGTTCGGTGCGCTGCGCTCCGACGCCGGTGACATCCAGCTCGTCGGTTCGCTCGTACTGATCACCGACTATGGCAGCCACGTCCGCTCGATGATGACGATCGCGAAGCTCGTCGACGTGCCCGAAGGTACCGATGCGATCTACACCATCCCCGTTCATCACGCCGACGCCAAGGCGCTCGCCACCGAGCTCGAATCGATCCTCGGGCTCGGTGGTTCGGCCCCGGCCCCGGCGACGGGCAAGGGCGAGGCCGCGAGCGGAAGCGTCGCCGTGCCATCGAAGCTGCTCGTCGATGCGCGGACCAACACGCTGATCGTCGCCGCGACCGAGGTCGCGTATCACCGGGTGCAGGCACTGGTCGAGCGCCTCGATGTCGCGCTCGATATCGAGGGCGGTGCGTCGATCCATGTCTATCCACTCGCGCACGGCATCGCGGCGGACCTCGCCACCGTGCTCACCGCCGCGCTGTCTCCGGCGGGGAAGAGCACCGCCACGCCAGCACCGGGGACCGCGGTCCCGACCATCGATCCCACCGGGCCGCGCGTGCAGGGCGAGGCCCGCGTGATCGCCGAGGCCGCGTCGAACTCGCTGGTCGTGCTGTCGAGCGGTCGGGACTTCCTCGCCATCAAGGAGATCATCCAGCAGCTCGATGCGCCGCGTCGCCAGGTCTACATCGAAGGCATGATCGTCGAGGTCAGCCTGTCGAACGATCTCGAGGTCGGCGCCAGTGCGCACGGCTTCGTGCCGGGCAGCGGCGATAGCGTGCTGCTCTCCGGCATGCAGACCAGCAGCAACGGCGTGTCCTCGCTCGACGTGAAGACGCTCAGCAAGGCGGCGGGCCTGGTCACCGGCGTGCTGTCATCGGGGACCACCACGCTGATGGGGGTGACGATCCCATCGTACGGCGCCCTGGTCACGGCGCTGGCGACCAAGACCAACAGCAACGTGATGTCGCTGCCGAGCCTGACCGCCGTCGACAACCAGCTCACGCACCTGACGATCGGCACTAACATCCCTTACAAGAAGGGGCTCACCTACGGCGGGCTGTCGGGCACCAGCGAACCGGGCTCGACGACCGTCAACATCGATCGCGAGACGCTCGATCTCAAGCTCGATATCAAGCCGCACATCTCACCCGATGGCACCGTGCTGCTCGAGATCGATCACACCGCGAAGGATCTCGGTGAGACCAACGGCGAGCTCGGTCCGACCTGGAACACGCGCGAGCTCAAGACCCAGGTCGTGGTGCGCGATCAGCAGACCGTGGTGATCGGCGGCCTGATCTCGACCAAGGAGTACGTCAGCAGGTCGCAGGTGCCGATCCTCGGTGACATCCCGGTGATCGGCACCCTGTTCCGCCACACCACGAAGCAGAAGCGCAAGGCGAACCTCCTCATCCTGCTCACGCCGTACATCATCCGCGACCAGCTCGACATCGAGGAGATCCGTGCGCGTCGAACGCGGCAAACCGACGAGCTCGTGCGCTCGTTCGAATCGCTCGACGGGATGAAGTACCTGCCGAAGATCGACTATTCGCGCAAGCGCGGCCTGGTCGAGGAGATCAACCGCGCGGTGGAGTCCGTCGAGGAGGATGCCGCGGTGCTGAGGAGCCTCGAGCGCACACCCGCCGTGACGTCGGGCGCGATCGATTGAATCACTCGTGCTTGATCCGCTCGATCTCGGCGTTCTCGGACAGCGGCAGGAAGTGCACGAGGCAACGCCCCGGCTCGCTCGGCATCAGCGCTGCGGCCCACAGGAACGAGTTCTTCCAGTACCCGCGCATGGCCCGGGTCTCGACCGGCGGACCGAACCCGGCGCGCATCCAGTGATCGAGCTCGTCCTCGACGCAGCCGCGGACCTTGAGCTGGATCTCGATCAGCCGCGCGTCGGGCTCGGTGCCGAGAAAGTACAGATCGACGTCGGCGACCCGCTGGCCGATCTTGAACGGCGTCTGCGCGAAGCACCATGTGCCCTTGCGACCATCGTTCAGATCGGTCGGCTGACAGATGCCTTCCTTCGCGGCCTTCAAGGTCGTGTGGCCGAACCGCCACTTGCCCACGCCGTTGAACTCGCCCTTCTTGTCGTTGCAGCCGATCACCACGGCGGCCCACACGATCATGCCGATCGTCCCGAGCGCCACGAGGAGCTGCAGCGCTCGCTTCACGCGATCACCGCACCGCGGACCGAGACCTCGACCGAGACCTCGTCCTCCATCTTGATCATCAGGAACCGCGGCGCCGAAAGCCCGAGCTTCCGGATATCGAGCTCGAACGTGGCCGACGCCTCGACGCGCGTGTCATCGACCGAGCCGCGGCCGGCGATGGCGAGCACGATCTCCTTGTTTCGCCACCGCAACACGCCCTCGGCGGTCGCCGTGAACTTCGCCCCGTCGCGCACCACGTCCTTGACGGCGCGCAGCTCGAACGTGGCCCTCGGGTGCGCGTCCATGTCGAAGTCCTTCTTGAGCTTCCGGTTCTTCAACCAGTCGCCTGCATCGAAGGACGCCATGTCCACCGCGAAGGTTGCACGCGCGGCCTCGATGGCATTCGCGTCGGCCTCGACCTCGCCGGTCACCTTGTCCCACACCGTGGTGGTGTCGTGGAGCTTGGACCGTGCCTGCACGGTCAGCTTCCCGGAATCGACCCGGTACTTCATGCCTTCGAGTCTACGCTGCGAGGCACTGCAGCAGTAGCGTCGTGACGTTATCGGTGCCGCCGTTGCGGTTCGCCGCATCGACCAGCTCGGCGACCGCGCGCTCGAGGCTCTTCGCGTTCGAGGCGATCTGGCCGATCTGCTCGTCGACGACCATGCCCGACAGCCCGTCGGAGCACAGGATGTAGACGTCACCGCTCTTGATCTGGTGGCTCCGAATGTCGACCTGGACGGTCTCGCGCATGCCGAGGGCGCGGGTGATGACGTTCTTGTGGGGGAAGTTGCGCTCTTCCTCCTCGGTCATGTCCGGCTTTGCTTCCTTGTAGTCCTCGAGCAGCGAGTGATCGCGCGTGAGCTGTGCGATGCCGCCGTCCCGCACGCGATAGACGCGCGAATCGCCGACGTGCCCGACGTAGATCTTGTCGCCGGAGACCAGCGTCGCGACCAGGGTGGTGCCCATGCCCTTGTAGCGAAGGTCGCGATTCGAGGTCTCGAAGATCCGGAGGTTGGCGAGCTTCACCGAGCAGACCAGCCGGTTCTCGATGTACGACAGCGAGCGGTCCATCTTGTAGGGCCAGGTCGCGTCCTCGTCCTCGCGGGTGCGCTGATAGAATTCGCCGATCGTCTCGGCGGCCATCTTGGAGGCGACCTCTCCACTGGCGTGGCCACCCATGCCATCGGCGACGAGGAACAGCTGCTCGTCCTCGATCAACGAGAAGTAGTCCTCGTTGTGGGTCCGCTTCATGCCCACGTCAGTTTTTGCGGCGTAGCGGATCTTCATGAGGAGAGACGGTCCGCGGAACCCACATTCCGCGTCGCAGATGAAATCATAGGCAGCCGGTGCGTGGCGCGTCAACCGCGAGACCATCTGTTTGCGCTATGTTGTCGCGCGCATGCGCGCCGAGATCTTGACGATCGGGGATGAGCTGTGCCGCGGCGAGATCGTGAACTCGAATGCGTCCTCGCTCGCAGCACGGCTCTGGGACCTCGATATCACCACCCGCTGGATGACCAGCTGCAACGACGACGAGGCGGATATCGTCGAGGCTCTGACCCGGGCGGCAGCGCGGGCGGACGTCGTCGTGTGCTCGGGAGGGCTCGGACCCACCGAGGACGACCTGACGGTCGACATGGTCTGCCGGCTCGCCGGCGTGGAGCCGATCATCGACGAGCCGTCGCGAGGCCGGATGGAGGCGTGGTTCGGGCGGGCGGCCGGCCGGGTGACGCCGATCCAGCTCCGACAGGTCCGGATCCCGACCGGAGCCCGCGTCCACCCCAATGCCGCGGGGCTCGCCCCCGGGTTCGAGATCGGGATCCATGGGGTACCCGTGATCTGCCTCCCCGGGTTTCCGCGGGAGCTGGTGAGCATCCTCGAAGGCGGCCTCACCGCCCGGCTCGCCGAGCTCCGGGAGGCGGCGGGGTACGTCGAGCGGATCGCGCGCCGGATCTACCGGGTGTTCGGGCGCGGCGAGTCGCAGATCTCGCAGGCGTGTCGCGGTCTCATCGATGCCGTACCGGGCGCGTCGATCCACTACCAGGTGAAGTTCCCCGAGACCCTGCTGAAGCTGGTGGTCCGCGATCGCGATCAGGCGGCCGCCAATGCCCGGCTCGCCGACCTCGACCGCGAGGTCAACGAGCGGCTCGGTGGCATCATCTACGGGACCGGCGAGGCGGATACGCTGGTCGAGAAGGTGACGAGGCGGCTGGTCGCCGGCGGCGTGACGATCGCGACCGCGGAGTCGTGCACCGGCGGGATGATCGGCGAGCTGCTGACCCGGCTGCCCGGCAGCTCGCGCGTGTTCAAGGGCGGCGCGATCGTCTACTCGAACGACGAGAAGATCCGCCAGCTCGGCGTGTCGCCGGCGACGCTGGCGGCGCATGGCGCGGTCAGCGAGCAGGTCGTCCGCGAGATGGCGGCCGGTGCGCGGGCGCGGTTCGATGTCGACTACGCCGTGGCGGTCAGCGGGATCGCCGGGCCCGAGGGTGGGACACCTGACAAGCCGGTCGGTACCGTGTGGCTCGCGCTGTGCGGGCGCGGATCCGGAGAGGACGAGATGAAGACCAAGCTCCTTGCGTGGCCCGGTGCGCGCGATCAGATCCGGCTCCTGGCCGCGTGGTGGGCGCTGCGGCTCGTCGACGAGGCTCTGCCATGAGCGAGCCGGGCACGCGACTGTTCGTCGGCCTGCGGGTCTCGCTGGCGACCGCGATCCAGCTGTCGCGCGCGGTCGAGACGCTGGCGCGGCGCGCACGCGACGGTGGCCTCGACCTCACGTGGGTCCCGCCCGCGAGCTACCACCTCACCTTGAAGTTCCTCGGTTGGACGCGGTCGACCGCGATCGATGCCGTACGGGATGCGCTGGCGCGAGCGGTGATCGGCGCACCACGGTTCACGTTCAAGACGGCGCGGCTGGGCGCGTTTCCGTCGGTCGACAAGGCCAGCGTGCTGTGGGCCGGCGTCGACGAGGCGACCGGTGCGCTCGTCACGCTGGCGACGGCGGTGGAGGCCGCGATGACCGGGATCGGCTACGCGGCGGAGACCCGTCCGTACCATCCCCACGTGACGCTCGCGCGTTTGCGCGAAATTCGCGCGGTCAAAGAGCTCGTGATACCACTAGCTGAACAGATGTTCGGTGACACCCGGGTCGATGCGGTGACGTTGTACGAAAGCGAAACGAAACCAACAGGTTCCGTCTACAAAGAAATTTCGCGAATCGACCTCAAAACCGCCGTTTCGGAGGCTGAACGTCAGACCAGGGCGCTAGATCTGGGCGCACAACCTGGGTCGAGCGAGCCAGAGGACACCGATGACGGGTGGCCTCGCGGACAAGGCCCGCACTGAGATCACCAGACCACCGATCGCTAAGGGAGAGACCAGATGGCTACGAAGGAGAGCTCGACCACATCTTTGATCCAGACCTCGGGGAACACCGCGGCTGGCAACCAGTCCCGAGACAAAGCGATCGAGCTCGCGCTCGGTGCGATCGACAAGCAGTTCGGCAAGGGCGCGATCATGCGCCTCGGCAAGGACCCGATCGATCGCGAGGTCCACGTCGTCCCGACGGGCTCACTCGGCCTCGATATCGCGCTCGGCATCGGCGGCCTGCCGCGCGGCCGCATCGTCGAGATCTACGGTCCAGAGTCGAGCGGCAAGACGACGTTGACCCTGCACGTGGTCGCCGAGGCGCAGAAGCGCGGGGGCGTGTGCGCGTTCATCGACGCCGAGCACGCGCTCGACGTGAGCTACGCCAAGAAGCTCGGCGTGAAGACCGAGGAGCTGCTGGTCAGTCAGCCGGACTGCGGCGAGCAGGCGCTCGAGATCGCGGACATGCTGGTCCGCTCGAATGCGATCGACGTGATCGTGATCGACTCGGTCGCTGCACTGACCCCGAAGGCCGAGCTCGAGGGCGAGATGGGCGACGCGCACGTCGGCCTGCAGGCTCGCCTGATGAGCCAGGCGCTGCGCAAGCTGACGGGAGCGATCTCTCGCTCGCGCACGATGGTCGTGTTCATCAACCAGATCCGCATGAAGATCGGCGTGATGTTCGGATCGCCGGAGACCACCACCGGTGGCAACGCGCTCAAGTTCTACGCGTCGGTCCGCCTCGACATCCGCCGCATCGGCGCGATCAAGAAGGAGGAGGACGTGATCGGCAACCGGACGCGCGTGAAGGTCGTGAAGAACAAGATGGCCCCGCCGTTCAAGGAGGTCGAGTTCGATATCCTCTATGGACAGGGGATCTCGCGTGAAGGAGATCTCGTCGATCTCGCATCCGAGGCCAACATCGTTGACAAGAGCGGCGCGTGGTTCTCGTTCAACGGCGAGCGGATCGGACAGGGCCGCGAGAACTCGAAGCAGTTCCTCGTCGAGCATCCCGAGGTCTACAACTCGATCGAGGCGAAGGTGCTCGCGCACTTCAACGTCCGTCGGATCGGCATCGATGTCGTCGAACCGGTCGCCTTGCCGACCGGCGCCGAGCTCTCGGACGAAAATAAAAAGGCGGTCCGCCCCCCGGACACCGGTGCTGCGAATCGCTCACCGGCCGCAGCACCTGGTGTCGCACCCACGAATGGGAAGCGTCCAAATGCCTCGTAACCGAATTTCCTAACGGTCTCCTCGCTGAACGGGAAGTCAGGTGCGTTCGCTCGCGCGCCTGACCTCTCTTGTTTTGGGATAGGCATCACAAGCGGACACATTCAGTGATGAGCGGTGATGTGCTTCACTTGCGTTTGTCACACGGATGGGAGATTACTTCCGCCATTGCAGGGAAGTGCGGCCCGGCACGGCTTGAAACGCTGCTCTTAAGGGAGGCTCAAAAATTATGTTCGTCGTCGATCCCACTCGTGGGCGATCACAGGGGTTCGCCCTCGTCGCCGCGGCAACTGTTCTCGCGCTCGGGGCCTGTACTGACCCCACGCAGAACACCGACCTTCGTCCAGAGGGTCCGCCCGAAGTCTTGACCGTTCTCGTGCTCAACGATGCAGCTGGCCAGGTCGTCGAACAGGCGACCTACTGCAAGGTCGGCGACGCGAAGCGCCCACAGCGCGTCGCGACGCCGGACTCCGTCGCTCGTGACATCTGTCCGGCGGACCTGAGCAAGGGCGCCGACGAGGTCAGCAATGGGTACCCGGATGGCTGGTATGTCCGCGTCGTGTTCGACGAGCTGCTCGATCCGAGCGTCGAGGACCTGACCGAGATCCTCGACAAGGACGGCAAGGGCACCGACGTCTTCACGGGCTCGATCGCGAACACCCACCCCGTCAAGCTCGAGTGCGAGAGCGTCAAAGGTGGCTTCGTCGAGGTCCCGTACGACGGCTACTATTCGCCGTCGGGCAACAACGTGACGTGGCCGATCGGCCCGTCGCTGGTGATCAAGCCGCTCGATCCGAAGGTGGTTGCCACGGGCAAGGCCTGCAAGGTCACGATCAACGATAACGTCACCGACAAGGACGGCAACAAGGTCCCCGATGCGGACCGCGCGCCGGGCAAATTTACCTTCAAGGTCGCTCCGATCCAGGTGGTGTCGATCGCCCCGGTCGATGATCCGATGGGCAAGTCGCCGATCGACCCGTTCAGCATCTA
>JAYUVX010000439.1:0-9010 GCA_043753855.1 Myxococcales bacterium | reverse complement strand
GCCGAACACCGTCCACAGCAACAGGATGAGGAAGATGATCGTCGCGTACGCAGCCGCCATGCCGTAGCGCTCACCGCGCTGGAACGCCCAGCGGTATGCGTCGGTCACGAGGATGTTGGTGGAGCCGCCGGGCTGCCCCGCGGACACCAAGTAGATCACGTTGAACATGTTGAACGTCCAGATCGATCCGAGCGCGACGGCTGGTCCGAGCGCGGGACGCAGGTGCGGCAGCGTGATGTGACGGAACCGCTGCCACGCACTTGCACCATCGACCGACGCCGCCTCGTAGAGCTCCTTCGGGATCGATTCGAGCGCGCCGAGCGCGACGACCATCATGAACGGAAAACCGAGCCAGGTATTGGTGATGACGTTCGCGGAGAACGAGGTCGCCCATGACGAGAACCACGACACGCCATCGAGGCCAGCCCAGTGCAAGAGCGAGTTCACCGCACCGTACTCGCCCGTGAACATGCCCTTCCAGATCAGGGCGGTGATGTAATTCGGAACCGCCCACGGCAGGATGAACAGCATCCTCCACAGACCCTTGCCGCGCAGCCACGAGCGCGACAGCACGAGGGCTAGCGCGACACCGATCGCGACGTGGAACGCGACGTTCGCCACCGTCCACAGCACGGTGACGCCGAGGATGAACCAGAAGTTGAGAGGGTCATCGAGCGGTCGGCCTCCGCCGGACAGGATCTCGGCGAAGTTATGAAAGCCGACGAACGACCAGGTGCCGTGGTGATGATCGTAGAACCCGAGCACGAGGCCGATCACGAACGGCGCGGCGACCAGCACGAGCATCGAGAGCGCGGCCGGCGCGAGGAATCCCAGGGCGGTGCGATGCGATCGAACCCCGGCCGCGAACCTTTCCGTGAGCTGCGCGGCTTGCGCGAGCGCCAACCCGAATCCGATCAGCACGATCGCGAAGGCCGCGATCCACGAGTGCCACAGCACGCATGGGATCGCGAGCGTAGCCAAGCCCGCGACGGTGCCGACCGGTGCCGCGCGGCCGCCGATCAGCGCGCCGGCAGCGGCGAGTGCGAACCCGAGGCCGAGCACGCCGATCAACACGAGAAACGGGTACGGCGCGGGGTGCGCCGGCGCCGTGAGTGCGACCGCGAGCCCGTCCTTGACTGGACGCACCGCGAGCGCGCGGCCGGTCCCGTCGGGGAGTAGCTCGCTGAACGACCCGGCGAGCTCGAGCGCGCGCACCGGATCGTCACCGCGTTCGGCCAGTTCGCGCTGGCTTCGCATCACGTTGTCGCGCGCGGCGGGCAACTCGCGATCGAACCGCGTGGCCGCGTCGTAGAACAGCTTGCCGTCGGCGGTGGAGCCGCGCGCGCTCGCGGTGAGCGGCCGCCAGGCGCCGAGATCCTTCAGCCGGCGCGTCTTCAAGTAGGGTCGGCTCGCGGACGGTGTGGCCGCGCCGACGATCACGGCGTGGACATCGGGTAGCGCGCGGCCGTCGGCGATCGCCTCGGCGGCCCGCGTCGCGAGATCGATCTGGCGCTCGGCGAGCTCGCGATTGCGCACGCCGACGAACGCGATGCTCGCGATCAAAATGCAGAGCGCGCCGACGACGGCCACGTCGCGGAGCTGTCGCACCACCGTGGTCACCGGGCTCCGCCGACCAGGTAGCTCGCCACTTCCTTCTCGACGGCGATCAGCTGCGGTCCTGCCTCGGCCCGTCCCGACACCACCTCGCCGAGCGCGGTCTGGTAGGGCGTCCACACCATGCGCATCGCGGCGCCCTTGGGCATCGGCACCGTGTGCGCGAGCTGGGCGCGGAAGGCGCGCAGCGTGGGATCCGCGGCGACCGCAGGATCGTCGTACGCATGGATGTTCGGCACGACCTGGCGCGCGAGCTTGGCCCGCTCGATCGCCTCGACATCCGAGGTCAACGTATCCATCACCGCGAACGCCGCATCCTTGTCGTGCGAGCGCGCAGACATCAGCAGGCCCTCGGCGCCGAGGAACGGCGTCGCCGGCCGGCCGGTCGCGCTGACCGTGGGGAGCGGAGCCACGGCCCACGGCGTGGTCGGGCTGATGTCATTCAAGAACCATGGACCCGACATCACCGTGGCGGCCTTGCCCTCGTTGAACAGCGTGGCGACCAGCGGCCCTTCGGCGTGGTCGGGCGCGACGCCCTTGGCCACCAGCTCGCGCGCGAACGTCATCGCGGCGGCCGCCTCGGGTGTGGCGATCGCGAGGCCGCCATCGTCGTCGAGCACCTTGCCGCCGAAGCCGAACAGCCACGGTGCGTGGCCGTAGAGGTCGACGTTCGCGTAGGCGAGCGCATAGCCGTGGTGTGCGGTCATCGCGGGGGCGAGTGCGATCAGCGCGTCGGTCGTGGTCGGGGGGGCCGCCACGAGGTCCGGACGGTAGAACAGCGCTAGCGACTTCACCGTGACTGGCAGCGCCCACAGCGAGCCCTTGTAGGCCATCGCCGCGATCGCCTCCTCGGAGAACCGGCTCGCGCGCGCCTCGTCGACCCAGAATTCGATCGGCTCGATGACGCCGGAGTCGGCCCAGTCACCGATCCGATCCTGCGGATAGATGAACAGGTCAGGACCGTTGCCGCCCGGAATCGCGCTGGTCAGCTTGTCGCCAAACGCCGCGTACGGAACGCCGACAAGCTCGAGCGGCTGCTCGGGATGTGCGGCGTTCCACCGCGCTGCGCTCGCCGCGAGGGCAGCGCGCTCGGCACCGTTGTACGCGTGCCATAACACGGTGGCATGCGAGCGATCGCAGGCGCCGAGCAGAGCGAGCAAGATCGGCAGCACGCGGGTGATCCGCCGCTTCACCGGCGCGAGGACGGGCACAGGAACCGGCTTGGCCTTCGGAGCCCGCCAGCCGAGCGCAGCGCGCACCGCTCGCGTCCGCGTCGAGCGATCGCTCGGCGCGTCCTCCTCGAGCCGCGAGCTCACAGCCGGAGCTCCGTGGCGCCGTCGAACACGTGGATCGCCCTGGGATCGAGCCACACCTTCACGGTGTCACCGGGGCGCGGCGCCGATCCGGCATCGGTGCGCACGGTCAGCGGGCCCGATACGGACTCGAGGTGCAGCACGACCTCGGCGCCGAGCACCTCGCGCATCGCGACCTCGCCCGACAGCGACACGTCATCGCGCTTGCCGGTCAACGACAGCCGCTCTGGGCGCACACCGACCACGATGCGATCGACGGCATCCTTGGCGGGACGCAGGGCAGGGGTACGTGCCGCGAGCGGGATCTCGAAGCCCGCGCCGCGCGCCGACTGCCGATCCCCGGTCGCCGTCAGATCTGCGCTCAAGAAGTTCATCGACGGCGTGCCGAAGAAGCCTGCGACGAACCGATTCGCCGGGCGCTCGTAGATCTCGACGGGGGTGCCGATCTGCTGCACGACGCCGTCCTTCAGCACGACGATCATGTCGGCGAGCGTCATCGCCTCGATCTGATCGTGGGTGACGTACATCGACGTGGTCTTCGACTGGAGGTGGATGCGCGCGATCTCGCGGCGCATGTCGCTGCGCAGCTTCGCATCGAGGTTCGAGAGCGGCTCGTCGAACAAAAACACCTTGGGCTCGCGCACCACGGCGCGACCGATCGCCACGCGCTGGCGCTGGCCGCCCGACAGCGCCTTCGGCCGGCGCTCGAGGTACGGCTTGAGCCCGAGGTTCTCCGCGGCGGCGAACACGCGGGTCTGGATCTCGGCCTCGGGCAGGTGCTTGATCCGCAGCCCGAACGCCATGTTCTCGAACACCGTCATGTGCGGGTAGAGCGCGTAGCTTTGGAACACCATCGCGATGTCGCGCTCGGCAGGCGGCAGGTTGGTGACATCGCGACCGCCGATCTTGATCACGCCCGCGGTCGGCTCCTCGAGGCCCGCGACCATGCGCAGCGTCGTCGACTTGCCGCAGCCCGACGGCCCCACGAGCACCGCCATCTGCCCCGACGGGATCGTCAGTGCGAGGTCCGGGATCACCGGGCGTGCGACGCCCTCGTACAGCTTCCGGATGCCCTGCAACTCGAGCTCACTCACGGCACCGGCATAGAGCAAGCTTCAGGCCACGCCAAGTGGTTGTTGCTCCTGTCTGGCGCACGCGATCACGTTGCGATTCGCAGCGCGATCGACGAGCGCGGCAACGCGGTGTTTCTCGGTTGCCGGGGAGTGTCGCGACGCGGTTGTCGCGCTCGTTCGCGTGGAATCAAAAAACCTGACGTTCGCGACCGGGTTTCGCGCGCTTGCGCCGGGCACGCGCCGTGCTGTTGCCCACGGTCCATGAAGGCCGTCGTCGCTGCACTCCTGCTCCCCTTGCTCGCAACGGCTGCCGCGGCAGGTCCGGTCGTCATCGAGGGTCCACCCGGATCGCGACCGCCGATGCCGGTGCGCACCGAGGATCCGCCGATTCGCCCGGTGGTCCGCGCGGAGCCGGCGCCGGTGAAGCTGCGCGGGCTCGAGGCCCGTCAGGCAGCCGCGGCGAGCAACCGCGGCCTGGTCACCAGCACCGCGCTGACCGTGCCCGAGGGCAAGGTCGAGGTCACGCTGCAGGTGGTGGTTCCGGCCTTCGGCATCGCGGGCCTCAACGCGGGCCTCACGAAGTCCACCGAGCTGTGGGTCGACGGCGCGACGTCACTCGGCGAGGGCGACGGTAACGGCAACGAGGCGACCTATGGCGCCGGCATCAAGCAGGTGCTGCTGCACGGTCACAACGCGTCGCTCGCGCTCACCGGAGCGGTCCGCGCGTTTCCGAACGGGTACAACAGCAGCCGCGGCTGGAAGTCGCTCGGCGCGGTGGGCAGCCTGTGCACGGACGACAGCTGCTATGTCATGATCTCCGGCGGCGTGCAGCGGCTGTTCGGCTTCCACGCGAGCTACGACGGGTACAGCGATGAAACGGATGCCGCGACGATGTTCACGCTCAATGGATCGCTCGGCACCGGCACGACCCGGTTCCTGGTCGACTTCGTCAAGGTCGGCCGGGACCGCGCGGGCTTCCTCGGCCTCCGGCTCGGCAGCAGATTGATGGCGTTCGACCTCGGCTTCGCCAGGCCGCTCAGCGACTACGGCGGCGAGCAGACGATTCCGTGGGTTGGCGTGACCGGCCGGATG
Source organism: Myxococcales bacterium (assembly GCA_043753855.1). Taxonomy (GTDB): domain Bacteria; phylum Myxococcota_A; class Polyangia; order Haliangiales; family Haliangiaceae; genus JABFXX01. The sequence continues at coordinate 3,918 of JAYUVX010000439.1, read as the reverse complement.
TAGGCAAGTCCAGTAGTTACCTACGCATCCGGAGCATTGACCGATCGCCCCCGGCAGGTTACCCGTATGCAGTCACATGGCGCGCCGTATTCCTCGTCGTCGGCCCCTGTTCGCCGGCGGGCGCCGGGCGCAACGCGTGAAGCATCAGATGCTCCCGGTCGGGCTGCCCGCGGCGCTGGGCGCGGGCTCCGACCCGGTCGATGGCACCACGCTACGCGTGCTCGGTTCGGGTGACGTGGCGTTCCAGCAGATCCTCGATCGCGTCCGCAACGCCGAGCGCTCGGTCGAGATCCGTGCGTTTCTGTGGCGCGATGACGAGGCCGGGAACCAGATGGGCGAGGCGGTGCTGGCGGCCGCCGATCGCGGTGCGAAGGTCACGATCCACAAGGACAAGATCGCGGCGGTCTACGAGTACACCGGCGGCAACAAGCAGAGCTTCTTCCACAAGCGCGTCGATCCGATGCGCGGGTTCCAGGCGTGGTTCCTCGGCGTCGTGTATCGCGCTCCCGGCTCGTTCAAGCAGCGGCCGAACGCGCTGTCGGAGCGGCTCCTCGAGCACCCGAATATCGACGTCCAGCATCACCGCAAGCGGTTCGATCACAGCAAGGTCTACATCATCGACGACCACTACCTGATCCTCGGATCGATGGGCGTCGGCGACAACCATCGCCACGAGTGGTTCGACGTGATGGTGGAGGTGGAAGGTCGCGACTACGTCGAGCGGCTCCGCGAACGAATGGCGGGACACGACGAGTTCGATCCGTCGCGCGGCGTCGACTTTCTCGTGCACAGCCGCGAGGCGCACCGCAAGCACACGTGTCCGATGATGAGCCACCGCCTCGCGCTGATCGATTCTGCGAAGATCTCGCTCACCGTCGAGATGGCGTACATGAACGACCGCCGGTTCACCGCTGCACTCGCCCGCGCCGTGCAGCGTGGCATCGACGTCAAGCTGGTGACCGCTGATCAGGCGGACGTGCTCGCGAACATCAACCGCGCCACCTGCGACGCGCTGATGCGGCTCACCGGCGCACCTGACAACCTCACGATCGTGCTGCTGCCGCGCATGGTCCACAGCAAGGTCGTGGTGATCGATCACCGGTTCAGCGACGTCGGATCCGCGAACTTCACGTCGCTGTCTCACGGCGTCTACGACGAGATCAACCTGTACGCCGACTCCGAGTCGTTCGCGCTCGCGATCGAGGCCGAGATCGCGAGTCACTGCTCGGGCGCACGGATCGCCGAGCAGCGGCTGACCTATCGCAAGATGTACTCGGGCCTCGAGCGCGCGATCATCGCGTATCAATCGCGACGGGGTGGGTGATGGTCTCGACGTCGCTCGACGCGGGTGACCGCGCGAAGCAGGAGAGGCGTCGCCAGATCCTCGCGGCGGCGAAGGCGGTGTTCGCCGACGCCGGCTATCACGGTGCGTCGATCCACGCGATCATCGAGCGCGCGCAGATCGCCCGCGGCACGTTCTACCTATACTTCGCTTCGAAGGCGGCGGTGTTTGATTCGATCCTCGACCAGGCGCTGGCGGATCTGCGCTCGCGGATCCATCGCATCGAGGTCGAGGATCCTGCCGCACCACCGCCGCAGGTGCAGCTCCGCGAGCAGGTGGTCGCCACGCTCGCGTACATCGTCCAGGATCGCCCGCTCGCGACGCTGCTGCTGTCGGCCGGGAACACGCCCGATGTCGAGGCGGCGGAGCGGATCGAGCAGTTCTACGGCGAGATGCGCGATCTGCTGAGGCGCGCGCTCGAGTCAGGCCTCGAGATCGGCCTGCTCCGCAAGTGCCACCCCGAGCTGGTCTCGGCCGCGTTGCTCGGCCTCATCCGCGGCGTGATCGAGCAGCTGGTCCGCAAGGACAACGAGCTCACGGTCGAGGATGTGGTGAACGAGCTGCTGATGGTCGCGCTGCGCGGCGTGCTCAAGTAGCGCGCGCTGGGGTGCGTTGGCGATTGCGCGATCGGTGGAATATCTGTAAGCAAGGGTACATCGTGTGCGCAGCGGGCTTCGCACCGAAGAGATCATACCTTGCGTACACTTGAGACTGGACTGACACGTCAGTCGTTCCTAGACTGACGCGTCAGTCTAGTGCTACGTCTGGCTCGTACCGGACTCGAGGAGAGACACCACATGGCAACCGCACCCGAAGCAGTCGTGATCGGAATCGATGTCGGATCCACCACGGTCAAGATGACCGTCGTCGACCCGACCACGAAGGAGATCCTGTGGTCGAAGTATCTGCGTCACGAGACGCGGCAGCCCGAGATGACGCGGGAGATGCTGAAGGAGATCCACGCGGCATTTCCGACGCTGAAGAACGACCAGATCCGCTGCTTCATCACCGGTTCTGGAGGTGGCCCGATCGCCCCGATCCTCGGCGCGAAGTTCGTGCAGGAGGTCAACGCGGTCACGATGTCCGTGGAGAAGCTCCACCCCGATGTCGGCAGCGTGATCGAGCTTGGCGGTCAGGACGCCAAGATCATCATGTTCAAGAAGAACGAGGAGACCGGCGACAAGACCGCCCAGACCTCGATGAACGACAAGTGCGCGTCGGGAACCGGCGCCACGATCGACAAGTGCGTGCTGAAGGTCGGCATGCCGCGCGAGGAGGTCCCGGGCCTCAAGTTCGATCCCACCAAGCTGCATCACGTCGCCGCGAAGTGCGGCGTGTTCGCCGAGACCGACATCGTGAACCTCGTGAAGTCGGGCATCCCGCGCGACGAGATCATGAACTCGCTGGCCGACGCGATCGTCAGCCAGAACCTCGCCGTGCTGACGCGCGGCAACACGCTGAAGAGCAAGGTCCTCCTGCTCGGCGGTCCGAACACGTACCTGCCGTTCCTCCAGGAGTGCTGGCGCCTGCGGATCCCCGAGGCGTGGGCCGAGCGCGGCTACGAGTACGACAAGACGGTCCCGATCGAGGAGCTGATCTTCGTCCCCAAGAACTCGGACCTCTACGCCGCGTATGGCGCGGTGCTGTTCGGGCTCTACGAGCCGGCGCACGTCGGCAAGTACCGCGGCCTCGATCCGCTCGAGGAGTTCATCAACCACGGCCGCAAGAGCAAGCTCGGCGAGTCCGCCGGTCCCGGTCTGGTCGAGCAGGCCGAGCAGCGCGATGCGTTCACCGCGAAGTACAAGGAGCCGTACTACGCCGACACCGTCCTCGAGGCGGGCAAGCTCTACAAGGGCGTGATCGGCCTCGACGGCGGATCGACGTCGTCGAAGTGCGTGTTCATCGACGAGAACGAGAACATCCTGAAGAAGGTCTACACCCTCTCGAAGGGCAACCCGATCCAGGACATGAAGGACATGTTCACCCAGATGCGCCAGTGGGCTACCGACCAGGGCGCGACGCTCGAGGTCACCGGCTTCGGCGTCACGGGCTACGCCGGCGACGTGCTCGAGAAGTCCCTCGGCGCGGACGCCAACATCGTCGAGACCGTGGCGCACATGATGTCGGCGAAGCGCTGGTTTCCGTCGGTCGACGTGATCTGCGACATCGGCGGGCAGGACATCAAGGTGATGTTCATGCAGAACGGCGACGTGAAGAACTTCCGCCTCTCCAACTCGTGCTCGGCGGGTAACGGCATGCTGCTGCAGGCGATGGCCGATCAGTTCGGCATCCCGGTGAAGCAGTACGCCGAGGTCGCGTTCGAGGCCCGCCTCGCACCGAAGTTCTCCTACGGCTGCGCCGTGTTCCTCGACTCCGACCGCGTGAACTTCCAGAAGGAAGGCTACGCGAAGGAGGAGCTGCTCGCGGGCCTCGCGCTCGTGCTGCCGAAGAACATCTGGCAGTACGTCGTCCAGATCCCGCGCATGGCCGAGCTCGGCCGCGTGTTCGTGCTCCAGGGCGGCACGCAGAAGAACCTCGCCGCGCTCAAGGCGCAGGTCGATTACATCGAGAAGCGC
>JAYUVX010000438.1:0-9022 GCA_043753855.1 Myxococcales bacterium | reverse complement strand
AGATCTCCGCGGGCGTGCGGCTGCCGGTCACCGGCGCACCGTTGCCCACCTCCGAAGCGATCGGAGCCAGTGGAAACGCACCGAAATGCCCCCACGTGGCAGTGGTGATCTCGTCGCCCGTGGCCGACGCGAGCAGGTCGGAGACGCCGAGCTCGGTGATCACCGGCGCGTAGTCGGCGATCACGTTGTGGTCGGTGGAGACGATCAGGTCCACGTCATCGGCGACAAACTGATGCACGCGATCACGCATCGGGACGCGCGAATCTAGCGAAGCGGCGGCGTGCACGTGAAAATCGCCGGTGATCCAGCCTGGTGTCTCGATCACGTGATGAAGCTTGACGGAGACCTCCGAGTCACCCGGCGCCACGACCACGAACTGACGAGCACTGTCCCACTCGGGACCGTGGCTCGCGAAGACGTCGTACATCCCAGGCTCGATGTGGAGCTCGCATTCCCCACGCAACACGAACGCACGGTCGAAGGCCGTGACGCACCCTATTTCCTCGCGCCCGATATCCGTCGTCGTGAACGCAGGTGTTCGCGTTGCACCGACCCCGCGAAAGGTCAGTCGCCCCGGAAGCGGCGCACCGGCGCCATCGTGAATCGAGATCCGCAGCGTCGCGACACGCGCCCGAGCTCGTGGCCGGGCGTTCGCGTTGTAGCGGTCGTGCGCGGCGAGTCCGCAGATGCTCGCGAGAAACATCCCCGCAAGGACCACGACCTCTCGTCGTTGCATGCCGAGCCAAACTACCATGCGGGCCGGAGCCGCTGCGCCTGATGCTTACAGCGCCGGCACGACGCCCGGCGTGGAAGCGCTGAAATCGATGTCCCACGTGACCTCGGTATGCTCCGCAGTCTCGTCGTGGCCCTCGAACCTCAGCAGCAACTCGTAGAACCTGGAATCTAGAAACAGGTTGTGGCACAGGGGAAGCCTCGTTTCACTTGGCGGTGAATGGAGAGGAAGTCCCTCAGGGGCTTGAATGGTCGAGTTCCTCGAGGGGGGGGCTGCTTCGATTTTTCTCGATGATCGTGTTCAAGAACGACCGGAACGACCGACTACGCCTCGACGAGCACGTCCACGCTCACTCATCCTGAAAGAACGCTGCTCGTGCTGGAATTCTGTCCGAGCCACCACGCACCGAGGCCGATCATGCCTGCTAACATCAACCTTATTCGGGCCCAGTCTCGTCATGACGCTCGCGAGAGCGAGATGTCCCCGCTGGGACATTGCGCGACCTGGCGAGGATCTTGCGGATCGGCATCCCACGCTTCGCCGATTCGTACTCGGGCTCCTCGGGTGCTCGCATATAATCCCAGCAGAACCGAAGCTCTCCAGCGCGTCCCGTGATCGCGAGGAGACCGGCGTGGTGCGCGACGTGGTGACCCGAGCACAACAGCATCACGTTCCACTTCGAGTCGCTCGTGACGGGTATCATGCGAGCGCAATCGCTCGGTGGTCCGTCCACTGCCGCTCCAACGCACTGTGGAGAGCGCATTGCGCGGTCCCTCGCGGTGAGGGCTCCGGACGTGTCGTGATCTTCTGGGTACCGTCGTCGTCAGGTCGATGTGACCTCCGCACGGGTGGTCGATCCACGCACACCCGGCTCGCCAGCCGATTGAGATACGCTGGTTATTCCCATGATTGTCGTCGGCACTACCCTCGCCGGGCGGTTCTCCCTCCGTCGCCGGATTGGCAGCGGAGGGATGGGCGAGGTGTTCGAGGCGCTCGACGCGCACAGCGGCGAGGTCCTCGCCCTGAAGACCCTGACCAACGCCGACGGCGACACGCTGCTTCGTTTCAAGCGCGAGTTCCGCGCGCTGCAGTCGACCGCGCACCCCAACCTCGCGGCACTGCGCGAGCTGGTCAGTGATGGCCACCAATGGTTCTTCACGATGGAGCTGGTGCGGGGGCGCCACTTCCTCGAGGTCGCGGGGCGCGATCCGGATCGGTTGCGCTTCCTGCTGCGTCAGCTCGTCCAGGGATTGCGCGGATTACACGACGCCGGGCTCGTTCACCGAGACATCAAGCCGTCGAATGTGATGGTCGATCAGGATGATCGCGTGGTCGTCCTGGATTTTGGACTGGTGACCACGACGGATCTCAACAAGCAGTCGATGGAAGGGCGTGCGATCGGGACCATCGATTACATGGCACCGGAGCAGGCGCTCGGCGCGAAGGTCACTCCGGCCGCCGATTGGTACGCGGTCGGAGTGATAATCTTCGAGGCACTGACCGGCCAGGTGCCGTTCGCCGGCCACGCGCTGCAGGTGATGATGACCAAGCAGTCGGTCGAGGCACCGCTCGTGACCACGCTCGCGCCGGATGCGCCGGGCGACCTGGTTGCGCTGTGCCGGGACCTGTTACGCATCGAGGTAGCGTCGCGACCCGATGGACGGGAGATCGCGCACCGACTCGGCTCGAGCCCGCGCGCGTCGATGCAGGTTGCGCGCGGTGCGAGCGGGTCGGGCCGCAACGTGTTCGTGGGTCGCGACGCGGAGCTGACCGCGCTGATGACATCGTGGCAGCGCAGCCGGAAGCAACCGGTGGTGCACCTCGTCGTCGGCGAGTCGGGGATCGGCAAATCGGAGCTCGTGGTGCGCGCGTGCATGCGCAGCCTGGTCGAGGATCCCCAGGTACTCGTGCTCCGCGGCCGCTGCTACGAGCGCGAGTCGGTGCCATACAAGGCGTTCGACGGTGTGATCGATGGCTTGACCGAGCACCTCCTCGGCCTCGATCGCGAGGCGGTCGAGAAGCTGCTGCCGCCGAATCCGGCGCTGCTGCTGCGCGCATTCCCGGTGTTCCGCCGGATCGAGGCGGTCGCGTCGGCGCGCATGGTCTCCGTGGAGACCGGCGAGCTACACGAGCAGCGCCGGCGGGTGTTCGAAGCGTTGCGCGCGCTGTTCGTCGCGGTGGCGAGCGATCGCCCCGTCATCATCACGATCGACGATCTGCACTGGGCCGATACCGACAGCACCGGGTTGCTCCGCGATCTGCTGCGCGGCATGGACGCACCCCGCGTCCTCGTGATCGCCACGATGCGAGATGGCGGCAATGGCGACGCGCTGCGGGTCGAAGACATCCACCAGCGACTCGAGGGCGTGCCGCTGGAGCGCTCCGACCTCGGGCCGTTGTCGGCCGAAGAGAGTCGCTTGCTCGCGCAGCGGCTCGGTCTCTCGCTGGCGGGTAGCGTCGATCTCGTGCGCGCCGCGCGCGAGGCACGTGGTCACCCGATGTTCCTCTGCGAGCTGCTGCAGCACCTCGAGACCGGAGCTACCAGCGCGACGCTCGACGATGCGCTGCTCGCGCGTGCGCAGCTCCTCGATGCCGATGCGATGGGCCTGCTCGGGACGATCTGCGTCGCTGGCGCACCGATCACGTTCGAGGTCGCGATGGCGGCAAGCAGGCTGGACACCACCACGTTGCCGCGAGCGGCGGCGGCTCTTCGGGTCGCGAACCTCGCGCGCGAGATCCATCGCGGCCGTGTGCTGGCGCTCGAGCCGTACCACGACCGGGTCCGCGAGGCGATCCTGGCGCGGCTGGACGAGAGCGAGCGGACCGCGCTGCACGGCCGGCTCGCGCTGGCACTCGAGGAAGGCGTGCGCACGCGCGATCCCCACCAGCTGTTTCGTCACTTCCTGCAGGCCGGTCTCGCCGACCGAGCTGCGCATTACGCAGAAGAAGCGGCAGAGCACAGTCAGCGAGCCCATGCCTTCGATCAGGCCGCCACGATGTGGCGCGGTGCGCTCACGCTCGTCGACCGCACGGCTGACGACAGGCGTCGGCTGCACATCCGCCTTGGTGAATCACTCGCTGCCGCCGGGCGAGGCGGTGAAGCAGCGGACGCCTACTCCGCGGCAGTTGAAGGCGCCGATCAGGCGACCCGGCTGATCTGTCAGCGCCACATCGCCGAGCAGCTCCTGATCACCGGACGAACCGAGCGCGGGGTCGCGACGCTCGAGGCGGTGCTCAAGGAGATCGGTGTTCCGTCGCCCGCGACCCCTGCGGCGGTGTTGTGGTCGCTCGCGCGGGCCCGGCTACGGCTACGGTTGCGCGGGCTCGGCGCGAAGCTGCGGAAGCGCCACGAGATCAGCGATGCGGAGGTGCTCCGGCTCGACGTCCTCGCGGTGGCATCGACGGGACTGTCGGCCGTCGACACGATCCGAGGCTCGGACTTTCAGACCCGGCAGCTCCTGCTCGCTCTCGACACCGGTCATCGCCCCCACATCGCCCGCGCACTCGGCCTCGAGTCCACGTTCCTCGAGTCGCAGGGACGCCCGGCGCGCGCGCAGGTCATGCGTGATCGAGCGCGTGCGATCAGCGATCCCGAGACCAATCCGTACCTGAAGGCCTTGCTCCAGGGCTCGGAGAGCGTCTCGCACTACATGCAGGGCGATGCCGCCGCGGCGATGACAGCGCTGCTCGCGAGCGAGTCGGCGATCCGCCTGGTCCCCGGAACCCCGTGGGAGCTCGCGTCGATCAAGCTGTTCGTGATCTTCAACCTCCGCAATATCGGCGAGTACCAACGGATGCGCGCCACCTACGACGAGTACATCGCCGAGGCGCAGCAGCGAGGCGATCAGTACGTCTCTTCGACGGTGCGACGCGCGTCGACGACGATGTGGCTCGCCGAGGATGATCCGGCCGGCGCGCACGCTGATCTGTTGCGGGCGACATGGGTCCCGGTGACCACCGCGTTTCACGTCCAGCATTTTCACGGTCTGCTCGGCGAGATCGAGATCGCGCTGTACACCGGCGATCGCAGTCGCTGGGCCGAGCTGCGCGCGGACCTCGTACGCTGTGAACGATCGCTGATCAGCCGCGTCCTCTCGATCAAGACGCAGTGCATCTACGCGCGCGGTCGAATGGCGATCTGCACCGGTGAGCTGCGGGTTGCGAGCCGTGCAGCGCGCGAGCTGCGGAAGATCAAGTGCAGGTCATCGAAGGCATGGGGTGCGCTGGTCGATGCGTGCGTGGCCCGCGCAAAGCGCGACCAACCAGCTGCGCAGGCGAGGTTCGCCGAGGCGGTGGTGCTCTCCGAGGCCGCCGGGATGACCGTGTTCGCGGCGGTCGCCCGCTGGTGCGCGGCCGACGTCGTCGGCGATCTCGCGGTGAAGTCCGAAGCGCACGCTGCGCTCGAACAGCTCGGCGTGACCGCGCCGGAGAAGCTGTCAGCAACGTTTGCTCCGCGCCCCGGTGTCATCCCGCGCGACATGCTCGAGCGGGACACGCCTCGGCAGCCGATGGCCCTCCCACCATCACGTTCAGGTTCTTGACCCAGGGAACCGCGCAGCCCGGCGATGCGAAGGCCAATGTCCGCGGCGGGACCGTTTTCCGACGCTATCCACCGCAGGGTGTCCGTGACTCACGGTAGGCGTGCGGTCACGGGAGGTCTCCATCGCTGACCAGCGCCGCTGCTTCGAGTGCCCAGCGCACGACCCTGCGACGCGCCACCGGAGACGCCGCGAAGCGCACCAGCGCGTGGACAGCCTCGGGCCGGCCCGTGCGGGTCAGCTCCTCGAACGCGACGCCGCAGACCTTGATCCGGTGTGCCGTGGTCTCGGCGAGTGTCACGCGGTCATGGAGGAAGCGATCCTCCAGCGCGTGCTGTAGCGCGTCCGGATCGCCGCCCTCCTGCAGGTACGCGACCGCGATTGCAGCCGCTTCGTCATCGTGGCCGCGGTCGGCGGCGGCGAGCACGCTCGCGACGCTAGGCGCGGCCACCGCATTGGACACTGGCACGTCGGTGCGATCGAGCTCGGCCCCGTCGTGGATGAACCAGGCGGCCCAGATTACGAGCCGCAGGATCTCGGGCTGGCGGTGGCGATCGATGGCGTGGCGCAGCGCGTTGGCGGTGGTCAGACCGTGCAGGGGACGGAACCAGTCCTGGTCGGGACCGCCCACCTGCTCCCAGCGCAGGTCGTAGCGCGAGGCGCGCCGCGCGGCGGCGAGCACGATCGCGTCGACGACCGCCTCGAGGCTGGCACCGCCGGCCAGCGCCTCGACGAGCGCGTCGAGCATCCGATCCCGCCGCCCGTCGAGGATCACGGCGACCAGTGGCTCGACGTCATCGATCTCTCCCGTCCCGGCAATCAGGTCCTTCGCGCGCGGCGCGAGCGCCTCGAGGCGCGGCGCGAGCCAGCGCCAGCCGACCAGCGCGTCGTCGCGATAGCCGAGGCAGATGTTGGCCAGGTGGACGGGCAACACCGTGCGCGCGTTCGACCAGCCCCCGGCGGCGAGGAGGTCGAAGATGCGGATCTGGTAGATGAGCGGGTGGCCGTAACTGTAGAAGTGATCGCACACGAGGCCGAAGAACCACGGCTCGATCACCTCGCGGCCCCAGCCGGCAACCAGTGCCCCGGTCAGGAGTCCGGCGGCCTCGTCGTTCTGCTCGTCCTCGACCAGTTGACGCAGCCGGAGGCCCGCGGCCACGGGATCCGGCCCGGGGTCGATCGGATCGGCTGGCGGCAGCGGTGGCGTCCCGGCGCCCAGGTCGTAGGCCTGCATCAGCGCGAGCGTCCGCTCCGCACCCTGGAGGCGACGCGACAGCCGGAGCGCGTCCCAGCCGAGCGGCAGTGCGTGGTTGAAGCCGCGATCATAGCGCGCCGCAAGCAGCGCAAGCAGAGCGACCGGCGTGCCCAGCTGCAGCAACTCGGCGACCTGACGCGCGATCTGCGCGCCTTGCCCGCGCAGCGTCGCGGTGTCGAGCCGGCGCAAGCGGTCGAGCAGGAGCGTGCGCCGATCGGGGTCGCGGGTGTCGATCTGTACGGCGTCGCCGTGCACGGTGACCGGGTAGGTCCGCGTGCTGTCCGATGCCCCCGTCGTGCAGGCGCCGTCGTCGAGCCCGAAGGTCAGGTTGTGGTACGGGCAGATCACCGCGCAGCCGCGCAGCTTGCCCTTGGACAGCGGATAGTTGCCGTGGGGGCATGCGTCGTCGACCGCGCGGTACTCGGCGTCGGCAATCCGAAACAGCGCGATCCGCTTGCGGCCATGGCGCACGACGGTGGCCGCGCCGATTGCGAGCGAAGTAACGACGACCGTGGCGATGGGATCGTCAGGCGAAACGGCGGGCTCAGGCATTGCGACCGTTGAAGCAAGTAGTGAACCCAGCCCGAACCGGGCCAGATGCCGGGGACGCCCGGCTCCGTGGGGTGGCGGCCTTTGCGTAGAGGTCCGCTCGTTTACACGAAGATCTGCCGAGCTGGCAGCAAACGCCAGCACCTCGCTGGCCCGATCTCACGCGAGTGCCGGCGGCGTGTTCGCGACGCCGGTCACGCGCGACGCAGGATCACGGCAAGGGCGTCCGTGAACGGTGGCGGCCGGCGCGGCGTCTGCGCGACGAGCCGGTGACGTCGGGCCAGCGCGGTGACCAGCTCGGCCGGGTGCAGAAACTCCTCGCTCTGGAACTCGAGGCACGCGCCGGTGCGCTCGATCTCGATGCGGACATCCATCGTTGCTCGGAGCGCGTCGGAACGCCAGCGCAGCGGCCGAGCGGGCCAGGTACACGTGACCTCACCGTACGTCGGCGACTGTACTTTGCGCGCCCGGATCGCGAGCGCGTCGAACCCGGCCAGCGCGAGGTCCATCCGGTGGAGCTCGAACACCGCGACGCCGCTCGGGCGCAGACGCGCGGCGATTCCGCCGAGCAGGGTGTCGATCTCCGCGGTGTCGAGGTACCCCGCCGAGTAGCGAAGGGCGAGCACGAGATCGAACTCGAGCTTCTCGGGCAGCAGGTCGAGTGCTGCCGGCAGCGCGCCGATCACCACCCGCTCGCGCGCGATCACGCCGCTGGCGCACGCGCGATCACGCATCTCTGCGGCGGTGTCGATGCACCACACGTCGGCTCCGTGCCGGCGCGCTAGCTCGATGCCGTGGTACGCGGGCCCGGCGAATAACTCGAGCACGCGTGGCCGCTCCAGGCCCAGCTCCTCCACCAACCAGTCGACCTGGCCGGCGAAGTCGCGATCGTTTGCGACCAGCTCGTAGAGCTCTGCGTGGGTGCCGTACAGCGATGTGATCGATTCCATGAAGGCTCCTTTGCAGCGTCACGTGCTGGGGCGGTTCGTCGCGCGGACCGCGTCCCCGACCCGCCGCATCCAGTCGAGCTCGTCCTTGGACATCGGGCCGTCATCCAGCGCGGCCAGCCCCTCGAGGAGCTGGGCGTGGTCAGCAGGGCCGAACAAGGCGAGGTCGACCTCGGGGCGCGAGAGAACGAAGCGGTAGCAGTCGCGGCCACGCGGCGTGCGCTCGTCGCGCGGAGTCAGCGCAGGATCGAGCAACTTGCCCCAGCAGGTCGCGGTATACGAGACGACGCCGGGCCGACCACCCGGCGCGTGATCGAGCGAGGGGAACACCTCGTGCTCGGCGCCACGGTGCGCGGCGCTGTAGCGGACCATGACCGCATCGAACAGCGGGTCCACCGCGTAGGCGGCGACCTGAGGGCGGTGGTGCGCCGAGATCATCGTCGCGCCGGTCAGGCCACCGCGACGCAGCTCACTCGCGAGCGTGCGCATCGACGGCGGGGGCGGGTCGTTCCAGTAGCCGAGCAAGAGCAGATCGATCGTGTCGATCGCCAGCGTCTCTCTCGTCGCCTCGACGAGCGCTCGCATGGCGTCGGGCTGTCGGCTCTCGGTGCCAACAATCACGACCAGGTCGTCGCGATGGGTTGCGGCCCGGCGCCGGACCGCAGCGAGGAAGTCTCGGTCGTCGAGCCCGTTGAGATAGACGCTGCGGACGCCGCGCTCCCAGGCGAGGTCGACGCCGGCGCCGTCGATGCCGTACATCGAGGCAAGCGCGAGACGGCTGACCACGAGCTGGGTGCGGCCGAGGGTGCGGGTCGCGTGGAGGTCAGCGGTTGCGATCATCGGGGCGCACGGGAACAAAAAAAAGGGTGGTGCCCGCCGCGAGGCAGCGGGCACCCGGGACGATTAGCCCTTGCTGCAGCCGCCGCCGCCGTCGCTGACCGTATTGTACATGCCGCCGGTAACCGCGGCGAGGTCGTTGAGATCGATCTCTGCGAGCTCG
>JAYUVX010000437.1:0-9050 GCA_043753855.1 Myxococcales bacterium | reverse complement strand
GCTGTTTGCCGATGCCCTGCGCGCGGTGAAGCGCGACCTCGATCCGCACGGCGTGCTCAACCCCGGCGTGCTGATCGATCCGTAGCGAGCTACGCTACGACCGCGACTCGGCCTTGACCTCGACCCGGCGTGGCGGCAACGGCCGCGTGCGACCGAGCTCGATCTGGCCCGCCATCACCGCGACGTGGATCGCCATCCGTAACAGGCTGACGCCCTGGCGCACCGCGAGCAGCGTCACCGCGCCCTCGGCGCCGTACATCGGATGCCCCTGCGCGAGGTATGCGTAGGCGGCGGTCACGAGCAGGAACAGCAGCCAGCCGAATCCACTGTGGACCATCGTGATCGGGCGCTTGAGCACGTAGGCGAGGCTGCGCACGTAGGTCGCGACCGCGCTCGGGTCGTGGGCGTCGTGGCGAAGCGTCAGCTCGATGCGCGCGTAGTCGGCGACCGTCCACAAGAAGTGCAGGAGCAGGAACGTCGGGACCAGTGCGAGTGCGAGCGGCCCGAGCAGATCCGTCACCGTGAGCGCGGTCTCGAGCCGGGATCCGACGAAGCTCAGGCCGGTGCCGAACACGAACAGCACCAGCACCCAGCCGGGCAGCGAGCACAGCGCGATCCGGACGTACGCGAGATAGCTGGTGGCGCCACTCGCGCCGAAGCAGCGCGCGGTATCACCGCGGCTCTCCGGCCGCTGCGCGAGCACACCATAGAGGCCACCGGCGAGAAACCACGATGCGAGCTGCCAGACCACGACCGCACCGAACACGATGCCGCCGACGGCGAACCACACCGCGCGCCCGTGGCGCAGGCACCAGATCAGCGCGACCAGGTCGCCGTCCACGGCCTCGTCGAACATCGGCAGGTGCGCGAACGCCTGCGCGAGTGCCATCGAGACCGGAAGGATGATCGCGGCGGCGAGCAAGCTCTGCGCCGCGAACACGGCGAGCATCGTGCCGGTGTAGCGCGAGACGCCGCGCGCGCCTGCGCCGAACAGCTCGCCGAGGCCGAGCCGCATGCCCGACTTCGCCATCTAGGGCCCCACGATCTGCATGAGCGTCTGCGCGAGGCTCGCCACCCACGCCGCGGCGCGGAGCGACGCCGAGCCATCACCTTCGATCCGATAGTGATGCGAGACCGGCGAATCGAGAGCGATGTTGCCCTCGGGATCGATCCAGACCTCGACGAGCGGCGTCGAGCGCTCGACCTCGAACCGCTGCCACGCGCCGTTGCCCTTGTCATCCCAGTGCACGCGCTGCGTCGAGCCGTCCCCGAACTTGAGCTCGAGATCGACGGGCACGTGGATGGTCCCCGTGCTCGTGATCACGACCTCGCACACATAGCTCCCGGTCTCGGGGGCCTCGGTGTCGGTGACCAGCTTGCGCGCGCTGCCTGCTCCGAACACGCCGCGCGCAGGATGGGCGAGCCTGCAGCTCGCGGTGCGCAGACCGAGCTTGAGGCCGCCGACGGTCTGCCACACCGGGCCGAAGAACCAGGTGAGATCCTGCCCGAGCGTGGTCGACAGCGAGTCGAACAGGTCGCGGCCGGTCGGGTGCTTGAACGCCCAGGTCCCGGCGTACGCCTTCATGGCCGCGGCGAACTTCATCGGGCCCACGGTCTGCTCGAGCGTCGCCAGCGCGCGGGCGGTGGTCGCGTAGGTGGCCTCGCCATACCCGTTGAAGTCGACGAACGCGTACGCCGCGGTGGCGATCGGCGTCGGGACGGAGGACGGATCATCGGCCCACGCGCGGCGCAGCGCGGCGATCTGCGCTTGCCAACCCATCCAGTCGATGCCGCTCGTGCGCGCGCCGTAGAGCTCGTCCATCACCTTGCCGTCGGCCCACTCGTTGACGCCTTCGTCGAGCCACGCCTCGACCGCCTCGTTCGAGGCGAGCATGCCCTGGAACCAGTTGTGGCCGACCTCGTGCACGGTGACATACTCGGGGAGCCGCAGGCCGGGGCGCGCGAACACGGTGTCGCCAGCTGTGGTGACCAGCGTCGGGTACTCCATCCCTCCCGCAGCGGGCGCGTCGAGCGGCGGATCGACGATCGTGATGATCGGCCACGGATACGGAACGAACCAGGCGCTGAACTGCATGACCGCACCGATCGCCGCATCGAGATGTCGGCGCGCGAACTCCTTCTGCTCGGGCCGTGCGTACACCCGGACCTCGACGGTACCGCTGTCGAGCTTCGCCTGGCCGGAGATCATCTCCATGTACGGGTCCGCCATCCACACGAAGTCGTGGACGTCCTCCGCGTGATAGACGAGCGTTCGCGTGCCGCCCGGTGCCTCGGTGGCATCGACCAGCACGCCGGTCGCGGCCACGACGTACGTGTTGGGGACGGTGATCGAGACGTCGTAGGTGCCGAAATCGGCGAAGAACTCGGTGGTCGAGTACAGCGGCTGGCACTCCCAGCGTTCGGATCCTGGTGTACCGACGCGAACGCCGATCTTCGGAAACCACTGGCCGACCAGGTGAAACTCACCCTTGTAGCCGGTGCGCGCGATCACCTCGGGCAGCTGCGCCGTGAACGCGATGTCGAGCGCGATCGTGGCGCCGGGCTCGACAGGGGTGGGCAGCGTCAGCTCGGCGACCGTCTCGTCGGGGCCGATCGGCGCGAGCTTGCCGCTCAGGTCGACGCCGGCGAGCTTCACCGCATCGACGTGGATCCAGCCCCAGCTCGACGACGTGATCTTGGCGTCGCGCACCAGGCCCCGCGCGCTCTGCATGAACGCGGTCGACTCGTTCTTGAACGCGTTGAGATAGAGGTGAAACGGGAGCTTGTCGACCACGCTGGTTCCCGTGTTGGTCCAGGTCAGCGTCTCGGTCGCCGTGATCTGATGGGTACCGACATCGAGCCGCGCCTCGATCTTGTAGTTCGCGATCCGCGGTGACCTCGCAGCGCCTCCGCCGCGCAGCGCGGGGCTGCCATCCTTGTTGGGTGGCGGCCGGACCCGCACGGTCCCGTGATCGCGACCGCAGGCCGCGATCCACGCGAGCGCGACGACGATCACGACGGTGCGAACCACGCCCGTCTATACCACGCGATCAACACTGCCTCTGATACCGTCGAAGCATGTACGAGGTCGTGGACCACCCGGCTGCGGTGGCGAAGTTCCTGACGGTCGCCGACAAGCCGGTGCTCGATGCTGTGAAGGCCGCTCGGCTGGCGGCCGAGCTGGCGTGACCGTGCTGCTCGATTCTCCCGAGGCCACCGCGCGCGCGGGAGCCCGACTCGCCGCGGTCGTGCAGGGCGGCGATGCGATCGCGCTGATCGGCGATCTCGGCGCCGGCAAGACCACGCTGGTCGCCGGCCTGGTCGTGGCGCTCGGAGGAGGCGCGGCCGCGAGCCCGACGTTCTCGCTGGTCAACGAGTACCGCCACGGCCGGCTCCGCGTCTGGCACGTCGATCTCTACCGGCTCGAGCGCGCGGCGGAGCTCCCCGAGCTGGGGCTCGATGATCTGATCGGGGATGCGCGCGGCATCGTCGTGGTCGAGTGGGCAGACAAGTTCGACGTCATGCCGGCGGATCACCTGCGGATCGAGCTGGCGCACGACGGCGAGCTTCGCCGGCTGACGGCGACCGGCACCGGGCCGCGCGGGATACAGCTCGCGAGCGTGCTAGGTTCGAACGGATGATGCGGTCGTCGCTGATCGTCCTCGGTCTGGTGCTCGGCACCACGGCGGTTCGGGCGGATTCCCGGCTGACCTTCGATCCCGACACGATCTACAAGGTGTCCCGCGGCGAGGCGCCGGCCGACGGGCCCGTGGATGCGGCGGTGACCATCGTCTACTGGAGCGACTACGCGTGCGGGTACTGCTACCGCGTGCAGCCCACCCTCGACATCCTGACCCGGATGTTCCCGGGCCAGCTGCGCTGGGTCCATCGCACGTTGCCGCTCGACGATGACAACATCGTGGGCGCCGAGGCCGCGCTGGCGGCGGCAGCGCAGGGCGCGTTCCGGCCGATGAACGACCGGCTGTACGCACTCGCGGGGCACGTTGATCGGGCCGCCGTCGAGCTGATCGCGCGCGAGGTCGGGCTCGACATGGTGCGGTTCCGCGGCGAGCTCGACGCGCACACCTATCGCCCCAGCGTGGATGCCGATAGCGCGGCGGCGCGCACGCTCGGGGTGTCCGGAACGCCGACGTTCTTCCTCAACGGCCGTCCCGTCCACGGCAACCAGCCGCTGAAGATCTTCGTCGACGTGGTGGAGCAGGAGCTCGCACGCGCGGACTCGACGAAGGGCGGTTACGATCAGCTGGTCGCGACCGGCAAGCTCACCGCGGATGCCTCCCCGGAGACCGAGCACGCCGGATTCGAGCTCGATACCAACGCGATCTACAAGGTCGGCCTCGGGTTGCCCGGTCACCAGCTCGGCCCCGATACGGCGCCGGTGACGATCGTGGTGTGGAGCGATTTCCAGTGCCCGTACTGTCAGCGCAGCGCGCCGGTGGTCGCGAAGCTGCGCGAGAAGTACGGAGACGACGTGCGCGTCGTGTTCCGTCACCTCGCGATGCAGTTCCACCGCAATGCGAGCCTCGCGGCGGAGGCTGCGATCGCGGCAGCCGACCAGGGCAAGTTCTGGGCGTTCCACGATCAGGTGTGGGCGCACTTCGGCGCGCTGACCCGCGCAGACCTCGAGTCGTTCGCGCAGGCAGCCGGCGTGGAGATGACGGCGTTCCGCGCTGCGCTCGACGCGCATCGCTATCGCGACCTGGTCGTGGCCGAAGGCGCCACGGCGCTCGCGCTCGGCGTCGACGGCACGCCGACGTTATTCGTCAACGGACAGCCGATCGTCGGTGCGCGCGATTTCGACACCATGGATCGGCTGGTCGATGCACATCTGACGCGCGCGAAGCAGGCAATCGCCGCCGGCGTGCCGCCGAAGGACGTCTACGCGCTGTTGATGAGCGACGCGCTCGGTGTCGAGCGGGCGGATCCGTCGCAGATCCCGGATGTCTCGGTGGCGAAGGTGACGCTGCGCAGCGAGGATCGTGCGCGCGCGATCACCGCTGCCTGCAGGCGGCGCGATGCGAAGCGCGCGATCGAGCTCGCCACCGGTCTCGCGGCCGGGCCGAAGCGGCGTGCCGCGCTCGTGTGTGCCGCCTCCGGCATCGATCTGTAACGGCGTTGTGAACCGGTTGCATCGCGAACGCTGACTGCCGGTGACAGGCGCTGACCCCGCGTCTCGGCGTGGTGTCTGACGCGTTCGTTCCACAGATCCGTGTCAGTTTTCCACGGTAACCGCCGAGGTCTACCACCGGGCTGCCTCGTAAAATCGGCTCTCTACGCAGCTGGTGCCGGCGTCCGCAATTAGATCTCGGGTGGCACTGTCTCTGCACACGAGGTCGGCATGGCTCGCTCGAACACGATCGTCCCGCTGGCGCGGTCGCCAAAGCGACGCCCGGGACGGTTCGCGGAGTACGACGTCGCGGTCCCGCTTGCACGTGGCGGGATGGGCGGCGTGTATCTGGCGACCTGCACCGACACCGGCGAGCGGGTAGCGCTGAAGGTGCTCGATCCACAGTTTGCCAGCTATCCGGACGTCGTCGATCGGCTATACGCCGAGCAGGCGATCGCGTCGCGCACCTCGCATCCCGGCCTGATCCAGATCCGCGAGGCGCGCCGCACCGATGACGGCGTGCCGTACCTCGTGATGGAGTACCTGGAGGGAGAGGCGCTCGGGACGATCGCCGATCGCGAGACCCTCGAGCTCCCGACGATCGTCGCGATCGCCGCGCAGGTCGCGGCAGCGCTCGCGGCACTGCATGCCGCCGGCGTGATCCACTGCGACGTCAAGCACGACAATATCTACGTGCTCGACGAGACGCTCGGTGCGTGGCCGCGGGTCAAGGTCATCGATTTCGGCGTCTCTCGCCTGGTCGATGATCCTCCGATCGGCGACGCGACGATCGCCGGCACACCGTGGTGCATGGCTCCCGAGCAGTGGTCCGGATCGCCGACCACGGCGTCAGATGTCTACGCGCTCGGCTGCCTGCTCTACGAGCTGACCACCGGCGCTCCGCCGTTCGATGGCTCGCTACCCGAGCTGATGACCGCGCACATCGAGAAGCGTCCGTCGCGCCCGTCGTGGCTGCGGCCGATGCCGATCGAGCTCGAGCGGATCATCTTGCGCGCACTCGCGAAGGATCCGGCGGCGCGGCCGTCGATGCACGAGCTGGCGATCGAGCTCGCGCAGCTGATGGACGCGTACGGGTCGCCCCTGCGCCGCGCGGGGTAGCACAGTCAGGTCTCCGCGAACGCTTCGATGATCCGGACGCGGCCGGCTCCGGCGAGCTCGAGGCCGGGGAGCTCGGTGGCGAGCTCGCGTGGATCGAGCAGCATGCCTGGCAAGCCCGCACCGCCGAGCGCTGCCACGGCCTCCGCGGTCGAATCGAAGTGGACGTGGACCTTGCCGCGCACGAACGCAGACAACAGCCACGAGAATGCGGTGATCAGCGGGCTGCCGTTGCCCTCGCGCATGATCAGATCGGAGAGATAGAGGCTCGACGGAAACCGAGCGAGGGCGCGCGCGAACCGCTCCCAGATCCCGATCACCGTCGCGCGATCGAAGTAGTTGATCAGGCCCTCGGTGATGATCGCCGTGCCCTTGGTCGGATCGAGCGTCGCGCAGATCGCATCGATCGAGGTCGGACCGGCGTCGGTCAGCGCGTTGATCTCGGCGGTGCGGTGATGCGCGGTCTCCCCACCGAGCTCCGCGAGGATGCGGCGCTTGTTCGCCAGCATGCCGGGCAGGTCGGCCTCGATGTAGGTCAGCCGATCGCCGTACTTGGTGGCGAACCGCCAGCCGCGCGGCGATAGCCCGGCCGCGACCTCGACCACCTGCGAGACCTCGCCGGCCTCGATCGCCTGGCCGAGCCGCAGATCGATCAGCCGATGCCGCGCGAGCAGCATGCCTTCGAGCGTCGGCAGCTTGGCGACCTGGGCGATCGCATTCGCCCCGCGCAACGCCTGGTACATCAGCCGACCGGTACGGGTCGCGAAGGCGTCGTGCGACTGCCCATGCGCATACCAGACGTAGCCCGTGTAGTGAGCCGTCGGGGAGATCTGCTCGGGATGGGAGCGCGCCATACCCGCGAGACTACAGGGATGTTTTGTGCCCATCCCGGTCGTTTTCAGGTCCACGATCCAGATCGCGTGGTACACTGAACATCAGACCAGTACAGTAGGACTGACTGCATGCGTATCGCCTGCCTCCACGTTCCGCAGTTCGCGCTCCAGTGCCTGACCCGGATCGATCCGTCGCTTCGGGGTGCACCGGTCGCGGTCGTGTCCGTTGGTTCAAGCGCCAGCCAGCTCGCCACGTCGGGGGTTCGGGCGGCGCTCTATGCACCGGTTGTCCAGGCGTGCTCGCGCGCTGCGTGGGCGCTCGGGATCCGGCTCGGCATGACGGCTACCGCCGCGAATGCCGCCGCGCCGGGCGAGCTTCGCGTGGTGGGCGCCGATGCAGCGCTCGAGCGCGAGACCGTGCGCGCACTCGCGGACGGCTTGCTCGGTGTCTCCACGGTCGTCGATGTCGGCGGTCGGGTCGGCGCGGGCGGCGCACATCTCGCGGTGTACTGCGAGGTCCCCAGCAAGACGCGCGGCACGAGCTATGGCGATCGGCTCCTCGAGGTCGTCGAGGCCCTCGGCCTCACCGGACGGATCGGGATCGCCGACGATCGGTTCACCGCCTGGGTGGCCGCTGCGCATGGCGGCCTGCCATCGAACGAGCACGGCGAGCAGGGTGTGGTGTCGGTGCCGCGTGGCGGGTCGGCTGCGTTTCTCGCGCCGATGCCGCTGTCGTTGCTGGCGATCACTCCCGAGGTCCAGCACATGCTGGAAGCGCTCGGCGTCCGCACGCTCGGCGAGTTCGCATCGCTTCCGGCACCATCGGTGACGCGGCCCCTCGAGGCGGACTATCAGGCCCTCGCGCGCGGGGACAGCGGCAGCGGCCTGCGTCCGTACACGCCGGAGGCTCCGGTCCGCGAAGAAGCCGTGATCACGGCGGTGCAGGGCGGTGCGGCGGCGGTTGCGATGCTCGCCGATCGAATCGCGCTTCGCTTGCGCGGCCGTGGTCGTGGCGCCGCGCGGATCGAGGTCACGGTGAGCGGTGAGCACGGTGAGCACGTCATCCCGATCACCGCAGCGGTGGCGCTCGGATCCTCGATAGCGGGGATGACCGAGCGCTCCGGGCTGCAGGTCCTCGAGTCCGCCGAAGTGGTCGCGGAGGCGCTCGGCAAGGCGCTCGGCGACGAGCTCTCCACGGCCTGGCGGTTCAAGGCCGCGGTCACCGCCGAGGCCCTCGCTGGCCAGGCCGAGCTCGAGCTCGAGCACGCCCCGGCGTCGCCGCCGATCGACGTGCTCGGTGTGGTGCTGCGGACTACCGGCGCGCTCGACAGCTGGCAGCTCACGTCCCCGACGGGACCGTCCACGCTGCGCAGCGAGCGCCGCGATGCCCACCGTCGCACCCGCCACGGCAAGCAGGACCGGCGCGGTCGCTCGCGCCTGGAGCTCGTGCAGCCGCGGCTGTTCGCGGACCGCAAGTAGGCGCCGGCGCGGCTACTCCACGTCGTCTTCGTCGCCGAAGATGCACGCGAGTCGCAGCTCGACCGCATCGAACGGAGGCGCATGCATGACCGCATGCGCCGAGATCGAGCGCATCACGTACCCCTCGGCACGATGGCGATACAGGAACACGATCTGCTCCTCGTGATCGATCACCCAGTAGTCGGGGACTCCGGCGGCGTGCATCCCGGATAGCTTGTCCAGCAAGTCGCGCTTCTCATGGCGGCGCCAGCCGGCGATGTCGTGACAGAACACTTCGTGAGCCGCGTACACGGTGTGGATCTCGGTCCGGATCCACCAACTGCCGGGCCAGCGTCCCCCGGGCTTGCGATCGAAACGGCGCGCAGCCCAGCTCGACAGCTTTCCCTCTGCGGTGGTGTGAGGAACGTGCGGTGCGGCCTTCGGAACAATCTCTCCGTGGATCAGCTCGGCACGGAGGTCGGCGCCACCGGCGAACAGATCCTCGATGGTGAGCT
>JAYUVX010000436.1:0-26875 GCA_043753855.1 Myxococcales bacterium | reverse complement strand
AGAACGCGAAGGTGACCTGCAGATCGGCGGATGCAGCCTTGCCGCTGAAGCTGGCCGTTGCCGGTCCGCGCAGCACGACCTTGAACCCACCGCCGAGGAGCTTCTGGTAGTCGAACGCGGGCAGCGCATCGCTATCGAACGTGGTCGTGATCTCGGTCGACGATCCGGTGGACGCGGGAACCAGGCTGGTCGCGGCGGGGTAGCTGTTGTTCGAATCGCTGATCTGGAACAGGACCTCGACCGGTCCATCGAACACCTCGCCGAGCCGCGTGACACCGGTCGAGCTCGCGCCGAGCAACAGCTGCACCTTGTCGAGCTGGATGTGCGACGGGTCCTTGCCACCGAGCTTGGCCTTGGCGTCGGCGATGAACTTCCCGTAGGGATTGCCGCTCTCCGTGGTGATGCCCTTATCGTTGCTGACGACACCGTTGGCCGTGTCCGATGACTTGGCCTTGAGGTTGATCCCGACCGGCGCGGAGTACGACACCGGGTCGCTACCGCAGGCCGAGAGCACGAGCGCGAGCGCAGCTACCGTGGATACCGAGGACACCGAGGACAGATGATGGTTCATGGAAAGCTCCTTACCCTTGTATTGTGGGTTCGACGCTCGGCAGGTCACAACATTCGGCTGTACGTTTCGTGCGCTAGTCGAGCGTGACGACGACCGGACAGTGATCAGATACATCGGCGGCATAGGTGGGACAGCTCGTCTCCCAGTCGCAGCCGTGCGTGGCGCAACCTCCCGCCGTCTCGACGGTTACCGGTGCGTGCCAGATGAGCACGTGATCGAGCCGGACGCGAAAGCAACCGTCGTCACGGGGCAGGAACGCACTGCATGCGAGATCCTCGCTGGCCCACACCAAATTGGTTCGACGCGCCAGCGCCGCGAGGCTCGCGCGATCTGCGTCCTCCGTGGCGTTGAAGTCACCGAGCACGACGGTGCGCTCGGAGCGATACGCGATGATCCGCGCGAGCGCGAGGTGCTGCTGTGCACGGATCTCCACGTTCTCGCCGCCAGCCTTGAGGTGCACCACCAACAGGCGGAGGATCTTGCCGCCGTTCGCGGGCTCGAGCCGGACCTCGAGCGTAGGCTTGTGGGTCGAGCCGAGCCGGGTCTCGTCGTGCGACATCACATCGACGAGCTTCCACGACCGACGATCGAACAGCACGCCGAGGTGATGCGTGGGATGCAGCGCGGTGTCGGCGGTGCCGGCCGTGTCGATCGCGGCGAACTGCCAGGCTCCGCCGAGGCGATTGGCGGCCTCGGCCGTGAACAGCGCGGGATCGCCGATCTCCTGGACCGCGATGAAGCTCACATCGAGCCGCTTGATCTCGTCGAACGCGCCCTCGATCTGTCGCCGATCCTTGGGGAAGTCCTCGATGTTGAAGGTGGCGAACCGCACGGGTGTCGGTGGGGCCTTGCACGTGACGCAGCGGATGCCGAGCACGGCGATCACCGCGGCGATCGAGACACCGAGGGTCCGCACGCTCGCAAATCTACACCCCGTGCTCGAAGCGGTCCTTGATCTTCCGCCCCGGTCGGTGGCTCGATCCGCCGTGCGCTTCGCTCGGTCCGTCGTGATGCTCGCCGTGGTGCGGCAGCAATCCGTTATCCTGGCGACTCGTCCGTCTTGACAGATCCTCCGTTATAACGGAGGCTCTGGTCATGAAGACGTTCTCGCTCGCACTCGCCGCGGTTACCGCGCTGGCCGGTTGCTCCACGGAGACCAAGGCCACGTCGGCATCGAAGGAGATCAAGCTCCTCAACGTCTCCTACGACCCGACGCGCGAGCTCTACGCTGCCGTCAACAAGGCGTTCGCTGCGCAATGGCTGGCCAAGACCGGGCAGAAGGTCACGATCGAGCAGTCGCACGGCGGCTCGGGCAAGCAGGCCCGCGCCGTGATCGATGGCCTCGAGGCGGACGTCGTGACGCTCGCGCTGGCCTACGACGTCGATGCCGTCGCGAAGTCCGGCCTGATCAACGCGGACTGGGCGAACCGCCTGCCCCACCACGCCGCGCCCTACACCTCGACCATCGTGTTCCTCGTGCGCAAGGGCAACCCCAAGGCGATCCGCGACTGGGGTGACCTCGTGAAGGACGGCGTCGAGGTGATCACGCCGAACCCGAAGACCTCTGGAGGCGCTCGCTGGAACTACCTCGCGGCGTGGGGCTATGCCGCGCGCCAGTCGGGCGGAGATCCCGCGAAGGCGCGCGCGTTCGTCCACGCCCTGTTTACCCACGTACCCGTGCTCGATTCCGGCGCGCGCGGCGCGACGACGACCTTTGTCGAGCGCGGGATCGGAGACGTGCTGATCGCGTGGGAGAACGAGGCGCTGCTCGCGGTCAAGAAGCTCGGTGCCGACAAGGTCGAGATCGTGGTGCCGAGCGTGTCGATCCTCGCCGAGCCTCCGGTCGCCATCGTCGACGACGTGGTGGACAAGCGCGGCACCCGCGAGGTCGCCACCGCGTACCTGCAGTTCCTGTACTCGCCCGAGGGCCAGAAGATCGCGGCGGACAACTACTACCGCCCGCACGACCTGACCGCCGTGCCGGCGAACACGTTCCCCACGATCAAGCTGTTCACGATCGACGAGCAGTTCGGTGGCTGGGCGAAGGCGCAGGCCGCGCACTTCGAGGACGGCGCCGCGTTCGATCAGCTCAGCAAGCAGGACTAGCTCGTGGCTCGGTCACGCAGCCTCCCCGGTTTCGGGCTGACGATGGGGTACACGCTCGTGTACCTCTCGCTGATCGTGCTGATCCCGCTGGCGACGCTCGCGGTGAAGACCGCCGAGATGTCGTGGAGCGAGCTGTGGCAGCTGGCGACCAGTGCGCGCGCGTTGGCGTCGTACAAGATAACGTTCGGCGCATCGCTGATCGCCGCGACGATCAACGTCGTGTTCGGCACCCTGCTGGCGTGGGCGCTGGTCCGCTACCGGTTTCCCGGTCGCGGCATCATCGACGCGATCGTCGACATTCCGTTCGCGCTGCCCACCGCCGTGTCCGGTCTCGCACTGACCACGGTACTCGCCCCTACCGGCCTCGTCGGTAGGTTCCTCGAGCCGCTAGGGATCAAGGCGGTGTTCTCGCCGCTCGGCATCACGCTCGCACTCGTGTTCATCGGCTTGCCATTCGTGGTGCGCACCGTGCAGCCGGTCCTCGAGGAGCTCGAGCCCGAGGTCGAGGAGGCTGCGGCCGTGCTCGGTGCCTCGCGCGCCCAGACGCTCCGCCGCGTGATCTTCCCCGCCGTGGCGCCCGCGATGCTCACCGGCTTCGCACTCGCCTTCGCCCGCGCGATCGGAGAGTACGGCTCGGTCGTGTTCATCGCCGGCAACAAGCAGTACGAAACCGAGATCACGCCGCTGCTGATCATGTCTCGCCTCGAGGGCTACGACTATCCGGGGGCCACCGCGCTCGCCCTGGTGATGCTGCTCGTCTCGTTCACGATGCTGCTCGCGATCAACGGGCTCGGCGCCTGGACGCGCCGGCGTGCGGGGCACGTATGAGCCTGCTCCCGCTCGAGCGCGCGGTTCCGCGCCGCGCCACCACGGAGCCCGCGTGGGTCCGTCGGATCGTGATCGGCGTCGGTGTCACGTTCGTCGTACTGTTCGTCGTGGTCCCGCTCGCCACGGTCGTGGTCGCCGCGCTGTCCCATGGCATCGCCGCGTATGGCAGCGCGATCACCGATCCGCAGGCGCTGCGCGCACTGAAGCTCACGCTGATCGCCGCCGCGATCTCGGTGCCGTTCAACGTGGTGTTCGGCGTGGCCGCCGCCTGGGCAATCGCGCGGTTCCGGTTCCCCGGCCGGGCACTCTTGATCACGCTGATCGACCTGCCACTCGCGGTGTCGCCGGTGATCGGCGGCATGGTCTTCGTGCTGCTGTTCGGCGCACATGGCGTGCTTGGCCCGTGGCTGTCCGCGCACGGCATCAAGGTGATCTTCGCGCTGCCCGGCATCGTCCTCGCGACGACCTTCGTGACGTTCCCCTACGTCGCGCGCGAGCTGATCCCGCTGATGGAAGCGCAGGGTCACGAGGAAGAGGAGGCCGCGATCGTCCTCGGCGCGAGCCCGTGGCAGATGTTCACGCGGATCACGCTGCCGAAGATCAAGTGGGGCCTGCTCTACGGCGTGGTGCTGTGCACGGCGCGCGCGATGGGCGAGTTCGGCGCGGTGAGCGTGGTCTCTGGCAACATCCGCGGCCGCACCAGCACGCTGCCACTGCACGTCGAGATCCTCTACAACGAGTACGAGTACCAGGCGGCGTTTGCCGTGGCCTCGCTGCTCGTGATCATTGGTATCGCCAGCCTGATCGCTCGTCGAGTGATCGCGCGGCAGCGAGAGGA
The DNA here is from genome assembly GCA_043753855.1 of Myxococcales bacterium. Classification (GTDB taxonomy): domain Bacteria; phylum Myxococcota_A; class Polyangia; order Haliangiales; family Haliangiaceae; genus JABFXX01. Next base: position 22,532 of record JAYUVX010000436.1, on the reverse strand, counting down.
AGCAGCGTCGTGACCATCACCGTCAAATCGATCAGCAAGCAATTCGGAACGTTCAAGGCCCTGAACGACGTCAGCCTCGAGGTCCCGAGTGGAGAGCTCGTGGCGCTGCTCGGACCCTCGGGCTCCGGGAAGACCTCGTTGCTGCGGATCCTGTCGGGACTCGAGCAGCCCGACACCGGCACCGCATTTCTCGATGGCACCGACCTCGGCTCGCAGTCCGCGCGCCAGCGCAACGTGGGTCTGGTGTTCCAGCACTACGCCCTGTTTCGCCACCTCGACGTGTTCGAGAACGTCGCGTTCGCCCTGCGCGTCCGTAACCGGCCCGACGTAGAGGTCGCCGCACGGGTGAAGGAGCTACTTCAGCTGGTGCAGCTCGAGGGCCTGGGCCGCCGCCTGCCCTCGCAGCTCTCCGGAGGTCAGCGCCAGCGGATCGCGCTCGCTCGGGCCCTCGCCGCCCGCCCTCGCGTGCTGCTGCTCGACGAGCCGTTCGGCGCGCTCGACGCCCAGGTCCGCGCCGAGCTGCGCAGCTGGCTCCGCCGCCTCCATGACGAGATCCATCTGACCACGGTGTTCGTCACCCACGATCAGGACGAGGCGTTCGAGGTTGCCGATCGCGTGGTGATCATGAACCACGGCCGCGTCGAGCAGGTCGGCTCGCCGGCCGAGGTGTTCGAGAGGCCAGCGAACGACTTCGTGATGCAGTTCCTCGGTCACGTCAACGTGCTCGACGCGCAGCTCGATGCGGGTCGCGCGCGCGTCGGTGACGTGTTCGTCGAGGTCGAGGATGATGGCGCTGGTCCCCGCAGTGGCCGCGTGTACGTACGGCCCCACGAGGTCGAGATCGGCCGGGCGCATACCGCCGGCGCGATCGCCGCACGGGTGCTTCGCGTCACGCCGCTCGGCGCCGGCCTCAAGATCGAGCTCCGAGCGCCGGCGCTGAGCTCGAACCTCCGCGCCGACGTCGACTGGGAGCGTGGCACCGCGCTGGCGCTCCGCGATGGGGATGACGTGTTCCTGTCGCTCCGCCGCGCCCGCGTGTTCGCGCAGGCAGCCTGATCTGCGACGCCGGCATCGGCATCCCGCACACCGCGCAGAACGGCGGCGCCAACGGCCTTTTGCAGGCTCAATCCAGCGGGGAGTGGATCGGGGCGGTCAAGATCCGCGGTGCTCGGAGCGCACGCAGCAGCGTCGGGATCGCGTGGCCGCCAGTGACCAGCGGCATGTGTCCGACCTTCGAGCGAATGTACAGGATGCGCGCGGCCCGCTCCTGATCGGTGAGCTCGTCGTTCGGGAAGCCGTCGATGACCAGCGTGCCCGGCATCATCCGGTGCAGCGCATCCGAGGCGTTGAGCGTGTCGTCGCCGACATCGATCAAGCGATGGTCCCGTACCGAGTACAGCCAGTTGCGATAGCCCCAGGTGTCGCCATACGCGGCATCCAGCAGCACGATCGTGTCGAGCCGCTGGTTGGGCAGCCACTGCTCGAGCGTGCGGTATGCACCGGAGTGACCGATCGCCACGACACGTCCCTTGGGCATCGGCACGCCGATGTCCGCGACCACCGAGGCAAGCAGCGCGTGCAGCGACGGCCAGGCCACCGGCTTATACTTGTCGGACGGGGCATCGGGCGCGATGAACATCGCGTTGATCCCCGACAGCGCGAACTGCTCGGGGAGCCGGTGATCGCGCCAGGCGCCATCGACATCGGTGAAGTAGCCGTGGACGTACACCACCGTGATCGCGGTCGCCGGCTCGTAGGTGTGCGGGACCCAGACGTGGATCGCGCCGCGCGCGGTCTCGATTCGCCAGTGCTGGCCATCGCCCACGAGCTTGGGGATCGAGAGCACGGGCACATCGTCCTGCGTCACCCAGGCATCGCTCACCGCGATCCTGCCGCGAGCCGCCGGGAGAGCCAGCGCCACGTCGCGCAGCTGGACGGGTGGGGCATACGCCGCGGCCGACCCTGCCAGCACGGCGCCCACGCCGAGTGTCACGAGCCAGCTACGCCGCTTCGATCTCACGCCACAATCACTGTACCTGCCGCGATCCGGGAAGGCGAATGATTACAGAGTCGGGGCGCGCTCGGTCGTCGCAGAACGGGTCGGAGACCCGGGTGTCGGGCATGGTGGCCTCGTTGTCCACCGGCGGTTCCAGGTTGCTCGGGAGGTTCTTGCGCATCGGAACAGCGTGTCGGTGGCGAGCTGCGGCCGCAGGCGCGTGAGCGCGACCTCGCGCTTCACACCGGCGCCGATCGGCTTCTCGGCGCGATGCACCGTTGCCATCCCGCCCGCACCGAGGCAGGCATGCACGGTGTAGGACCCGAGCTGCTCGGCATCCACGACCCATCTGACCTCCGGTGATACGGTGCGCGCATGGCTTCCGACCTGACCCTCTACGTCGACTCGGCCTGGATGAGCCCGTGGGTGTTCCATGCGCTGGTCGCGCTCGAGGAGAAACAGCTGACCTTCGACATCGTGGCCACCCCGCTGCCGATTCCCGAGCCGCTGCGATCGCAGCTCGCGAGCCAGGCGCTGTTCCCGAAGGTGCCTGCGCTCCGCCATGGCGACACCTGGTTCACCGAATCGCTCGCGATCTCGGAGTACCTCGCCGAGGCGTTTCCGTCCCCCGACTACCCACGGCTGTTTCCGGCCGACCTCGGTCAGCGGGCGAACGCGCGGCAGGTGATGTCGTGGCTGCGCACGAGCCTGATGGCCCTGCGTGGCGATCGCCCGACGTCGTCCGTGTTCGGTCGCCCGACCGGGCGGCCGATGAGCGAGAAGGGACACGCCGACGCCGACGAGCTGATCCGGGTCGCATCCGCGCTGATCGCACCCGGCAAGACCCAGATGTTCGCCGAGTGGTCGATCGCGGATGCCGATCTCGCGCTCGCCCTGATGCGGATGATCGCGAGCCAGGACCACGTACCCGAGCACCTCATCACCTACGCGCTCGCCCAGTGGGACCGCCGCAGCGTGAAGCGGTTCATGGCCCACGTCCCCACCGCCCCGTGATTCCTCGCTTGACATAGTTCGACAACATTCGTATTGAGTGAGCGTGCCCAGGGATGACGTCGACCGCCTCGCGCGGATGTTCAAGGCGCTGTCGAATCCCAACCGGCTGCGGCTGTTCATGAACCTGCTCGAGGAGAGCAAGCTCGACCTGGCGAAGGGCCGGGTCCACGACTGCTTCCTGGCGAAGCTACTTGGCGGGCTCGACCTCGGTGCTCCCACTGTATCGCACCACGTAAAGGAGCTCGCCGACGCGGGGTTGATCCAGACCCAGCGCGAGGGCAAGCAGCTGATCTGCTCGGTCGATCCTGAAGGACTCGCCGTGCTCCGCACCGCGCTCACCCTGCACGGCGTCTAGCTCGGAAGGCCGCGTCCAGACGCGGCTTTTCTTCGTACTTACAGTTCGATACTTGTAGAACTTTTAACGGAGGCTCCATGACTGCATCGCACCGGGACATCGCGATCGAGAACTACGGTCCCGCCTCCACCATGCGGGTACGCACGCTCGCGCCGCGCGAGCCCGGCCCCGACGAGATCGCGATCGACGTCGCGTACTCCGGCGTGAACTTCGCGGACGTCCAGATGCGGATCGGCCTGTATCCCGACGCGCCGAAGAAGCCGTTCGTTCCCGGCTACGAGGTCAGCGGCACGATCTCCGCGGTCGGCAACCACGTGAAGGACCTGGAGGTCGGAGATCGCGTGGTCGCCGGTACCTACTTCGGTGGCTACGCCTCGAGCGTCACGATCCCGTCACCGCTCCCGCCACCGCCCGGGTCGGCATCCAGCCCGCCATCGCCGGCGCCGGCGCCGGCGCCGCCGTCACCACCGCCGCCCCCGACATCACGGCCTGCCGGGCCACACGCGGACGCACACATCGCCAGCACGACGCAGAGCTGCCCCAGGGTCCTCATCGGCGGGGAACCTGCGCCGGGGACCGCGGGGCATTCAACGCGGGTAAATCAGGGCGTGGTCGGGTGCGCGAGGCAGCCGGTCAGCTCTGCCGTCGGCGTCCAGCCGCACGTGCCCGAGGGCTGGCGCTCGCACTTCGCGTTAGCGTCCTGGTAGCACGCGAACTCCGGGCGCCACTCGCAGGTGGAGATCGCGCCATCGTGGTCCGAGCAGAGCTGGCCCGAGCAGCCGCCGACGAAGCAGTCGGTGGCCGGCGCGTTCGCGAGGCGGGTGAAGCCGTTGCTGACCGTGCGGCCCTTGCCCGGGCGACCGGAGACCGAGAACGCGTAGCGATCGCCGGCGACGATGATACCGCTCGGCGCGATCAGCTGCTCGTTGAAGCCATCGACCTGGCGACCGGTCATGCCTGACGGCGAGAAGTCGAGATCGCTGATGTTCAAGGTGTTGCTGGTGTTGAGGCCCTTCTCGGTCAGCGACGGGCACGGCGCCGCGATGCAGCGGATGCCGTTCTGATAGACCTTCGCGAACACGCCCGACGGCGCGTGGTCACCCTCGGCGACCCACGCCTCGGTGACGACGAACTTGCCGAGCTCCGGGCGCGGCGTGGTGGTGTTCTTCTTGACGAACCGACCGCGCACGAGCGCGAGCTTGCTGTCACGGATCGCAGCCTGCCCGGCCTTGCCGAGCAGCTTGTCCTGCTGACCCTGATCGAGGGCCGACTCCGACCAGTCGAGGACCGGCGTGTAGCACTCCGCGGCCGACGAGCCGGTGTTGCACACGGTGGTGGGGCGGTTGACGCGCGAGAGGAACCAGCCGCCGCACATCGGCGAGGCGCAGCGGCGCATGTCCTGACGGATCGCGTAGTAAGTGTACGCGCCGTTGTCGGCGTCGGCCTTGCCATCGAGGTTGGCGTTATCGGTAGAGTCCGCGAGCAACTCGTCGTCGGCATCGGACGACGCGCAGGCGGATACCAGGGACAGCGAGAGCAGCGGGAGGGCCGCGAGGGCGGCAGCGATCAGCGAACGCATGGTTTCAAGACTCCAAGTAAGCAAACGAAGGGGTTGATGCGGCGGCACCAAAGCAAGGGCTAGGCCGTTGGAACCACGAAGTGATCCCAGCGTGGCGACAGCAACTTATTGCGACACCGACGAGGGTCGCAGTGGCTAGCCAACGAGCCAGCGCGCCAGCGTGGCGCAGTGAGGACAATCCACCATCCGCTGCCTCACACCGGGTCGGCGAGGCTGTCGCCCGCACCTGCGACGTCGACCCACGCGACAGGCATCGCCTGCGACAGCCGAAGCGTCACCCGCGCATGATCATCGATCGCGATCAGCCCGGCGGCCCCGCCCGTGATCGACGACAGCTCCGCAAGGCTGTCGAGCGCAGCCGCCGCGAGTCCGCGCGGCGCGCGGAGCGCGACACTACGCGCCAGCGCGACGCGCAGGATCGCCTCACCGTCGCCGGTCGCGCTGACCGCGATCGTGCGATCGGCCCACGTGCCTGCGCCTGCGATCGGCGAGTCACCGATCCGGCCTGCTCGCTTGCCGCATACGCCTCCCGTGGACGTCGCGGCCGCGAACCGACCGGCGTGATCGCGCGCGACGGCGCCGACCGTCCCGCCCTCGCGCTCGCGGTAGCCAGCTCGTGCGAGATACTCGTGGAGTCGTGCGCGCGATCGATCGGTTGTCAGCGCTCCCGGTGCAGCGGGTGTGATGCCGACCTCCGCGGCGAACCTCCACGCGGCCGGTCCCGCGAGCAGCACGTGCTCGCCGCGCTCGAGCACCGCGCGCGCGAGTGCGATCGCGCATCCAAGCTCCGGCACCGCGCCAACCGCGCCGATCCGCTGGTCGTGCCCGGTCATCACCGCCGCATCGGTCTCTACGGTGCCATCGCGCGTCAGCACCGATCCGGTTCCTGCATTGAGCTCCGGATCATCCTCGAGCACGCGCACCGCAGCGACCACCGCATCGAGTGCGCTGCCGCCGGCGGCGAGGATCGCGTGACCCGCGGCGGCAGCGATCCGGACCGCGGAGCGCAGGCGGTCATGGCGTTCCACCGGAATGTCTCCGGATCCTCCGTGAACGACGATCGCGGTCATGGCGGTGCCGCGCAGCGAAACCCGATCGTCACGTGGCGCGTGCTCTGCTTGCGACCCTGTGCCCCCGCCGCGCGCCCGAGGCCCGCAGGGTCCTCCCAGGCCGAACCCTTGACGAGCATCATGCCATCGCCATCCGGTGTCGACGTCCACTGGCCCACGTTGCCGGCGAGGTCGAGCACGCCGTACGGGCTCGCTCCGGCGGTGAACGTGCCGACCGGGACCGTGTCTTTGGGTCCGCGATCCGCGCTGTTGAGCTTGCTGGGATCGAACGCGTTGCCCCACGGATACGCGACCCCACTGTCGCCGCGCGCTGCCTTCTCGAACTCCGCGGCGGTTGGCAGCCGGCGCAGCTCGCCGCGCAGCTCGCCGCGCCACGCGCAGTAGCGATTCGCTTCGTCCCAGGTCACCAGCACCACCGGATGATCGAGGCGATCGCCGGGCGGGGCGCTCTGGGTCCACACGAACCGCATGACCTCGCTCGCGAAGTCATTCGAGAAGCCCTGCGCACGCCAGGCGGCATCGTCGATCGCTGGCGCCGGAAGCTTGCCGGTCGCGACCAGCTCGGCGTACTGCGCCTGAGTCACGGGCATGAGATCGATCTTGAACGCGGGCAGCGTGATCTGGTGGCGGTCCTGCTCGCGATCGAACCACTTGCGCTCGCGCGCCGCGTCGCTCGACGTCGCCGCGAGGTAGTCGTCGTACGCCGCGCCGCGCTCCTCGGGGGTCGAGCCGGCGATGAACTTGCCAGCGGGGACCAGCACCATCCGATCGTCAGCGGCGAGCGAGAGCTGTGCGCGCGCGGCGTCGGGATGCTCGACGCGCGGCGCCGTGGTGCCGCAGCCCACCGCGACAACCCATGTGATCCCAAACCGGCTCATCGCTGTCCTCCGTTCCTCGCTGCCTCGATCAACTCGGCCATGATCCGTGCGAGCTCGGTAACGTACTCTGGATTCGCGCGCAGCGCCGCGACATCGAGCGTGCGTCCGAGGATCGCGGGCGTTAACCGCACGATACCTCCCGCGTGATCCTTCAGCATCCGCGCCCGCATCGGTCGCTCGCCGAGATCGACGTAGATCACCGACGAGAACACCGCGCGATTGGCTGCCGGATCGCCGCGCAGTACCGACGTGGCGAACAGGTATCGCCCGTCCTGCGACCACACCGGCCCGCTCTCCTCGGTCAGCGGTAGCTCGATCACGCGCTCGGCCTTGCCATCGGATCGCCGCATGAGCCACAGCTCGTTGTTCACGTGGTCTTGACTCGAGCCGACCCGCGAGAATGCGAGCTGGGTCTCGTCGGGAGACAGCGCCGGGGAAGCATCCCCCGCATCGGCACTCAGGCGCGTGATCGAGCCATCCGGCGCGCGCTGCTCGAGGTGACTCTCGACCTGGTTGCCAGGCAGCGCGCTGACCGCGGCGTAGATCACCGTACCGTCGCGCGCGACCGTGGGCGTCACCTCCTGCGCGGGGCCGGTCGTCAGCTGCACCGGCTCGCCGACCGGCCGGCCGCCCTCGATCGGCTGACGCCACAGATCGAAGTCGCCGCCATCGCGCGTCGACGCGTAGACGATCGCCGCGCCATCACGCGTCCAGGTTGGATGGCTCTCGATCGACGGCCCCGACGTCAGCCGCACCGGCGTGACCTCGACGCCGACAGGTGCGATCCACAGGCTGGTCTGATCGAGCGGGCGCTCGCGGCTCGAGGCGAACACGATCCAGCGGCCGTCCGGAGACAGCGCAGGATGGGTGTCGCGAACCGTGCCGCCCGCCATCACGAGCACCGAGTACTGACGATCGCCGTGCGCATCGATCGCGACCAGCTGCGCGCCGCCCGGGCCGCGCTCGGACGCGATGAACGCAGCGCGCTCCTCGGGCGTCGGCAGAGCCGCGGTCCCAGGTCGCACACCGCATGCGGCGAGCGCGACCACGAAAGAACCGAACGTGCGGGCGGTCATGGGACCGCGTCGAGCCTATTTCTTGTCGGTAGCCGGAGCCGGAGCCGGAGCCTCGACCTTGTCCTTCGACGACTTCTTCGAGAGGTTCGACATGTTCATACCGCTCGACAGGTCCTTGTGGTCGGGTTCGACGCCGGCATACACGCCGACCATGAACACGAACAGGAGGACGCCGGCGATGGCGCCGAACATGATCGCCTTCTTCTTCGATTCAGCCTGCTGCTGCTCGAACACCACGAAGGTCTGCTCTTGCTCGCGCGGCCAGGACGAAAAATCCACAAAGCTCATCAGGTCCTCCGGGGTACAACGATCATTAGGCCCAAACCAGAAACCGTGCAATCGCGGGCTGCATGGGCGTGTCTCGAACGTCGAACGCAGCACGACGGAGCCAAGACAGGCTCCTACAGGGCGGTATGACACCAGGCTTCCAGCTCGGTTCCCAGATTCTTTGCGGCGCGATCGGCCTCGTGATCTCAGCGGGTTGCAATGGCGAGAGTGCCGCTGCGCCGGGCCCGGCGCCTGCGGCACCGCTCTCGCGCGCCCCCGACGCCGCCGCGGAGGTCTGCCTGGGAGTGTCGGACACCGGGATCTGGAGCGATCTCGATCCGAAGATCCAGCTCGAGCTGCCTCGCGCGAGCGCCGATCAGCTGTCGGCCACGGTCGATGCCCGGCACGGTGTGCTGGTGCTCTCGATCAATGGCTTCCCGCGCAAGAGCTACCCGCTCGGTGGCGCGAGCCGGTTGCAGGTGGGCGGCCGCGAGCTCGCGCTCCGTGCCGGCGATCGCAGCGAGCTCGCCGGCCTGCTCGCGCGCGCGCCGATCACCGACGCCATCGCCGTGCATGATGCCGATCGGGACGGCATCCCCGATCCGCTCGACGTGCTGATCGGCGCTAAGAAGACCGTGCTGAATGCCGACGATTACACCGAGGGATACTTCGAGCTGACGTACCCCAACGGAGACGTGCCGCGCGAGATGGGCGTGTGCACGGATGTGATCGTGCGCGCGGTTCGCAACGCGGGCGTCGACCTCCAGAAGGCGCTGCACGAGGACATCCGCCGTGCGCCGCGCGCGTATCCGATGGTGAAGGGCGCCGGCAACGCGAGCATCGACCACCGCCGGGTCGGCACGCTCCTGCCCTACTTCCAGCGACACTGGGAGCGGCACACTCCGCGGCTCGACGATCCCGCGGATCCGCTGCGCCCGGGCGACGTGATCTTCATGGATACGTTCCCGTCGCGCTCGGGGCCCGATCACATCGGGATTCTCTCGGATCGGCTCGATGCCGACGGCCTGCCGCTCGTGATCAACAACTGGACCAACGGAACCACGACGTCGGAGATGGATCTGTTGTCGTTCGTCCCGGTGCTGCATCGGTTCCGCCTGTCGACGTGAGAGGTGCTACCTTCGCCCGCCTGATGAGGCGTGCCGCGCTGGCCATGCTCCTGGTGCTGATCGCGCTCGGTAAAGCTCCGGTTCACGCCGATGACGCACCCGCCAAACCGAGCTACCGGCTCGTCGTCGATCACGTGGACCACGAGCCGGCGGCGATCACCGGGACCCGGCTGCGGATCGAGCTGTCGGCCCTGACGCTGCAAGGCCAGCTGATCGACCTCACCGATCCGAAGACGATCAAGAGCTACCTTGGTGGCAGCGAGCTCAAGGCGCCGTACGCGCTCGGCAGGTTCGGCGGGACCAAGGAGGCGATCGCGTTGGTCGTCGTGGTCCAGAGCACCACCGATTACACCGAGGTGCTGCCGGTGATCGCCGAGACGCTCGATCTCAACCTGCTGGCGGCGCTCGACGAGACCACCACGCGGGTCGCGATCCTGCCGTATGGCGATACCGTGGGCGCGGGCAAGCTGACCTCGATGAAGCAGGCACGTGCCCGCGCGGCAGCGCTGGCCAACGACGGGACCTCTGCGGATCCCGCGCTGCTCGACACCATCGAGCGGGGGCTCTCGCTGCTGAGGCGGGCGAAGACCGAGCCCGAGGGCCGGCCGCTCCGCAAGATCATCCTGGTAATCAGCGATGGCCGCGACGGGGCCAACGAACGCAAGCGCGTCACCAAGCTCGGCACGCGCGCCGCGAAAGAACAGGTGCGCATCCACACGTTCGCCTTCTCGGCCAGCAAGACCCGGCGGCCGCTGCTCGCACTCGGTGAGCTCTCGCGGCGATCGCTCGGCACGTTTCGCTGGCTGCAGCGCGACAAGGCCGACTCGTGGGCACCGGCGTTCGAGCAGCTGCGCGACGAGATCCTGAATCAGTACGTGCTGACCTACTTCCTCGGCCCCGAGGACGATCCAACCGGCAAGAAGCTCAAGGTTGTCACCGTTGGACGCGTCCAGGCGACCTCGAACGAGCTGCCCGTCCCCGAATCCACGTGCAACGGCGAGAGCTGCGCCGGGTACTGCGCGGGGACGATCTGCGCGGTACCGAGCGCGCCCGGCGGCCGCGGACTGGTCGGCTGGGTGTTGCTGCTCGGCGGCATCGCGCTCGGTGGTCTCGCGGTGCTGGTGAGCATCGGCTACGCGCTGTCGAAGCGATCACCGGCGGTGCCGCTGCCTCCGGGCGTGGCGCCGCCTCCGGGCAAGCAGAACAAACCGAAGCCGCCGAAGCCGGTCGCGGCCGCGCCCGCTGCGCCGGTCGCTCCGGTGGCAGCAGCGGTGGCTCCCGGTCCGCACCTGATCTTCCTCACCGGACCTCGCACCGGCGAGCGGCAACCGCTGCACAACGGCTTTCTGATCGGCAAGCAACCCGGCTGCGATCTCCTGATCGACGATGGCTACACCTCGGGTCAGCACGCGCAGATCGCCATGGATCACTTCGGCAACTGCCGGCTCTACGACCGCAGCTCGACCAACGGCACGTTTGTCAACGGCGTTCGGGTGGCCGAGTACGCGCTCCAGCACGGCGTCAGCCTGCGGATCGGCTCCATCGAGCTGCGTTTCTTGGCACAATAGGATCTTCCACGGATGGGCAAGTACCGACCGAGCAACACCCTGATCATCGCGAATCAGACCTTCAAGGTCGACGCGCCGGTCGTGACGTTCCAGGACCCGCCATTCTGGAACGCGACGTCGCTGGGGTGCTTCACGACCGAGACCGATCCGCGGCCTCCATGCATCCCCGGCCTGGGCGGCGCGATTCCCTACGGCAAGCTGCCGAAGCCGTACACGCGGCGCTACATGTTCCGCCCTGCGCTTCAACGCTACGGCAACAATCCGCCGATGGAGGCGGTGAAGTCGGTGATCCGGCAATTCGTGGTGCACCACGATGGCTGCGCATCCTCCGACATGGCGTTCTCCGTGATGCAGAACGAGCGCGGTCTGTCGTGTCACTTCCTCATCGATAACGACGGCACGATCTTCCAGACCATCGATCTCGCGCTCTGCGCCTATCACGCCGCCGAGTGGAACTCCGCCTCGATCGGCGTCGAGCTGTGCAACCGCGGCGACGTCAAGCTCGACCCGAACTACTACGCGAGTGGCAAGAACGGGCCCAACCGCAAGCCCGTGCCGTGCAGGATCAACGGCCACACGTTCCTCGCGTTCGAGTTCACCGAGGCGCAGATGACCTCGTTCACGCAGCTCGCCCGCGCGCTGCAGCGGTTGTTGCCGAACATCCCGGCCGAATTCCCGCAGTCGTCGCCCGGCGTCCAGCACTGGGACACGCTGACGCAACAGGGCTCGTCGGGCAGCTTCGCGTTCTCGGGCTACATCGGCCACTACCACCTGACCGGTCAGAAGTGGGACCCCGGCCCGTTCGACTTCAGAGGGTTCTGCTCGAAGCTGCGCGGCTCGTTCTGCTTCCCGGTATTCCCGCGCGGCGAGCCGAAGAAGAACGAGGAGCGGCCCAACATCCCCACCCAGTCCGACGAGCTCAAGGACGATACCAACCAGCTGTTCAAGGCCAACGAGAACAAGGCGGACGGCGGGTACTTCCCGGTCGGGCCGTGGGGCGAGGCGCGGCTGTGGCACGGCGGCGTCCACATCGCGGCGAAGGTCGGCGCCCCGGTGTTCGCGCCGTTCCCGGGCCGGCTCGTGGTGGCACGGATGGGCGCCGACTCGCCGATCGGTTCGGTCAACTTCGTGCTGCTCCGGCACGACATGGCGCTCGGCACGTCGAAGGTCCAGTTCTACTCGCTGTACATGCACCTCGCCGACGAGCTCAAGGCGACCGAGAAGCAGCCCGCGTGGATCACCAAGACCGATGGCAGCTGGAAGAAGCAGAACGCCAAGGGCGGAGCGGTGGTGCTGCTCGACGAGCCGGTCGAGGCCGGCGCGCTGATCGGCCACGTCGGCAAGGCCGGGCCGGGCGAGTACGCGAAGGCACAGGTTCACATCGAGTTCTTCGCGAACAGCGAGCTGTTCGTCGGCGTCCCCCGCTCGCCGTTCGATGTCGTCGACGGCACCGCGGGCGGGCGGTTCTGCGACGCCGCGAAGATCAACGAGCTGATCGATAGCAACCACGATGGGAAGCTGTCGCGGCAAGAGCTCTCGAGCTTCTACGACGGTGGCGGCGGCAGCCAGATGCGGTCGATCGTGACGTTCCACGTCTCGGAGTGGACGGCCGATCCGAGCTGGCCCGATGCGCTGCGGTTCCCGAAGGACTTCAAGGATCTCAAGCCCGCCGAGATCGACCAGATGATCGCCGACCAGATCACGCCGGGCCTGTGGTGGGACGCGGCGGTGGCCAAGCACGCGCGGCTCGCGCCGAACGGCGAGGTCTATCACTACAACCCGATCTTCTTCCTCGGGTGGTTCAACCAGCAGCTGCTCGATGCCGCGGAGAACCCCCGCCCGCCTGCCAGCGAGAAGGACGTCAAAGACATCCCGAAGGAGCTCCTCGGTGACCTCGGGGTGAACAGCGACGTGCTAGGCGCCTCGATGCGATCCGGCGGTGTGGACGACTCCGACGAGTGCAACAAGCTGCTCGGCCTCAACGAGCTCTCGCTCGGCTACGACAGCCCGGTGTGTGTGCCGGAGTGAGCGAGCGCCGTCCGCCCACCGACGAGCGCACAACGTGGAGACCGCCGACGCGGCGTGCATTCGTCGCGATGATCGGCGCGGCCGCGGCGGCCCTGGCGATCCGCGAGCGCGAGCCAGCGATCGCCTGTGCCGAACCCCCGCGCCCGCGGCCCCGCTGGATCGGCCACTGTTAGCGTCCCGCGGCACCAGGCAACCGATCTCCTAGATCGTGTATGTTCCGCCGCATGAGGGTTCGTCGCCTGCTGTCCGTGCTGTGCGTGGTCCTGGTTGCCTCCGCGACGACGGTCGTCGTGGCCCAGCCGAAGGGTGCGCCCAAAGGTGCGAAGAAAGCACCCGCCAAGAAAGGTCCGGTCGCTCCGGCGAAGGACGCAGCTCCGCCTGCGCCCGCCACGGGATCCGGATCCGGATCCGGGTCGGCGTCGGGCAGCGGTGCCGGCAGCGCCGTGCAGATGGCCGAGGATCCTCCACCGTCCGACATGGAAGGCGTCAACGAGAATCCCGATGCGCCGAAGGGCACGGAGGGCAGCGCGGCGGTCGTCGTCGTCGCACCGGTGAAGAAGAAGTCGGGCTATCCGATCGAGGAATCGCAGCGCCCGATCACGCTGCCGCAGAACATGTCCGAGGTCTCGCTCGCGCCCCACGCGCAGGTCAGCCCGATCGCAGGTGCCGATGCGCTGCGCGCACGGTACGGCATCACCCGGCAGATCCAGCTCGGGCTGACCTACCTGCTCGGTGGGATCTATGATGACCCGAAGACGCTGACCAGCGACAAGGTCGGCGTCCACCCCGGCAAGGCCGTGGGCCTCGACGTCACCGTGCTGGTCCAGGACTGGATCGCGGTGAAGGTCGGCGTGCCGGTCTACATCGATCCGGTCGCGGTCGGCCTCACGCTCGGCGCGCCGATCAAGTTCATCTTCACCGAGAAGTTCGCGCTCGGCGGCATGGACGAGCTGCTGACCTTCAAGATCCGCAAGTTCGCGCCGAGCTTCTATCAACAGGCGACGAACGCCGCGTACGCCGCTGCGCCGGCCAACACGATCACCTCCCGCGGCTCCATCCGCCCGACCGTGTTCGGTCAGTACCAGCAGGCGCCGAAGCTCGTGCTCTACGGGCGGCTCGGCATCAACCTCGAGGACTTCGACGGCAATCGCTCGACCACGTTCATCCGCGCCGGCTTCAACTACACACCGCGCCGCTACCTCGACCTCGGCCTGTCGCTCGGCTTCGATGATCTTTCGGTCAAGGGCTCGTTCGCGCCGGCCGGCTTCCTCGCCCTGCGAATCTAGCGGCCCGAGCCGCTCGCAGAACCGGACGTCGATCCGGATCCCGGATTCGCGCTACCGCCGGATCCCGTCGCGGATCCGCTGCCCGCCGAGCCCGACCCGGTCGGTGGCCGCGGGTGATCGTCGATCGACTCGCCGGTACGCGTCAGCACCTCGAACTTGCGCACGCCGACGAGCTGGCCGCCGACGGTGTACGTGGCGCACGCCCACTTGCCGGTCGGGTCGCTCGGCACCAGGCTGGTCGGCAGCTCGCTGCGAAACACCGTGCCCTCGCCGTCGCAGCGGATCTGTGTCGGCGTGAGCCGCGCCAGTTCGTGGCCGCGATGCGTCCACACGTGAACCACGCCCTCCTTGAGCCCACCCGGCTCGCGCAGCAGCGAACCACAGCGCAGCCCATCGAGCTGGTTCGCGCGGATCTCGTGCTTGCTGCCGGGCATGCACTCGTACGAGCCGAACGTACCGTGGCCGACCGCCGTCTCCGGCATTGCGAGCGGCGCCGGAGGAATGAACGCGCGGCCGTACCAGACAAGCCCGAGTAGGCCCACCGTGGATCCGACCGTGAGGATCGCGCCCTGCGGCGACAGCACCTGCTTGACCGAGAACGAGAGCAACGCCACGGACGCCGGGGTCGCCGCCGCTGCGATCACGAGGCCGCTCTGATGATCCACGCCGGCCACCAGCGGCAACAGCACGTTCAGCAGCGAGAACATCGCCACGCCATACATCGCGGACGCGAGCCAGCGGCGCTCCATGATGAAGTGGTCGAACACCAGATCCATCGTCGAGACCACCGCACACACGAGGAGCAGCGGTGCGAGCCACCAGTTCCACGATGACAGCGACCACGTGGCGCTCGATGCGTAGAGCGGCGTCAGGAAGAAGAACATCTGCTGATAGAACTGCTTGATGATGTAGTTCGTGGCGACGCGCACGCCCTTGCGCGCGATGCCCTCTTGCTCCTTGCGGTTCGCCGGGCCGACGATGAACCGGAGCGCGACGAACAGCAGCGTCCACGAGACGAACAGGGCCATCATGACCTTGTCCGCATGGGCGAGGCCCGCGCGCGCGAACAGCATGACGCCGACGCCAAAGCTCAGCGCGAAGAACGAGTGAAACCACCAGAGCCGGCGCAGGATCCGCTTGAGTCGTGACGGCGGCGGCGCTGCCGGATTGGGTGGTGGCTCCGGGGCGGGACTTGCCACGGTGAGAGTCTACGTGATCAGGACGCCTGCGCGATCAGTTCCTTGAACCGCTCGAGTGCGAGCTCGAGGCGCGGCATCGCAGGACCGAACGAGAACCGCAGGTGACGGCGGAATCGCGACGTTCGGCCGCCGCGGCGCTTGCCGGGATCGACGTCGAAGAACTCGCCAGGGACCGTGATCACCTTGCGGTCGAGCGCGGCGCGGAAGAACGACATGCCATCGCTGATCGACGCCGGGAGATGAGCGGCGGAGGCCCACACGTAGAACGTGCCCTCGGGCGGTAGATCGACGGTGAACCCGAGGTCACGAAGGCCATTGAGCAGCTTCGCGCGCTTCTTGCCGAACGTGGCGTGGATCGCCTTGGTCTCGGCGGTCGCCGTGGTGGGCGACAACAGCTCGATCGCCTTGCGCTGCAGCGGGCGCGAGCCGCCGCCATCGAGGAACGATCCGGCGGACACCACGCCCTCGATGATCTTCTTCGGCGCGACCGTCCAGGTGACGCGCCAGCCGGGGTAGCGCCAGTTCTTGGTCAGGCCGTCGAGGATCACCACCGGATCGCGATCGACATCCTCGACGTAGCGCGCCGCGGTCTCGATCGGTCCAGACGCGGCGCCGGCGGCGATCAGGTCAGGACGCCAGATGTAGTGCGAGTAGAACTCGTCGAAAATCAGCGAGCAGTCGAGCTCGCGCCCCACCGCCACCCACTCCGACAGATCGCTGCCGCCGATCACCTTGCCGGTCGGGTTCGCAGGGTTGCTCGCGAGGATCGCCGCGAGGCCCCGGCCCAGGACCTCGCGCCGGAGGTCCGCGCCCGAGAACGCATAACCGCGCTCGGGCTCGAGCAGGATCGGGATCGGCGAGAACAGCCGAAACACCGAGAGCAGCTCCTCGTACGCCGTGTAGTCGGGCAAGAAGTGCCCGAGGTTGATGTTGCCGAGCGACGCGGCGACGCGCGTGAGTGCGCTTCGACCTCCGCCCGACACGGCGACGTTCTCGGCGGAGTACTTGCTGCCCATGCCGCGGCGGAACATGTCGTTGTAGTAGCTGGCGATCGCCTCGCGTAGCTCCCACAGGCCGGCGACCGGCGAGTACTCCTGATCGCCCTCAAGGATCGGCAGCTCGGAGATCCGCGGGGGCGCGCCCGGCAGGGCCTCCGCCTCGGGCATTCCCTGACCGAGATTGCACCAGTCATCGGACGACGGCGAGTAGCCTCGCTTGCCCGCCTCGGTGGTCACGAAGATCACGCCGGTGCGAGGCACCTCGCGAAATGCGGCGAACGTCGGTCCCTCGGGCGCGCCCTGTGGTCCGGTGCCGGTCTTCGCGCGGGGGAGCTGCGTCATGGGGCGAGACCCTAACGCTGCCCGCGCGCGGGCGCCAGGATCGGCGGGTCGTGGTAGCGTGCAACGGTGTCTGTCTGGACGGGTTTGCACGGCCAAGACCGCGTGGTCGCTCAACTTCGGCGCGCGATCGAACGCGACCGCGTGCCGCATGCCTACCTGATGTCAGGCCCGCGCGGCGCCCCGATGTACGACACCGCGATCGCGCTGGCGATGGCGCTGTGCTGTCAGCGGCGAGAGCCCGCGGCCAGCGACGGCTGCGGCGAATGCGATGCATGCGCCAAGATCGCCGCCGGCATCCATCCGGACGTCGTGACGCTTTCCCGTGAGGGTGCGGCGCAGATCGTTCCGATCGAGAGCGTGCGCAACCAGGTGATCGCGCGGATGGGCATGCCGCCGCACGAGGGCGCGGTCCGGGTGTTCATCGTCGAGGAGGCCACCTCGCTCGCTCCGCCTGCCGCCAATGCGCTGCTGAAGACGCTCGAGGAACCGCCCGCACGCACGCTGTTCGTGATGTGCACGACGGCGCCCGAGCAGCTGCTGCCGACGATCCGCAGCCGGTGCCAGCGCGTGCGGTTCGCGGGTGGCAACGCCCTGCCCTCCGACGCCGACCCGGCGAAGCTCGAGCGTGTCGCAGCGCTCGGCAAGGAGCTCGCCGGCGATCGCCACGACACCACGCTGCCGAACCGGATCGCCGAGGCCAAGGGCGATACCGGCCCCGTGCTGATCGCCGCCGCGCAGGTGCTGCACGCGCACGCACACGCGGCTGCTGCCCGGGCGGAGCTCGAGGTCGCACGCGCAGCGTCAGCGCGCGCGCAGACGATCTTGTCCTGGCACACGGCCGTCGCGATCCATAACGCCAACCCGCAGCTCGCGATCGAGGCGGTGATCGCCCAGCTCGCCACGCTGCCGCAGCTCGGTTCGCCATGAGCGAACCGGCAGACGATGGTCCGGACACGGGATCCGACGGCGGGTCGGATAGCGGTCCCGACGACGGTCCCGAGACCACCGCAGGCGCAGGCGCGGGCGAGCCCGGCGAGCCCCGCAAGCGGCGCCGCCGCCGTCGTCGTCGGCCCGGCGAGGCAGCGCCAGCAGGCGCCGAAGCTCAGCCTCCGACCGCCGACGGCCCGGAGCCCGCGCAGCCGGCAAGCGGTGATCGCCAGCGCCGTCAGTGGCAGGCGCGTCCCGCCGATCCATCCGTGCCTGTCGTCGAGGGTGCGCCGTCAGTGGATGCGAGCGCTGCGGCACAGCCAGCGCAGCAACCCCAGGGCGAGCGTGGCTCGCGCGGTCGCGGTGGTCAGCGTGGACAGCAACCACCGCGTCAAGGCCATCGCACTGATCAGCCTCGCGGACAGGAGCAGCGCGGTCCGCAGCAGCGCGGTCCGCAGCAACCCGATCCGCAGCAAACCGGTCCGGGTGGCGGCGGACAACCGGGCGAACAACCCCGAGGCCCGCGTGGTGACCGGCAGCGTGGCAGCCGTGCGGTGCGGCCAGAGAATGCGGAGCGGCCGGAGCGGCCGGAGCGTCGGAATCAGCCGCCGCGCGAGCGCGAGCCGCAGCGCACCGCCGAGACGGCACAGCGTGCGACCCAGACCTACGAAGCTCCGACCGCGCGCCTCACCCAGGCACCGCGGCGCCCGCACGTCGATGACGTCGACGAGCCGGTGGTCGAGACGCCCGGCGAGCGCTGGGGAACGGATGACGACGGGCCGCCGAGCGTGGTCGTGCTCGCCGCGGATCTTCCGGCAGAGGCTCCCGGCGGTGATCTCGATCCGCTGAGCTATCCGCTGCTCACCGCCGGCAGCGTCGCGCTCGGCGAGGACGTCGTCAGCGTGGTCGGCGTGCGGTTCGTGACCGGCGGCCGGATCCAATGGTGCGATGCCAGCGATGTCGACTACGCGACCGGAGACCGCCTGCTCGTCGACAGCGAGCGCGGTCCGCGGCTCGGAACCGTCGCTGCACCGCCGGCGCGCAGGTCCACGCGCGATCGCGGCCTGCGCCGCGTGATCCGTCGCGCGCACGACGGCGATCTCCAGGGCGAGCGCGAGGGCGATACCGAGCGCGCGAAGATCCTGCGCCTCGCGAAGGACACGGCCGCGCAGCTGCGATTGCCACTGAAGGTCTACCGCGTCGAGCCCGCCGGGGAACGCGGCCGCGGCGGCAAGCTCAACGTCTACTACACCTCCGATGATCGGCTCGACCTGCGTGACCTCGTGCGCGAGCTCGGCAACACGACCGGCCTGCGGATCGAGCTCCGTCAGCTCGGCGTGCGCGACGAGGCCAAGGCGGTCGGCGGCATTGGCTCGTGCGGTCTCACGTTGTGCTGCACGACGTGGCTGCCCGACTTCGTCCCGGTCTCGATCAAGATGGCCAAGGATCAGGGCCTCGTGCTCTCACCGACCAAGGTCTCGGGCCAGTGCGGCCGCCTCAAGTGCTGCCTGGTCTACGAGCAGGCGGGCTACGCCGAGATGCGCAAGGGCTTGCCGAAGCTCGGCAAGCGCGTGATCTCGGCGCGCGGAGAAGGCCGCGTCGTCGAGGTCGATGTGCTGCGCCAGCGGATCCGCGTGTCCTATGGTTTCGGCGACACCGAGGTGCTGCCGGCGACCGAGGTGAAGCCGCTGTTCCCGGCGGGGAGCCAGCCGCCGCGTACCGGTGGCGCCGCGCACGCGCAAGCCGATGACGATGTCGAGGCCGACGGGCCGGCTGCGATCGAACCCGAACCCACGCTAGCTGTCGAACCACCCCCGGAAATCGACGATGACCTGGGTCCCACCGATGACCCGAGCTCCGACCACTACAAGCCTGAATGACCCATCCCTTCTACATCACGACGCCGATCTACTACGTCAACGACGTCCCGCACCTCGGGCACGCCTACACCACGATCGTCGCCGACGCGCTCGCCCGGTTTCACCGGATGCGCGGCGACGACACGCGGTTTCTGACCGGCACCGACGAGCACGGTCAGAAGGTCGAGGAGGCGGCGACCAAGCGCGGGCTGACGCCACAGCAGCTCGTCGATCAGGTGGCTCCGCGGTTTGACGAGGCGTGGAAGGCGCTCGGCATCGAGAGCTACCGGTTCATTCGCACCACCGACGCCAAGCACAAGCGCGTGGTCGCGAACCTGTGGAAGCGGATCCGCGAGCGCAACCCCGAGGACATCTACCTCGCCACCTATCAGGGCTGGTACTGCGTCGGTTGCGAGGCGTTCTACACCGAGAGCCAGCTGATCAAGGACGGCGAGGTCTGGGTGTGCGCCACGCACAAGCGTCCGGTCAACTGGATCGACAAGGAGCGGTCGTGGTTCTTCCGGCTGTCGCGCTACGCGAAGCCGCTGCTCTCGCACATCGCGGCGAACCCGGAGTTCATCCGGCCCACGCAGTACAAGAACGAGATCGTCAGCTTCCTCGAGAAGGAAGAGCTCCGCGATCTGTCGATCTCGCGCACCAGCTTCGCGTGGGGCATCCCCGCGCCCGAGCCAGATCCCGAGGGCCTATCTCACGTGATCTACGTATGGATGGATGCGCTCATCAACTACTACTCGGACCTCTGCCCCGCCGACGGATCCCTGGAAGGCGCCGACGCCACCACGTACTTCCCGCAGGCGATCCACTTGATCGGCAAGGACATCCTGCGGTTCCACAGCGTCTACTGGCCCGCCATCCTGATGGCCGCGGGGCTGCCGCTGCCGAAGTCGATCCTCGCGCACGGTTGGTGGACGGTCCGCGGCGAGAAGATCTCGAAGTCGATGCCGGCGACCCGCATCGATCCGGTGACCTTGTCCGATGCGCTCGCCGTCGGTCCGCTCGGCCGGCCGATCGGGATCGATGCGATGCGCTACTATCTGCTGCGCGAAATCCCGCTCGGCAACGATGGCGACTTCACGTTCGAGTCGCTGTTCGGTCGGTTCAACGCGGATCTCGCGAACGACCTCGGCAATTTGGTGAACCGCTCGCTGACCTTGGTCGGCAAGTTCGCCGCCGAGTTTCCGCCGATCTGCGACGACGCGCACTACGCGACCGGCGAGAACCCGCACTGGCAGCTCGAGACCCACGCGTTCCAGGCAGCCAACCTGGTCGCCAAGGAGCTGGAGCTGTGCGCGCCGAGCAAGGCGCTCGAGCACCTGTGGAAGTTCATCGGTCAGGCGAACCGCTACATCGATCAGACCCAGCCGTGGGCGATGGGCAAGGCGAAGGATCCGGCGCTCGGTCACACGTTGTGGTGCCTGCAGCGCAGCCTGTGGACGATCGCGCAGCTGATCGCACCCGTGCTGCCTGCGACGTCGGCCACGATCCTCGGGTGGCTCGGTGATCCAGCGCCGCCGAGGTGGCCCGAAGGCAAGGCCGGGCGCGTGTTCCCGCTGGCACCGGTGCTGGCCACCGATGCCACGACCAGCGTGCTGTTCCCGCGGCTCGACGAGCCGATGCAGCAGAAGATCGTCTCGGCGGTCGCTGGCGAGTACGCCGCGGGCTCCACTCCGCCAGCTCCGGAGAAGCCCGACAAGCCCGCAAAAGCGTCCAAGCCGAAGCCAGAACCCGCCGCGCCCGCGGGTCCGATCACGTTCGCCGACTTCGAGAAGCTCGAGCTGCGGGTCGGCAAGGTGATCACCGCGCAGAGCGTGCCAAAGAAGGATCGCATCCTTCACCTGACCGTGGATCTGGGTGAGGCGAAGCACCGGACGATCGTCGCCGGCATCGCATCCGCCTACAAGCCGGAGCAGCTCGTGGGCAAGCAGGTGATCGTGGTCGCCAACCTCGCACCGCGCAAGATGGGGGATCTGGTGTCCGAGGGCATGATCCTCGCGGCCGGCGACGAGGCGATCCTCGGACTTTCCGCCGTCGACGCCGACGTTCCGCCCGGAACCCGGGTACGATAGGATCTCGATGTCGGAGCACCGTCGCGCTGCGCGCCTCGTCGTCAACTCGCCTGCTGTGGTCGAATCGATCGGTCAGGTGCCGATGACCCTGCACCCGAACCTCGCCGCCGTGTTCAAGCGGGTCGAGGCGGATGGCAGCACGATCGGCAAGCGGTTCCCCGCGGTGGTTCGCGACCTGTCCACCAACGGCGCGTTCATCTCCGGCCCCACGCTGCCGCTGCTCGCGCGTGTGGCGGTGAAGTTCGAGGTTCGCGGCATCGGCTCGATCGATGCGGTCGGCTGGGTCCTGTGGCAGCGCGCCGACGACTGCGAGCTCCCCGGCGAGAACGGCAACGTGACGCTGCCAAAGGGTTTCGGCGTGCTGTTCGAATCGATCCCGCTCGAGACGCGCGCGCAGATCGCTGCGCTCGTCGCGAAGCAGTGAGCACGCACCGGTTCCGCCCGCGCTACCGCGGGGTCGCGTGGACCACGATGGGCACCGGCGGCGCGCTCGGCGTGATCGGCGTGGCGCTCGGGTTTGCCGCGATGCCGATCACCGCCGGCGTCCTCGGCGTCGGACTCGGCGCGGCATACCTCACCTCGAAGACCTGGAAGCTTCACATCGTGACCGACGACGACGGCCTCGAGGTTCGCGATGGCAAGGGCACGAAGTTCCGCCTGCGGTGGACCGAGATCGTCCGCGTAGTTGCTTCGCCGACGACCCGGACCTGTTTTGTCGACGGCGGAACGCCCGAGCGCAGCGTCCTCGTCCCGGGCGATGGCGCCCCGGCGCCGTACGCGATCACGGATCGCGACGAGCTGTTCGCCACGATCCTCGATCACGTCGCTCACGACCGCGTCGAGACCGTCGAATCGCTCGATCGTGCTCCATCGCCG
>JAYUVX010000435.1:0-9067 GCA_043753855.1 Myxococcales bacterium | reverse complement strand
GGGACCGCACACGCCGCGAGTGCGCTCGCCAGCACCGGGCGACTCGCCGCATCGAGCGCGGCGACGATCTGGTGCCTCGTCGAGCACAGCTGCTGCACGTGTCGCGAGCCCTCGCGCATGCCGCGCGAGAGATCGACCCGGAGGCGCGGGCGCAACCCGTCCTCGCAGCGAGCGTTGGCGACGTCGATCTCGTTCCCGGGGCACACCGGGACCATCACCGGATCACCTGCATTGGTGTCCACCGGTCGATAGCGCTCCACGGGATCCTCGTCGCGGAAGACGGCGGCAAGGCTGAACAGGCCGGCCATGTCCGTGCCGCGCTGCACGAGTGCGGTGGTGCGCCGATCTTCGGATCTTCCGAACGAGTGGCAGGCGCGACAGTCGTTGACGATCTGGAGGCCATGCGCCTGGCGCTCCCGTCCCCCGCGGCTCCGCGGCCCCGCGAACCATTCCCCGAGCGCCAGCGACGCCAGCAGCTCGCCCGCACGAGCATCGGCCGCCTCACCACAGCGCCACCGCAGACCCACGAGGTGGCCATCGCCGTCGGGCCGCAGCACGGAGCAGTCGATCCCAGCCGGCGTCCACTCGAACTGACGGACGTCGAGAACGCGCCACCACGAGGCCACGCCGGCATCCGGCTCGTTGGCCGAACCGGCGTACTCGACGCGCGCCGAGATCGTGCCGACCGGGATCGCGAACGACAACGGCGTGCTCGCACTGATGCGAAGCGGTGGTGCGGCCGGCAGCTTCAGCACGACGACGATGTGCGCAGTTCCATCGGCGGTGGTGGGAGGGCGCACCGGTGTGATGAGCTCGAGGAATCCCCCATCGCGCCACTGCAGGGGATCGTCAGTGGCAGTCGTGACCCACGCCATGTCGGCGGGGACGACCGGAGGCGCTTCGGGTTTGTGCCGGCAACCACCGATGAAGACGGCGAGGCCACCGAGCATCGCTGGGCCGATCCGGGCCGTGATCACGCGGCGACCTCCTGGATCCTCGCGAGGACCGCCTCGGGCAGCAGGCCGTGCGCGACCAGCGCGGCCGCGGCCTCCCGCACGTCGCGGCGCTCGATGGGAGGAAGCTCGGGGGACCACGCACCCTCCTCCGCGAGTTGCAGCGCGATCATCATCGCCAGCGTCGGCGTCACCACCACGAAGTCCGCGGTCGTGCGGTGTCGACCGAGGATCAGCGTCGCGGGCTCGGCGGACGGCCGTCCCGACGCGAGGCGCTCGCGCTCCACCTGGTGCGTGAACGTGTGGACCGAATAGGTGTAGTGCCGCACGGCGAGTCCTTCGAGACCGTCGGTCGCCGGAGCGCGAAGCACGTCGAACCGCGTCCGCGCGAAGTCGGCCAGCTCGACGATGTCAGCCGGCGCACCGTGATCCGCTACATAATCCGCGAATGGCGCGGCCACGATGCTGGGAGCCCAGTGCGCGGGTGGAAACGCCGCGAGATAGCCTGTGCACAGCGCCTCCGCACGGCGCGGATCCCACGACGCGGCCGCGACCAGCGCGGCGCGAAACAGCGACTCGAGCGCTCCGCGCTGCTGGCGGTCCACCAGCTTCACGTAGACGCCGAGCCGCGCAGTCCCCGATGGCGATGTCCCGAGTACGGCCTCGCACTGTGCCGCGGTCGTGCGCCCGGCGAGGAGCTCGGCCATCTCGGCAAAGAACACGGCGAGGGGAGTTGCCGTCACGCGTGCTGCTCCATCAGCGCGCGCGCGTGGTCGGCTTCGTCGAGGACCGCCTCGAGCGACGGGATGTGCTGGTCCCATTCGATCAGCGTCGGCACGGCGCCGCACCGGTCCAGCACCTGGATGTATAGCTCCCAGACCTCCGGTGCGATCGGGGCGGCGTGTGTATCGAGCAGGAGGTCGCCATCCCAGGTGTGTCCCGCGAGGTGAAGCTGCCGCACGTGCGCCAGCGGAAAGGTGTCGAGCAGCTCGACGGGCGACCGGTGCTGATTCACGGCGTTGATGTAAAGGTTGTTGACGTCGAGCAGCAGGCCCACACCCGCCTCCTCGGCGACCGTGCGGAGAAATGTGGACTCGTCCATCGTCGACCCGGGCATCTCTGCGTACGTCGTGATGTTCTCGAGGATCAGTGGGACGCCCACTGCCTCCATCGCCCGTCGTGCGTTCTTCACCACGCGCTCGACCGTCTCCGGATGCCTCGGCAGCGGCAACAGATCGAGGTAGTTCCGTGCGCCGATCGACGAATAGCAGAGATGATCGCTGACGTACGCAGGCTGGACGTCGCGAACCAGCGCCGCCAGGCCATCGAGATAGCCAGCCGGGATCTCGCTGCCCACGGAGAGGCTCACGCCGTGCGGGATGATCGGCCAGCGCGCGCGGAACTTCTCCAGCATGACCACCGCACGCCCGGTCACTCCGAGGTAGTTCTCGCTGACGATCTCGAGCCAGTCGATCCGACGCTCCGTCGTCGAGAGCGCGCCGAACAGCTCCTTGCGCAAGCCAATACCGACGCCGGCGACCATGGTTTCGCTAAGGGACCTGGGTGTAGACGAAGTCACGCCCAGGGTGGCCTGCATCGGACCCGGCGCCGGCGTGGCAGGAAGAGCAGAGGTCGGAGTTATCGCTCTTGCCCGCCCCGTTGGACACGACCTGAGTCCCTATCTTCTCGTAGAAGTACCACTTGCTGCCGTTGGACGCACCGTCCTGCAGCTTGAGCGAGGTCGCGTGCCCGATCAGCGTGGTGCCATTGTCCATGTAGAGCTCCTTCACGCTCGCGATGCCGAAACCATAGGCCGCTGGAGCCGCGGTCTGCGTGAGCTTGGTGTTGTTGCAGATCTTGTTCTTGCCGTGGGGCGACGGAGAGCGAGCGGCGTGCACCGCGGTCTCGCACTTCCAGCCCGCGCCCTTGTAGCTGCCAGCAGTCAGCCAGGTCTCGAGGACTGAATCTGCACCACGGGGCGGCGTCTGGGTGTCACCGGCCTCCGCGGGGCACGCGGCCGGGCAGGCAGCTGGGCATCCCGCTCCGTCGTCGGCGCAGCCCGACACGGTGACAACGGCCGCGACCGAAGCGACCGAGGACAGGGAAGCCAGTGCCGTCGCGCAGGTGAGAATCGCTTTGATATTGTTGATCATGAAGCTTTGGTCTCGATGGTTTGGAGCGGCGCCCCGACCGTGGGGGGCCATCGAGCGACGTACGTGATTGGACGACAGCGGTTACCGCGAGCACGATGAAGAGATTCGAACGAGCTGTGCGAGAATTCCGAAGGAGACTCGCGCGCCCGCGGGCCTTCCTCGGCTCGTCTCGCTCCGCAAGCACGGGTACCGACCCGTGACGCACCTGCGGATCCCCGGATCGGATCCGCCGGCTCTTAATAGTGTTGACGCGACACGAAGGCAGGTTTAGCGTTCACGCCATCTGACGACCACGTGTCATAACCGCGCTCCGAACCTCCAAGTTCCTGTCACTGATCCTCCGCCACGACCCGGCGAAGGTCGACCACATCGGACCGATGACGCGACCCTGCTTCACGCTGCGGCCTTCGCGGGCGCCAATCGAGGCTCACTCGCGCTCACACTCGGCACCACGCCCGAGCTGGGCGAGCGCGCGGCAACGCAGCTCGCTCGCCTCCGAGGCCAGGGGGTGGGCGGGGTACTCGCGGCGGAACCGGCTCGTCGTGGTCAGCACGTGTTCGAGGTCCGCGAGTGGACCGAGGTAGATCCGCGCAGCTTCCACCAGCGCGATCGGCGACCAGGTCGGATCGTGCGCCGCCACGACGGCCTCGCACTCTTCGATCGCGCCGGCGAAGTTGGCCTGGGCGCGCAGCAGGCGCGCGCGACGCCACCGATCTTTGACCGAGGGCGCGCTGCCAGGCGGCGGATCGTTGGCGGGCGCGAGCTCGGGAGGATGCCGGCGCGCGGGCGAGCCGACGACTGCCGCCGCGGCCGGGTCGGCGACCGGCGGGACCGGCGCGACCGGCGGCACGGGCGGACGATCGAGCTCGAACGATTCGCATCGCTGCAACGCGGCGACCGCCCGCTGATCCGAAGCGGCGAACACCGCCGCGTGCTCGGTCGGCCAGTGGGCGCCTGCCGGGACGCGGTCGATGCCGCGTGGCGTCTGTACGGTGAGCACGCCCTCGATGACGTCGACGTCGATCGTGCTCGACGGATCGGTCGCGGTCGCGATCCGAAATATCCCCACCTCGGCCGAGGCTCGAACCTCGCCGTGCTCGACGTGGATCGGGTGCCCCGGCCAGGCGCGCACGACCAGGTGACCGCTCGACAACGCGAGCTCGGTCCCCCGCGGCGTCGACGAGACGATCTGATAGCGCGCGCCCGCACCAGCGAGCAGCGCGACGCCAGGCAGCCGCAGCGGTTCGAGTGCCGCGAGGTCCTCGCTGGGGCGGTCGACGACCCGCTCGCGCTGGGACGCCAGCCGCGACCCTACGAACGCGAGCGCAAGCGTGGCCATCGCCGCGATGCCAGCGGCGACCAGGAACCTCCCGCGCTGGCGTGCCTGGGCCCTCGCGCCGCGCCGCGACCAGCGCTCGAGCTCGTCGACGAACCGCGCCGCGACATCGGGGCGAACGTTCGCCGAGCGCGCACCCGCGAGCACGCCCTTGAGTCTGGTTGGAAGCTGCAGATCAGGCATGGCCCGCCTCCTTGGTGGTCCAGCACCGCGCCGGCTGGTCAAACTTTCCGCCGGAAAAGTAGTGCTCGAGCTCGGCGCACGCATGCCGGTACCGGCTCGCCGCGGTGTTGGCGAAGGTTCCCAGGGCCTTGCCAGCCTCGGTGGCCGACATCTCGTGCAGCCCCATCAGCACGAACGCGTCGCGCTTGGCCGCAGTCAACGTCGCGAGGCCGCGCTGCAGCAGCGCGAGCTCGGCGGCGCTCGAGGTGCCGTCGTCGTAGTCCACGATCTCGGCGATCTCATCGACGATGACGTAGCGCGCCTCCTTCTTGCGGAGCCGCTGCGTGATGCGGGTGGCGATCGAGAGCGCCCAGGTCCGCGGATGGGCGTCGCCGCGAAACCTGGCGAGACCGCGATCGATCGCGATCATTGACTCTTGCACCGCATCGTCGCCGATCGTGCCGGCGCCGACCATGACGAGCACGTGCTTGCGGACCGCGCCGTACAGGCCGGCCAGCAGCTCGTGCCGGGCTGTGGCGTCACCCGCCTGGGCGAGCCGCGCGAGGGCTGGCCACCCGTCGATCGTCACGGGGACGCTAGTAGCGCACGTACCCGCTCCGGCTCAATCAAAAGTTTTTTTGACGAGCTGTTCGGGGCTGTCGCCACCAAGGCGCCATGAACAAGAAGCTGGCGACGATCGTACTGATGGTCGGCCTGGCCGTGCCGGTCGTGGCGTTCGCACAACCGCGCGAGACCAAGCCGACCAGCATCGCGGCCCTGCTCGAGCGACGGATTCCCGACGAGCTGGCCGCCGAGGGCGTGCTGCTGTCCCGCCGCGGGCTGTCGCTCAAGGTCGAGCAGGTCGGCGCGACGCTGCGGGTGTCGCTGATCGACGTCGACAGCGGCCGGGTGGTGGCCTCGACCAAGGTCGATCGCCTGCCCGAGGATCGCGAGGCGGTGGTTGCCAGCGTGACCCACGTCGTCGCGGACCTGGTCGCTCAGAGCGCACCCGCGAAGTCGGACAGGCCAGGACCCGCGCCCGCCCGCGCGCTCACGCCTGCCGCCAACGAGCAGGGGCTCGCGGCGCGTCAGCGCAGCTACCGGCAGCAGTCGATTCACTTCGACGAGATGGCCGTCATCAGCGGGAACCAGTACGGCGTCTCGACGTCGCTGACCTCGGTGCCCCGGCGTGGCGAGATGAATGAAGTTCTCGAGACCGAGGACTTCTTTCGGCTCGTCGGACGTGACGATCTCGCGGAGCACTTCGTGCACCGGAGACACGTGGGCAAGGTCGTTTCGATCGCCGGCGTCGCGGCCATCGTGGCAGGTACCATCATCACGGTCAGTGGAATTGGGAGCGACTCGGCGGGCCAGTCCAGTGCGCTGATTGGTGGACTGGTGTTGACGGGCGCGGGGTCGATCGGGCTCTCCGTCGGCATCCTCGTGTACGCCTCGGCGAACCGAGTGAGCGCCAACGAGGCCAAGTCGATGGCGTCCGAGTACAACGCGCGGCTGCGGCAACGCCTGCACGTACCCGAGGCGCAGCGCTCGTTCGTGCGTGACGTCAAGCTGGCGTCGTATGCCGCACCCAGCGGCGCCGGGCTCGCGCTTCGCGGTCAATTTTGATGCCGGGACCGCCGGCGTACGTCGCGGGCCCGTCGAGATTTGTCACCTGGCTTCGCGCCGCCCGTGTTAGGTGGGCGGCCATGGTGCCTCGTACGGTCCCTACGCTACTGGTGGTCTGGTGGATGTCTTCAGCGACAGCCACGGCCCAGTCGGCGCGACCGGCCTCGCCGACCGCGGTCCGGTCGGCGCCGTCGACTGCGGCGTACGGCAGCGTGGATCGATCGACGGTTCGGGTGTTCGCGATCGGCACCGTCGGGGTCCGCAGCCTCGAGGTGCAGGGCCAGTCGATCCGGGTAGCGAGCCCGAACGGCGGGCACGGCACCGGCTTCTTCGTCGGCCCAGGGCTCATCCTTACGGCACAACATGTCGTGGAGGACGCCCGCCACCTCGTCGTGCGGCTGCCAGGCGAGGGTGGGTTCTTCGGCGCGCACGTGGTCGTCGCCCACAAGGACCTCGACATCGCGCTGCTCGCGGTCGAGGCCCAGCAGCCGGCGCTCGAGATCTCGCATGCCGCGCAGCCGCACGTGCGCAAGACGGTCTACGCGATCGGCTATCCGATCGATGCGACGCGGACGCAGCCGCAGTCCGCGCGTGGCATCGTCTCGGGCTTTCTCGAAGACGGGACGGTCCAGCTCGACATGGCGCTCAACCCGGGCAACTCCGGTGGGCCGCTGGTCGACGAACAGGATCAAGTCGTCGGCATGGTCGTGGCGCGCGGCAACCTCGAAGCCGGCGTCCAGGGGATCGGCTATGCCGTCCCCGCGACCAAGCTCGCGACCGTGATCGCCGAGGGACGCCGCTTGGTCGCCGCTGGCGAGGTGGTGCCGATGAACGCCAAGGGTCGGCTCGGGGCGGTGGTGGTCGATGGGCTGGTGCAGCACGGTGCGCTGTACCAGCTGCAGAAGGCGGGCGATCTCGGCGAGGGGCTACGGAGCGTGGACCTCGACAAGGAGCTGGATGCGCTCACCACGAGCATCGATGACGCCGATCTCCTGGTGTATGTCGGCGCGGCGCTGTGGAACGCCGCGCTCGCACTCGAGGTCGGCGGGGCCCGCGAGATCGGCCAGTCCCAGCTCACGGATCAGGAAGCGTTTGCGCTGGCCGAACGTCTGCGATCGTCCTGCGTCCAGGCGTGTCGGCGGGCGGTCGGCCTCGATCCGGCGGTCGCGCGACGCTCCGCGATCGTCGACCTGGTGCTGTCCACGTCGACCGATTCGTCGACGGCGCCGGGGATCGCCACCACCAGCTACGGGCACCATCCTGTGCCGCTCGAGTCGGACGTCGACGTGTCACTGCGGGCGGCGCCCGAGGTCCGGCTGAACCCGTCGGAGGGATCGGTCGGCTACGGCTACGGATTCGGCGCGGGTTTGATGGTCCACACCAGCAGCCGGTTCGCGTGGCTCATCGGTGGGGCGTTCGGTCGCGCCAGCCTCGATGGCATGAGCGGCCCCTCGGGTTTGCCAACCTTCGCGCACACCTACGTTGCCGTCGAGCTCGGGATCGCGGCGAAGTTCGGGACGCGTGAGCGCCATCTCGAGCTCGCCGCGGCCTACGCACCGAGCTGGTACCGCAGCTCCGTTGCCACCACGACCACCCGCGGCCACGCATCGAGCATGGCGCTGATCAACGTACGCGCGTCCGCGGCCTACCGGTGGGGATCGTTTCAGCTCGGCGCCGCGGCCAACGTGCTGAGCGGTCCGACGGTGTGGATCGAGCCGCTCAATCTTGCGGTCGTGTTCTAGGAGGATCGACCATGTGCTCGTCTCGACTCGTCGTTGCGATCGTTGCGATCGGGATTCTGGGGCTTGCCGCCGGCTGCGACGAGCTCCCCGGTCACGATGACCCCCGCCTGAGCTCGGACTTTCAGGAGAACGGCAGTTGCGATGGCTCGCGGACGTCGTGCAGCTATCGCTCGTTGGCGACGTGCAACGGCGGCTGCAAGGTCGAGGACGACTGTCATCCCATCACCCGCGATCGCTGCGCGGCCCATGCGAGCGCGGATCCCTGCGATGCGGACCCGGCCTGCTCGTGGAGCGTGGATGTCTGCGAGCCGACCGGGATCTACTGCAGCGGCCATTACAGCAAGACCTCGTGCGACACGGTCAGCTCCAAGGGCTGCACGTGGGGGCCCAGCTGTAGTGGCGATGCCGACAGCTGCTACGAGGTAGACACGCGTGAGGCGTGTACCGGTCGCCCGGGCTGCAGGTGGAAGGCAGAGTAGCGCCAGCTCGCGAGCGTCGCCCCCGCGCCAACCACGGCGAACCGGTCGCGATCAGAAGGGTAATCCCAGCGCGGTCGACGTCCGATGCGCCCATCTCGGATGCCCACGCGTCGCGGTCACCACCTGCGTACGTCTTCCAGCCCGCCATTCCGTAAACGAGCTGGTTCGGCTCCCGAGGACGGCGTCAACCGCGCCACCGATCTCATGGAGCAGTGTGTAGCGCCGCCCACGCTCGTCGTGCGTTGGGTTTGGCCGGCTGTCGTAGGAGCGATGGACCTCGCGGACTTCAGCAGTGCACGTGGGCTCGCCACTCGGTCAGGTTTCCTCGTTCGTGCGGGCGCCTCCGAGGCAGCATCCACTGAGGAGGATGGTAACCCGCGTGATTTCCCGACGCTGATCGAGGTGAAGACAAGAGCACGACGTCGCAAACACGAGCTCGCAATGCGCTTGCTGCTGGCAGAGGCTGACGAGCGACGTGCCAATCCCGAAGCCTCTCGCCGTCGGGTCTCTCACGTTATCGGCATCACGGGTGATCGGTGCGCGACATTCTCGTTCACTCCACGTTTGAAACGGCGGTGATCGGCAGAACTGCCGGGTGCGTGTGGTGATTCCGCAC
>JAYUVX010000434.1:0-9087 GCA_043753855.1 Myxococcales bacterium | reverse complement strand
TCGGGCGTGCGGAACGTGATCGAGAACGACACCGAGGCCTGCGGACCGTTGAGCACGTAGTGCGGCGCGTTGACCGGCACGTGCACGCCATCGCCGGGTGCGAGCTCGAACGTCTTCGCCTTGTCGGCGTGCGACTGGTCGAACACCAGGTTCCGATGCTCGCCGCGATAGAACCGCTCGATCGCCTCCTCGGGCAGCACCGAGGGATCGAAGATCGTCATCTGCTTGGTCCCGCGGATCTGGAGCAGGAAGTTGTACTCGTGATCGATGTGATACGGCGTCACCGAGCCCGGTGACGAGATGAAGATGAACCCGCGGCGCGTGCGCATGCCGGGCGCGAGCGGCTCGATCTGATCGAGGCAGTCATCGAGCGCCCGCTTGTAGGTGGGATCCACTTCGACCCGCTTGAGCACCATCCACGACTTGCAGTCGGTGATCCGCTGGATCGTCTGCTCGACCGAGAGCCCGGTGTGCGGCGTCTTCGTGGGATCCTGGGTGATCGGTAGATCGCCGGCGTTGTACTCGACCGCCTCGGCGGGGAGCTCGCGCGCGAGCTCGACCAGGCGCTCCAGCGTGAACGCTGGATGGCTGACGAGGTCGTGCTTGATCTGGAACGGGCGACGGTTGAAGTCGGTGGTGAACCGACCGGGCTCGAGCTCGTGGAGAGGCATGGTCAGGGTTTCGCCCGCTGGAAAGTCTTGAGCGCGGAGCGCGCGAGGCGGGCAAGCGGCAGCGTGGCGGCGGCGACCGAACCTGCGCGATCGCCGGTGGCGATGACGAGCGTCTCGATGCCGAGCCGGTCGCGCCATAGATGATTGATCATCGGGTGCTCGGCGGCGGCGCCCGAATCGACCCACGCGGGGGCACCCGGCCGGTGCATGGCCTCGATGTGCTCGAGCTCGAGCAGAACGCCGGGGGAGTACTTCGCGAGCGACTCGTCGTACGCGATCTTGAACGCGAGTGCGCCATCGCCCGCGCGCAAGTTGATCTTCATCGCGATCGGCAGTGCCGCAGCCTGGAAACCGATCGTCCACGCGTCCAGCCGCCCGCGCTCGTGGGCTCCGCGCAAGTACCCGGTGAACAGCGCGCGTGCCGTGGGATCATCCTTCATCGCGGTGCCATGGTGGCCCTTCCAGCCGCGCGCCTCGAGCTCGAGGAACTGAGAGATCAACGGGGCCGGATCGGCGTCACGCGCGAGCTCGTGGACCGTCAGGGGGCCGAGCTCGCCGAGTCGTCGCTGCTGCCGCCGCAGCTCCTTGTGCTTCTTTCCGCCCAGCGCGCGATCGAGGTAGGCCTGCACGCTGGTCGCGGGCCGGAACACCGCACGGGTGTGCCGCTCCTCCTGGTACGCGACGAGGTCGTAGCGGTTCAACACGTCGGTCAGCGCGTGGCGAACTGCCGTATCGGATGAGATCGTGTTCCACACGAACAGCGAGGCCTGCGTGCGCGCCCAGGCGAACAAGCTCTCGAGGACCTCGATGGTCCGGTCCGCCCGGATCAGCGGCGTGCCGAGATACGCGTAGAGGTGCTTCCAGGTCGCGAGCGTGCGGATCGGCAGCCCCTTGTAGCGCGCGTGACGCACGAGCGGGACCAAGCCAACCAGCAGGGCAGGCTGCTTCGGTAACGGATCCGGCGCCCATACCAGCACGACCTCGACGCGCTTGCCCTCGGGCAGCCGCGCGAGAGCAGCGAGCAGCGCGTAGGGCTCGTAGAACGGATTGGGATCGGCTGCCTGCGCAGCCAGCAGCTCCCATGCACGGCTGTGCGCGGCGAGCCCTTCGATCGAGCGCTCGACCGTGATCGTCAGCCCGCGCCGGGGCGTCGGGTCGTTGGCGGGCGGCGGTGAGGGGAGGGGAGCGCTCACGTACGGGGAGTGCTCCAGCGTAGCGAATTCCAGCGACGCCGGGAACTCAGCAGGATGCCTTCAGCGAGGTGGGTGCAGGACGCCCTCGACCATCTGGCGTGCGATCGGGTGATATCCGGCGCGCAGCCGCTCGAACGTGGCCTCGGCGCGGCCGCGGGTGGCGGGATCCCTGGCGAGCGCGGTGTACAGCGGCCGCAGGTACTTCATCCGGCCAACGCTGGCGAGCACGTCATTCACGCGATCGAGCACCGCGTGATAGCTCGAATGGAGCGCGAGCGTCAGCCACGAGACCAGGACGTCATAGTTGGTGCTCGCGGTCAGCTGGAACCGCGCATCGAGCGCGCGCAGCGTCTCCGCGGACGCAGGTCGAGGCACGGTCTCGAGGTACAGCTGCCACTCCGTCGCCGTCCAGCTCGCGGCGGCGTCCGCCGTGGGCGCCGCACCATGGAGCTGCTCGATCGCGTCGAGGCGCTTCGAGCGTGGCGGCCGTGCCGTCGCCGGAATGCCTTCGCCGTCGATCCAGGTCGCCGCGTTGACGTTCGCAAGCGCGCCCGGGAGCCCCGCCTCGATATGCGCGATGAACTCGTCGGTGGTGATCGCGCCGAACCGGAAGGCATCCAGGTAGCTGCGCAACCAGGTCTCGAATGCCGGGCGCCCGACGACGGCTTCGATCGCGCACAGGAAGAAATAGCCCTTCTCGTAGGGTACCAGCGAGTACGCGTCATCAGGATCGATGCCGACCATGTGCGTGCGCAACCGGGTCATCTGCGGCGTGGCCTTGAACCGCTCGATCGATTCGTCGAGCTCGCGGCGCCCGAGCGCGGCGTGCAGGGAAGCCATCTCTGCACCGTCGAGCGCCTCGACGATCCGCCGCTCGGCGTACATCGTGAATCCCTCGTTGAGCCAGAAGTGCTCGGCGTTCGCGTTGGTGACGAGGTTGCCGGTCCACGAGTGCGCGAGCTCGGGCGCGACCACGCTGACCAGCGAGCGATCGCCGGCGATCACCGTTGGAGTGAGGAAGGTCAGCCGCGGATTCTCCATGCCGCCATACGGGAAAGAGGGCGGCATCGTCAGGATGTCGAACCGCTCCCAGTCATACGGACCGAACAGCGCCTCCGCCGCCCCGATCATCGCCTCGACGTCCGCGAACTCGTACGCCGCCGCCTCGACCTGCGCGGGCTCGGCCCACACCCGACAGCGCCGCGACAGATCCTTCGACACCAGGTCACCGATCGCGAACGCGAACAGGTACGGCGGGATCGGCTGCGGCATCTCCCACCGCTCGATCGCGACGTCCCCGTCCTCGGTCCGTCCGCGATCCGCCGCGGCCATTACCGCCTTCAGCGTGCGCGGGATCGTGAGCTCGGCGGTGTACGTGATGCGTAGGCGCGGCGTGTCCTGGAGCGGGATGATCGAGCGCGCGTGGCACGCCTGACACTGGCTGAACAGGTACGGCAGCTTCCCGCCCCGCGTCTGCGCCGGATCGAGCCACTGCAGCGCCGAGGCCTCCGGTGACGTCCGGTACTGCAGCGTGATCGCGCGCGTGCCGGCGGGAAGCTCGATCGAGAGCCGCGAACCGAGGAACGGCTCCGCGGGATGCTGCGTGAACGCGAGCGCGGCCCCGCTCGCATCGACCACGCTCTCGATCGAGAGGTCGCGGGTGTCGAGATCCAGCGTGCCCGTGCCGGGGCGCACGAACGTCAACGTCGCCTGCGCGTGCATCACGCGGGTCGCGAAGTCGATGCGCGCCGTCAGGGCGAGGGACGCAGTCGCGGCCTGCGTGTCATCGTTGTACGAGTGAGGATCGCGGCGTGCCATGCGCCGGTCATACCCGATCTGCTCAGCGCGCGCCGCCGGGAGTCAGCCCGCTCGGCACGGATTCGGGGATCGAGGTGTCGAACGGCGCATCCCCGAGCACCTCGAGGAACGCGATCACGTCGGGCGCATCGCCTCTTCGCGTGTCGGTGTACGCACCCCCGCTGGCGAACACCCCATCGTGCGTAATCCGGTCCCGCGCCAACCCCTGGTTTTCCCCCGGGTGTCTCGCAATCGTGATGACGCGATCAGACCGGTCGCGTAGGGTGCTCGCCATGGGCATGGAAGCCACCGGCAGACTTCACGCGATCTACGAGACCAAGCAGGTCTCCGAGCGCTTCACCAAGCGCGAGTTCGTTCTCGAGCTCGTCGATAACCCCAAGTACCCGCAGACGGTGCTGTTCCAGCTGACGGGCGATCGGGTGTCGCTGCTGGACGGCCTGAATGTCGGTGACCAGGTGCGCATCGAGTTCAACCTTCGTGGGCGCGAGTGGCGCAGCCCGCAGGGCGAGACCAAGTACTTCAACAGCCTCGAGGTCTGGAAGCTCGAGCCGGCGCGCGCGAACCAGGGCCAGGGCACCAGCCGCCAGAGCTCGCGGTCGGCCACCGCGAACGATCCGCGGGACCGGTTCACGATGCCGCCGCGCGAGGATGAGCCGCGCCCGGGCGACGTCGACGACATTCCGTTCTGATCCGCGGTCCGCGACGTACATTGCCGCTGTGGTGAACGAGGCCGAGGTCGCGTAAACTAGCGGAGTGAGTGTCCCGGGGGAGGGTGGCGCGTTCAGGCTCCTGTGCGAGACCTCGGGCATCGGGTTCTGGCACATCGATGTCGATGGACACACGGTGTACGCGAATTCGGCGATGTGCCAGATGCTCGAGGTCACCACCGTCGGTGAACTGCAAGGCATCACGCATCACCGCTTCTTCACAGCGGAGAGCCTCGCGCGCATGCAGGCCGAGCACGACAAGCGCTCGGGCGGGGTCGCATCGACCTACGAGGTGGAGCTCGTGGGACTACGGGGCGGCCGGCGCAACGTTGTGATCTCCGGCGTACCGGTGACCGATGACGCCGGTGAGCTGTCGGGGTTGTTCGGCAGCTTCGCCGACATCACCGAGCGCAAGGCCGCCGAGACCGCGCTTCGCAACAGCGAGAACCGACTGCGCTCGCTGTTCGCCGCCTCGGTGGACGCGATCGGGGTCTCCCGCGACGGTACGCACTTGATGGTCAACCCGGCGTACGTGCAGATGTTCGGGGCCACCAGCGCCCGCGACATCGAAGGCACGCCGATCCTGGATCTGATCGCGCCGGACCACCGCGCAGAAATCGCGAACACCGTCCGCCTCCGCACGCGAGGCGAGACCAACGTCGCGCACTATGTCACCCGCGGTCTGCGACGAGATGGTCGTGAATTCCCGCTTGAGGTGCACGTCTCCAGCTACGACGATCAGAGTGGGGTACACAGCGTCGCCATCCTGCGCGATATCACTGACCGGCTGAACCTCGAGGAGCAGCTGCGCCAGTCGCAGAAGATGGATGCGCTCGGGCGGCTCGCCGGCGGGGTCGCGCATGACTTCAACAATCTGCTCACCGTCGTCATGAGCTGCGCGGATCTGGCGTTGATGTCGCTACCGGAGCAGAGCAAGCCGGCCGACAACGTCCGGAT
This sequence comes from Myxococcales bacterium, assembly GCA_043753855.1. Taxonomy (GTDB): domain Bacteria; phylum Myxococcota_A; class Polyangia; order Haliangiales; family Haliangiaceae; genus JABFXX01. The sequence continues at coordinate 3,741 of JAYUVX010000434.1, read as the reverse complement.
GATCCGGCAGAGTGGCGAACGCGCCGCGACGCTGACCCGTCAGCTGCTCGCCCTGAGCCGGCGGCAGGTGATCGACCCCAAGGTCATCGATCTGAATGTCGTCGTCGAAGAGATGGCCGCGTTACTTCAGCGGTTGCTCGGCACGCACATCATCCTCGCCGTCGACGCCGCCCCGTTGCTGTCGCGCGTACGCGTCGATGCCGGCCAGTTCCAGCAGGTGATCATGAACCTGTGCGTCAACGCGCGCGATGCGATGCCGGAGGGCGGGCGGCTCACGGTCAGCACGCGTGACGTCTACGTCGACGACCACACCGCACGCTCGTCGCTCGACGTGCGCGCCGGTCACTACGTCGTCCTTTCGATCACCGACACCGGGCAGGGCCTGAGCGCCGAGGCTCAGGAGCGGTTGTTCGAGCCGTTCTTCACGACCAAGGGACCCGGCCAGGGGACGGGGCTGGGGCTGTCGATGGTGTATGGCATCGTCAAACAGAGCGGAGGGCACGTCTCGGCGGTGACGGCAGTTGGCGAGGGAACGACCTTCCAGGTCTACGTTCCGGCCGTGGAAGTGCCCGGCGCTGCCGCCACGGTGACCACCGCGGCTCCTCGCGAAACGTCCGTGGGAACCGTGCTTCTGGTCGAGGACGAGCCAGCGCTCCGTCAGGTACTCCACCGGTTCTTGAGCCGAAGCGGCTATCGCGTGCTGGCGGCCGCCGATGGGCCGGCCGCACTCGCGATGTTTGCGGGCGAAGCAGGTGCGGTGGACCTCGTCGTGACGGACATGGTGATGAATGGGATGTCCGGTGCGCAGCTCGTGCGCGAGCTCGACGCGATCGCGCCCGGGCTCTGCGTCCTGTTCATGTCCGGCTACGCCCTCGACGACGCTTCGATCCTCACATCTCGCCCAGGCTCGTCATTCATCGGCAAACCGTTCACCATCACCGAGCTGAGTGAACGAGTCTCAGGTTTGTTGCGCGAACGCCGGGAGCGCGCCATGTCCCATCCAGCGAGCGTTGATCGGCGCGCAGCGTCCCCCTCGAAGTAGCTCCGGCCGAACCGGCTACATCCCGAAACGCTACCCGGAATCACGGGCGGTGAGCGTCAGATCTTCTCGACGGTGACGATGCCCTTGCGGGGCGTCTTACGCAGCGGAACAGCGTCGGGATCGCAGCTCAGGATCTGCTCGCTGTACTCGTAGGCAAATTGCGTCTTGCTGATCGGCAGCAGCGTCTCGGTGCCCTGCCAGTAGCAACCGTCGTAGACATGTGCACGGGTCCGGTACGTGATCGGTGCGAGCGAGCCGTCGTCGAATGTCGCGGTGACGTTGCCCATATGCCAGCGCGTCAGATAGATCGCATCGGGCTCCTCGAGCGCCGAGAGCGCGAGCCTGTAGGTCACTGCGTGATCGCGCGTCGAGACGCCCACAGCGCCGAGCGTGAGCGCGATCGTGCCGAACAGAAACATCCTTCCGACTGGAGTGGTCACCGCTTGCTGCATCGTTCCATCTTGCATCGTCGACAGCGCGAGCGCCAACACTCTCGACGAGCGGCACGATTGCGAACGTGTCGGTGGGTCGCCTACCTGACACGAGAACTGTAGCGAGCACCACAAGCAGGCTCACGGTGATCGCCCACCGTACGCAACGACGCGGTTCGGTGATCGGTGGGACAACGCCGCACCACGATCACTCGTCGAGCAAGTCGGAGACCCAGTCGGTGGTGTTGACGATCTCACCAGTGGTGTCGCCGATCGAGTTGTTCGCGCCGAGCTCCTCGGCGACCAGCGAGGTCATCTTGTTGACCTCGTCCATCACCAGCGCCTGGATCAGCGATTTCCTGGGGTCGGCGGCGCGCTCGCTGGCGAGCTTGGCCTCGCGCACGGCGGCGGCGACATTGCGCGACGTCACCTTCAGCTCGCGTGAGAACAGATAGTGTGCGAGCGCATCACCGTAGTCCGCGGCGGTCTGGAATCGATCTTTACGATCACGCGCGAGTGCCTTGCGTACGATACCCTCGAGCTCCTGGTCGACATTCGGGTTGAGCGCGGTGATCGAAGGAATGCGCGCGGCCTTCACGAGCTCGACCGTTCGGTGCGGCGTCTCGGCGGTGAACAGGCGCCAGCCGGAGAGCATCTCCCAGGCGATGATGCCGAGCGCGAACACGTCGGCGCGCAGATCGACCTCGAGGCCGAGCGTGGCCTCGGGGGCGAGGTAGCTGAACTTGCCCTTCACCACGCCCTCGTCGGTGATCTCGACTTGGCTGTCGGCCTTCGCGAGCCCGAAGTCCACGACCTTCACCTCGCCATTTTTCGACAGCATGATGTTGGGCGGCGAGATATCGCGATGCACGATGCCGAGCGGTCTTCCGGTGTGCGGATGGTCCAGCGTGTGCGCGTAGTGCAGGCCCTTCGCCGCCTCGACCATGATGTGCAGCGTGAGCGCGAGGTCGCGGGTCTGATGTTCGTTGTGAAACGCGATCAGGGCCTTGAGATCGCAGCCATCGACGTACTCCATCACCAGGAAGTAGGTCCCGTCCGCGGCCTGGGAGATATCGAAGACCTGCACCACGTTCGCGTGCTGGAGAAACAGCGATAGCCGTGCTTCGTCGAGGAACATCGTCACGAACTGCGGGTTGCTCGTCAGGTGCGGCAGCACGCGCTTGATCGCGACCGCCTTCTTGAACCCCTTGACGGTCTCTGCGGTACCCCGGAACACCTCGGCCTGACCTCCGCCGCCGAGTCGCTCCAGTACCGTATACGTCGTCTGCATCTGTCCGCCAAAGATCGCGCGGACGGCCGCAGCGATCAAGCGCTCGTTTGCCGCGCGTTGGCATCCTCGACGACGTATCGTTCGGGGCGGCCGAGCAGGTTGACCCTCGGCCTCGCGCTCGACTCGACGGGCGTTGGAGGTCGCGCTGCAAGTCGCGCTGCAGATCGCCTCCGCCCACGACGCACTGATCGCGAGAACCAGCGCGGTGAACCGCGGCGCGGATGTCGAGGTGATCGTTTCCGCTCCGGTGGTGGCAGGGGACGGTTTCAACTTGCACCACTAGCCATCGGCAAGCCCGCGCATCTACTGGGGGAGCGGGGGACGGTTTCAACGTACGCAACCAATGCGCTCAACGGATCTCCACCGGCCTGGAGTGCTCGCCCGCGTGCCGGCGGCTCCGGTTGACCACGACGTCTCGTGCCGGTGCGCACGCTCGACCGTATGGCCCAGCACGGTTCAGAAGCTCGACGTCTCGTCGGACAGCCGATCCGCAGAGACAGCGGAAGATGTGCAACGCCTCCGACGGTGGCAGGCCCTCGGACGCGGCACGCATGCCCCGGCCGGACGCCTCGACCGTTCGTTGCGTACGTTGAAACCGTCCCCAGCCCCCCAGTAGATGCGCGGGCTTGGCGATCGTTCGTTGCGTACGTTGAAACCGTCCCTAGCTCCGGAAGCCGATCTTCGCGTGCGTCCCATCGCAGAACGGCTTCTTGCTGCTTCCACCGCAGCGGCAGAGCCGCGCTTCCTGGACCCGCGCGACCACGTGGCCAGTGCCGCTCGTGATCTCGAGATTGCCGCGAATCTGGAGCGGGCCGTCGGTCTGGGGATCGATCGCCAGGGCACCGTCGCGGGCGGTGAGCATCTCGGTGTCCTTGCCGGTCGGTGGCTCGCCGCTCGCCGCGAACGCGACCTCATGGTGCGAGCCGTCGCAAAACGACTTGTGCTTCGAGGCACCGCAGCGGCACAGGGTGGCGCGG
>JAYUVX010000433.1:0-9088 GCA_043753855.1 Myxococcales bacterium | reverse complement strand
ACGGGCTGGGTCAGCCGGTGATGAAGTCGCAGACCACAGGCGACCCGCATGTCCTGCTGGCGGACCTCGATCCCCGGCGCGACCACGATGTCGAGCGTACGCTCGGCGGCTCGGTAGACGCCCTGGACTGTCGCGATAACATCGAGCGCGATCCCCTGGATGTAGCCACCGATCGGATCAACCCCCATACGCTGTTGTCCGACTTTGGCCTGCTCGTACGCTTCGGCGGGATCGGTGATGGCGAGGTCGTGGAACTGGATGAACGTCGTGTCGTTCGGGCGGCGGATGACGCGCCAGGGCCCGAAGTCGAGCCAGCGACGAGAGACCAGACGATCGTGGCCAGCGCCGCGAAATGCGCAGCCCCAGCCATGATCGATCATCCGACGCCCGAATCCCCAAAGCCGACAGTCGGCAGCGCCCCACGCGTCGAGGAACTCCGAGCCCAGCTCGACGACACCCAGGTAAAGGGGTTCCAAGATCGCGATCGCTTCGGACGCGTTCGTGAAGGCGTCGGGATAGGCGAAGCTGAGCAGGTTGTTCCCTGGCAGGTAATTGATCTGCGCGTCGACCCGGTCCCATTGCGCGAAACACTGTCCGGTCGTGCGGCGCAGGTGCGTGCGCCACTCGGTGATGCTCACTCGATCGTTCTCGAACCGGACGACATCCGGGTCGCCGAGGCTCCCGAACGCGCGCCACCCGAGGACCGCGTCCAGGTTCGCACGATGCTCCGCCGCCATGATGCTGACGCTGAGTTGATGTTTTGTCATTGTCCGGACCTCAGGGTGGCGAGCAGGGCGAGCACGTCGGTCTTGGTGTGTTTTTCGTGGCGTCGCCCGCTTGCATCCAACACCTCGACGGAGAGTCGGGAGCGCAGATCAATGTTGCCCATCTGATCTGCCAGGAACTCAAGGTTCGCGATCGCGCCCTTGGGCTTGGTGAATACGTACCGGAGCTTGTCGACAGCCATCGTCTCGCGCAGCATATCGTCGCAGAGCAAGTCCGCGTACGCGCCGAACTGCTCGTGGTCGATCGGCCCTTCGATGTCCTTGACCTCGCGGATCTCACGACCGACGATCAGATCGGTCACCCGCTTCTCGATCTTGCCGGTATTGCCGCCGCTGGTGCGCGTGATCTCGTACTTCTGTCGATCCCTCGCGTTCGGGGCGTAGCGCGCCCGATACCATTCCTCGACCAGCGAGCCACGGTCCGAGCTGCCGAGGCCGTCGACCATCTTCCGCATCTGCTGGTAGCTCGCGGCCGCATCGAGCGCCGGATCCGCGAGCTTGTCGAGCACCCGATCGCGGAAGTGCTCCTTCACCGCGTGGCGCCAATCGTCGATGGTGGCGTTCGACTTCTGCGACATGCGGCGGTGGAAGCTCAACGCTGCGCCATCGATCACGGCTCTCGATGCGAGTCCCGCGCGCTCGATCATCTCTGCATACGGCGCCATCGAACCTTCGGGAGCGTACAGGGTCTCCAGCTCCTTGCCGCTCGTGATCTCCGAGAGCTTGAGCGCCGGCCTCTCGACCGGAAGCTCGATGCCAGTGAACTTTCCGCCGACGACCCGCGCACGCAGCTGCGGTGCCGAGACGCCCGGTTTGCGCGCCAGCTCGAATGCCTGCGGATCGCTCTCGCTGCGCCGGTAGTAGTACGCCTCCGGATCGAGCATCATACCATCAACGGTCGCGCCGGGCTGCCCGGGCCGCTTGTACCCGGCCGCTTCGGCCTGCCGCGTGGTCTCGCCGACGTCAGGGCGCGATATGTCGAGCAGCGGATCCTGCTCGCCCGGCGCGAGCGTTCGGAGCTGATCGCGGAAGTAGGTGTCGGCCCCTGCGAGGAATGCGATCTCCTGGCTCGCCTGACTCGCGTCGAGCTGACCGTGATCGCGCATGAGCTGCGTCGTCGCGATGTGGTTGCCGATCTTCTCGATCTCGTGCGCGAGAACCCAGCCGCGCGATCCGTGGGGGTATCGACTACCCTCGAATTGCTTGCCCGCGCCGCCGTGCAGGCGATCCCATACCTTGTGCAGCTTGCCGACCAGGCCGTTGTACTTCTCGATCAACCGGACGAGGTCCGCGTGCGCGAGAATGTCGTGCGCGAGCGCGCCGCGCCCGACTGCGACGCGCTTCACCTCGTAGTCCGCCCCGAATACGCCCTTGCGGCGCTCTACCTCGACGCGAACACCGTCGGTCATCCGCGGATCGACCTCGAGCATCTTGCCGAGCTTGGCCTGCAGCTCGTCGTGGTTCGCCGCGCTGTAACGCTCGCGGTGATCGAACCGCACGTCGAGCGGCGGCACGTGCTCCGGCGCGGCTGGATCGACGGGAACGTGAGGCTGCTCCGGGATCCGCATCCGGGCCTTCGTGCCGTCGCTCGCCACCTTCTTGGGCGAGAACGGGTGCCAGCTACCTTCGTTCCGATCGCGCCTGCCGACGCCGACGTTGCCATCGCCGTCGATCCACGCTGTCCGCGTCGGTGCCAGCACCTCGACGTCTAGCTTGTTCGACAAGTGCTGCGCAACAGCGAACGGCGTCAGCCCGGACTCGCACGCGATCAGGCGGATCTTCTGGCCGGTCAACCCGCGCTTGCCGATGTAGGTCGCCAGTGCGCGGTGATCGATCTCGACATCCACGTGCTCGCGGATCACGAGGAAGCTGTTGGCGTCGCCGTGGACGATCACGTCGATGTAGCCCGGCTTGGGCTTGACCCGATCGGCCGCCGCACGGACCTCGCCATCATCGCCCGAGAGCACGACCCGACTCGGCGCTTCGGCATCGGGCTCCGGCGACTCGCCGGCTCGGGCACGCTTTGCCCCCTCTTCGTCGTGCGTACGACGGGTGGTGGCGTCGTCGGACGGTGGCTTGGTTGGCCTCGACTCTTCAGCCGGTTCGATCGACTCGGACGGACGGGCGCCACGCGATTTGCCGACGGCCACGGTCTTGGCGCGCGCGGCCTTCGCAGCGCGATCGCGGTCGCGCACGGTGATGACGCGGCCCTCGATCGCGACGTGCCACACTCCAGTCTCGGGATCCAGGACGCGCACCGGTTTGCTGCGAAGCGTCCGATCCGCCGTCTCGAACGCGAGGCTGATCTCCGCCGCGCTGCCCTCGTAGACGTGCCCATCGACCACCGGCGCCAGGTGCGCGAGCTGGAACGGTACATCCGCGAACTCCGGTCCGAGCCCGGACAGTTCGGCCTCGTTGCCGGCTCGCGCGACCAGCGCCTTGGGATCCGGATGCTTGCCGCCTGCGACTGCGGCGCGCGCCTGCTGGAGCGGCTTCTCCTCGAGCAGCAGGACCCGGCTCTCGACGAGGAGCGCGCGCGCCTCGTCGACCGACGCAGGCTTTTTGGCGCGCCTGGCGAGCGCGTCGGCCTTGCCCTCGAGGTTCTCGAACGCTGTCTGTTCGGTGGACCCTCCCGGATGTGCGGCAGCAGCCTCGGCCTTGGCCTGAGCAGCCCGGTCGCGCATCTTCTGCATCCGCACCGCGACGAACCGGCTCGCGCCGATCGAGATGCCCTGCTCGATCCACTCCTGGGAGTCGTCCATCGCGTCATGCCAGCCGCCTTTGACGGCTTTGTGTGCGAGGTGGCTCGTCGCGATGCCGATGCCGGTCTCGAGCCCGATCTCGACTGCGATCTTGCCGGTCTTCACGCCGAGCTGAGCCCACGTCTCGATCTGCTTCTCGAGCACGGCGTCTCCGTGCAGCAGGTTCTGGAGAGGCTTCATCGCCGCGTTCGCGAGGACCATCGCCACCGCGTTCACCGCGATGTCAGCACCACCCACGTATTCGCCGCTGATCAGCCCCTGCCCGAGCGTGGCCGAGCCGGCGTGAAGCAGGATCTCCGCTGCCTTGTACGCGAGCCCCGCCCCGCGGAGCTCGGTGGCAAGGCTCGCCCCGAGCCACGCGGCCCGCGCGCCACTCAGCGCGGCGCCCACCATCTGGCCCGTCACGATCATGACGCCCAGCTGGATCGCCAGCGAGACCATCGCGCGGTGCAGTCGCTCGTTCTCGACGTTCTCTTGGGCCCACGCCGCCCAGCGGCCGATGGCGCCGGGCTTCCCTTCGACGTTGTCGATCGAGTCGAAGGCCTTCATTCCCGACTCGACGTCTCTGATGGCGTTGCGACGGTCGTCGATGGTCGTGGCCTTCTTGAGCGTTGCCAGCCACCCCTCGGTTCGCTTGCCCAGTACGTCGCCGAATGTACGAATGGTGGGCATGCCGTGCTCGTACGCAGCCTTGGTCAGGCCCACATCGTCGGCCATGCCGTTGATCACCGCGAGCTGCGCGCGGATTCCGGAGATCCGTGCGCGCACGGTGGTCTCGTCTGCGTCGACACCGACCATGGCGACGGCATCGGGATCGATCCCTTGCCCGCGCATCACGGCAAGCCGGAGATCGGCGGCCCGTGTCGCCAGATCGGGCTTCGTGGCGGTGGCCTCCGGATCGTCCGGCTTCGTCACTGGGCCGTTCGAGACGTCGGCCGACGGATCTCCGCCCGTCGCCGCGCGAGCGCGGCCCACCTGCTCGTCGACGAAGGACAGCGACAGCATGGCGCGGAGCTTGCACGCCTCCGCGAGCGCGACCATGCCGGCCCCGTGCTGCGACGACGCCCCGGCAGCCTTCGCGAACGCTTCGAGCACGCGCACGACTGGACCCAGCGCCGCGGCATCCTTGGGCGTCGCACCCTGCGCGATCAGATTGTCGAGGAACTCCGCGAGCTCCCCGCTCGCGTCGTGCAGGAGTCGCTCCTGCGCGGCAAGGGCACTCTGCCACTGCGTCCCCTTACGCGGATCACCCGCGATCTCCGACCGTCGCCGATCGGCGAAGCGCGTCGCGCCGAGCAGGGGCTCACTGGCGTTCCACGGATCGAGCCGCGAGCGCATGAATGCGAGCTGGTCCTGGATCCGCGGGATCGTGCGCTCGACCTTCGGATCGCTAGCGGAAGGCGCGGGTGCACCCGCCAGCGCGGTCTCGTCGGAGAGCTGGCTTTCAAGGAACGCGCCCGACGTAGCCACGCGCGGGCCGACATCGCCCTTGTCGAGCTGCTGCCGCACGTGCGCCGGTGCGAACGCCACGGCCTCCGGCACGAGCCGCGCGGTCTCGAGTGGGATCCCGTAGTAGGGAGGGTTCGCGGCGATCCGATACGCTTGTTCGGATCTATCGAGGACCTCGCCACCCGCGAGCGGTGTTCGAGCCACGTCGTTGACCGTCGCATCGTGGGGGGCGGTGACCTTGATCCAGTGCCATAGGTTCGGATCGTGCTTGCCCATCCACTCGTAGGTCACCTCGCGGGTCTCGGTAACGCCTTTGCGTGCTTCCGGCCTACCACCGGCGGTCTGCTTACCCGGCTGGAACACCACGTTTCCGGGTGTCACCAGCAACTCGGCGATCACGCCATCCAGCGGACAGCTCGCAACCACCACCGAGGCCAGGGGCAACGCACCATCGCGATCGATGAGGGCGCGCACGCGCGGCCCGATGCGCACGATCGACGTGTGAAGCGCCTCGTCGAACGCGATCCCGACCGCGATCCCGACGGCCGGGATCCAGTCCATGTCACCCTGGGCCACCCGCGCCTCGTCGATGACGGTGCCGAGATCCGAGGTGACGCAGAGCTTCATCAACTGCTTCAGCGTCTGCTCGGGCACCTGGTCGACATATTCGCGGATCGCGCCGTTGACGAGCTGCGGGGCCTGGTCGCTCGACGTCCAGCGTAGGAGTGGGTGCGGTTGCGATACCTGGGTGTGTGCGATGCGGTCCGCGATGGCGGTCAGGATGCGGACTCGATGCACCTCGACGTACTTCGGCGTGGAGGAAGAGCGTTGCACCGAGCTTCGTGTGGGCGCCGACGCGGGCTTGCGCTGGACCACGGGAGCAGCGTCGCGGCCGGTGCCTGCAAAGCTGCCGAGCAACGGCGCGGCGGAATCGCCAGCCACCACAGCGTCCGCGACTTCGTCAGCGTGACGCTCGGCCTCGTCGCCATCGTTTACTCCAGCGCGCTGCTGGACCACATGTGCCGCCTCGTGCGCCGCCGTGTGTAGATCCGGTTCGCCCGCGAACGCGACGTTGTCGCCCACTGCGAATGCGCGCGCGCCCAGCTGTTGGGACGCGGTTGCCGCCTCCTCCCCGGCGTGCGCACGCACGTTCGTCACATCGTGCGCGCCGAAGTGCTTCTGGATCTGCTGCAGGTACGGCAGCGGCGCGCCAGCGCCACCGATTCCCCGAGTGGCGATGCCTGCCGGTTTCGGTTCGGTCGCTTCGCCCTCGCCTCGCCAGGTGGCGAGTTCACGCTTGTAGTGCGAGGGGTCGCCGCTTCGAAGCGCGTCGATCGTCGACGGTGCCGGCTGGAACGCCGCCGCGAGATGAGGCGCAGCATCGCGCTCGGCGTCGTCGACTTCGGCTTCTTCACCGCGTTGCGGAGCGTCCGCTCGCGCGCGCGCAAGGTGGTAGCGCACGTCGCGAACCCCTCGCGACGATCGATCTGGTTCGCGCGCCGCGTTCGCGCTCTGAAGCTCCGCGAGCGCGCGGCGCATGGCCACGAGCGGCCGCGCGACGGGTTGGCGCGGCGCTGGAGCGCCTGGCTGGGTTCGCTTCCCGACCGTCTCGTTCTCCACGGCTGGCGCAGCGTCATAGCCGACGCCCGACGCGAGCCCGGGTCCACGCGCACCGCGCCCGGAGATCGGTCGCGGAGAATCATCGTCGTCACCAGCCACGAGGGCGCCCCCCCCCGCGCCTCGATTTTCGCCCTACGGGACCCATCGGTCTACGTCGTCCTTCCTCGGGCGTGCGCGTGATACCGCGTTCTACGGCGAGCGGCTCTGTATCTTCCTCGATTCTTGCCGAGCAGCTAACCGCACGAAATCCTGCCTTGGAGCCTGCCGCATTCCGCTGCACCGGTGCACCGCTGGCGTCGGCACGTGACTGTTGCCTTCGCACAAGCCCAAGCGCACGCACGAGCGTGTTCTGGCGGCCAGGCCTCTAACGTGACGCAGTAGTGTTAACCCGCGCCTGCACCGACAGCGGGTCGGGCGCCGTGGCGGGCCACGCCACGTTGTTGCACGCGAAGTCACCAGGGAGTTCGGTGACGTCTATGGACGCGTCCTGGTGCTTTGCATCGCCGGGGGGCTGATGGTCGCCGCTTGTGTCGTCGCCTGCCCCGCCGCCACCACCGCACGCAGCCAGGAGTGCCAGGGTCGGAAGCCACCGCATCCAGGTACTGTAATCGATCGCCCGGGACTCTGCGGGGGGAACGTACCTCACCTCGAACATTCATCGCCGCGCCTGCCCTCGGCGACGGAAGCCCACCGCTGGAGTTCGTCGGTGCTTTCTGACCGAAGAGCACCGCACAGCGCACTCAAGTCCCGCAGGATCTCGCCTCAAACGCACCAAGGAACCGCGTCGCGCTGAGAGGCTTGTTAACGACTGTCTCCCGAGTCGCTGAACGGCGGTAGTTCGGAGGAGTGCCTATATGAACCGTAGGAAGTCTCGGTGACGCCGGTCAGAGTCGGCACCAGTTCGAAGTCCGGGTCGGAAAGCGGCGACCGGTCCTTCGTCCACATCACCTTCTTCGCACCCGCGAACCACTTCGAGCCCTCGATGCGACTCATGCGCTGCGCGTCGGTGAGCATCTCGCGCGCGTAGCAGGCCATGACGACCCGGCCCGGAACATCGACCTGCGTCGGCGGAAGATAGCCGGCGAGTTGCAATCCCATTCGTCTGGCAAGCTCCCAGTTCTCGAGACGCGGGCTCACCGGCTGGAGTAGCCACCATTCTCCCGACAGCGCATCCTGGCGCGAGAACGACGGATTGAACGCACCGAATGCGTCGTACAGCGCGGTCTCGTAGAGCCTGCCCGTGTACTCCGAAATCTGGGAGCCGGGATAGATCTGGTCGAGCTCCCAGCTCGCGTCGACCTCCTCGTCGCCATAGGCCGCGCAAGCACCCTCGAAGATGGTCGCGTCGAGTCGCTGCAGATCCCAAGCCTGCGGTGCAGCTGCGTAGAACCGCTCGAGCACGGGCCCGATGTCGTGCGGGCCATCGTGCCAGTCCGCGGGAATCGGTGCCTGCCCGGGTCGGCTGAACTCTCGGTGGCGAAATCCTCGATGACACGGATGCCCGCGGATGATCATCAGGGCGCGGACGAGAGGCAGCTCGGGCTTCACCTCCTGCAACCAGGCACCTTGGCCGGTCGCGGTGCCACCGTCACCGATCGGTAGAATCTCGAGCGCGCTGATGAGCATCGTGGCGACGGCGTTCACGGCGCTCTCCGCGCCGTGAAGCGTGCGAATCGCGTTCGTACTGTAGGCGTCGTAGCCGAGGCCGCGCTCCGGTGCCACGAGGGCACGGATCCTGCGCTTCGCGGCGACGATGTCGTAGGACTTGAGAGGGATCATCATGGGGTCACATTCCCAGCGCGACGTCGAGGACGCGCTCGACGGTCGCGGCCGGCGAAGCTGCGGGCTTGACATGGAAGTAGTGCGCGAGATGGTTCGCCATCGCAAGCGCCTCGGCGCCGGACACCCCGCGGAGCAGTGCTGTTCGCAGCGCCGGCTTAATCCGGTCGCGGTGAGCGAGTTCCCGATTTCCCAGGCGGCTGCGATAGCCCTCGAGGATCATCGTCGCCAGGTCGTTCCTAGTGACGCCTCGCGCCTCGCTCACGCGATGTAGCTCCTTCGCCATGTTGGTGCCGAGCACGGTTTCGTCATCCGTGTTCACGGTGGACGCGATCTGGCACTACGATCGCTTCGTCAAGTCGAGCCCCAACACCCCCGAGCACGTCGCCTCGGTGCAGAAGCTGATCACGGATATGAAGGCCGAGTTGGAGAGCAAGGCGATGCGCGAGCCACCGACGGATCCAGGTCCGACCGGCGAGCCCCCGGCTCCAGCAGTGGTGGCACCGAAGTTCTCCCACGCGGCGCGATATGATAGGAGCGGGCTCCAGGGTTCACAACGTTGTTCGCGGAGGAGTTGGGCTGTTTTGCAGTCCTCGACGGTGCCACGTACGCCGGATCGATCACTTGCAGCGGGCTCGGCCCGTGCGATCCCAAGTTCATCGATCTCGAAAAAATCGATCCTCCGCGAAGGAT
>JAYUVX010000432.1:0-2983 GCA_043753855.1 Myxococcales bacterium | reverse complement strand
TCCACGGCAATCTGCACGACCCCGCGCGTGCAACAGGATGGTTGCGACGTCGTGCAGCGCTGTCACACCGGTGAGCTGGCAACGCGAGTAGCCACCTGGGCACGGATGGCGCGCTCGGCGCACCACGAGCGCGCTCCTTCGCAGGATGGGGAGCCTTCCGTGGCGGAACAGATGTTGCTCCGTGCGCGCGCAAACTCATGCTCAAGAATTGTCTACTTCTGTTCGCGATCCTCGGCGCAGCGTGCGCCACTGACAAAGACGAGGCCAAGGGCGTCGTCGACGAGACCCAGCCGCCCGCGATCCCCACCGAGCTGGCCAAGGCCGACGCATCGTCGAAGGAGATCGCCGTCAACGTGCAGTCGGCGCACCCGTACACCAACAACCTCGACAAGGTGTATACGGTCCCGTACACGAACCTCCCTAGCTGCGCGAGCGAGATCCGCCTGCACTTCAAGGTGCTGCGCACCGAGCCCACGTATGACTTCGTGATCGTCGAGCCGCAGAGCTTTGACGGCAATCACGACAACACCTGGACGGCGTGGTTCCCGAAGACCGGCACCAGCGCCAAGGTCCGGCTCCAGAGCGATCGCAGCGTCACCAACCACGGCTTCGAGATCGACAAGCTCGAGTGGAACGGCGGAGCGATCTGCCCGGCGATCGCGTATCCGGCGTGCGGCGCAGGTACGGTCGACGTCACCCCGCCCACCCCGGTCTGCGGCTGCCCGACGGCGCGCGTGTGCGCGGCGAACAGCACCGTGGAGATCTCGCACCTCACGGCGCGTGGCTTCAACCGGATCGTTCACGATGTGCACGGCAACATCGCGAGCGAGACCCACCCGGGTCCCGCAGATGGTCCGGTGACCACCGAGATCGGTACGCTCGATCAGACGCGCGTGAACGCCCTCGTCAAGCGCGCATCGGATCTCGGCCTCCTGCACGGCCCGGGATACACGCGCAACCCCACGCGCTCGACGACCGAGGTGCTCACGATCAAAGCCGGCACCAAGCAAGTCACATTCGTGACGGCCGAAGGCGAGCATGATCCGACGGTCGCGGCACTGATCGCGGACTTCGAGGCACTGTTCACGTGCGGTACGCCGACCGGCGGCCTCACCTGCGGCGACAGCTTCACCTGCGATGTGGCGAACGGTACCTGCATCGTGGCGGACACCTGCGTGTGCGCCCAGGTCTACGAGCCGGTGTGCAGCCAGGGCGGTCAAACGTTCACCAACGCGTGCGAAGCCGGCTGCGCGAACGCGCCGGTCGCTCACACTGGCGTGTGCGGCATCCCCGGTGACCCGTGCGGCACGATCCAGGGCCTGACCTGCAAGGACGACAACAAGTGCCGGTTCGGCCTCTCGCAGTTCAGCTATCCATTCCCCGATGCCGGCGGCCGCTGCGTCGCTCCGACCTACTGCGATGCAGCGTCGGACTGCACCGGCCTCGTCCACCCCGCGGTCGTCGGCGCATGGGCTTGCAACACGAACGCGTGCTCGTGGGCCGCGGGCGTCCCGTGGAAGACGGTCTCCGGTGGCTCGTTCGAGAGCGCGCACCCCTACGCGAGCTCGACCAGCGTGTGGAAGGAGCTCTCGCTCTCGGCGGGCGCGCAGTCGATGCGCCTGGTCACCGCCGCCGGCTTCTCGCTCGAAGCGAACTACGACTTCCTCGAGGTGTGGAGCTGGGTCAACGGCGCGTGGAAGCAGATGAAGCGCTACACCGGCACCACCGGCCCCGCCGCGAGCGACGAGTTCCCGGGCCGCTATCACTACCTGAAGTTCGTGTCGGACAGCTCGATCAACAAGGCCGGCTTCCGCGTCGACGCCGAGTGGAGGTAGTCACGAGGCGCGCGTCGGCTCGACCCCGCGCGGAGACAGCGCGGGTGAGCTGGCGAGCAGCCCGTCGGTGATCGCGATTGCGGTCGCCGTGAGATCCGCGAGCGCGTCCGGTCCCACGACGTCACGCGCGGCCGGATAGACGAGGATCAGCGTGTCGAGCAGCTCGATCACCAGATCGCGGCGCCCGGCCTGTTCGAGGATCGCCGCGAAGCCCGAGCCGACAAGGTCGGTCAGGGCGGCGGCGTCCTTGGCGTAGGCGCGCCATTGCTCGGGCAACGCGACACCGAGCTCGGTGGTTGCCAGCGTCTTCGGCATCTCCGCCGGATACGAGCGCGCGAGACCCAGCCCATCGCGCGCCATCTTCGCGATGTGACCGGTGCGCTCGATCAGGTTGTCATCGTCGAGCTCGTCGCCGCCGCCGCTGCGCTTGAGCAGCAAGTGCGGAAACATTCGATCGACCTCGCACGCCACGACGCTGATCACCGGACCGATCCGGAACGGGCGATCGAGCGGGAGCCACGCCCACTCGCCACGTCGCTCGCGCAGCGTCTCGAGATCAAACGCCGTGACATCGATGTCGTGCGTCTTGCGCGACAGCACGCCGTGAACGACCCGACGCTCGAACCCGCCATCGCTGAGCGTCCACAGCGCCGTGCGCTGGAGGGCCTCCGGAAGATGGGTCAGGTCCCTGACCGGGATCAGGCCGGCGGCGTTCGCAGCCGCGGTCTGGTGGCCACGACGATGCACGCCTCGCCCTGCGAGAACCGCGAGTCCTCCTCCGAGCAGAACGAACAACGACCAGGCGGGCATGACGGGCAAGCTAGCACGCGGTCCGAGCAGCGCTGCTCGTGAGCGAGCAGCCACCGCTTGGCGGCGATACCGCCCGCATAGCCGGTCAGCGCACCGTTCGCGCCGATCACCCGGTGACACGGCACGATGATCGAAAGCGGGTTCCTGCCGTTCGCTGCGCCCACCGCGCGACTCGCCGACGGCCTGCCGATCGCGCTCGCGATCGCCCCGTAGGTCCGGGTCTCGCCGAACCGGATCGTGCCAAGCGCGCGCCACACCAGTCGCTGGAACCCGGTGCCAACGGGGCCAAGCGGCAGGTCGAACACCTGACGCTCACCCGCGAAGTATTCGCGGAGCTG
>JAYUVX010000431.1:0-2987 GCA_043753855.1 Myxococcales bacterium | reverse complement strand
GCACGGGGTGGACCAGGTAGCGCGCGCGCAATCTCCATGGGTTCCGTCGAGCGCCGGGTTGGCTGGCTACCGGACCAGCCGGAGACAACGGGCCCTGGCTCGCGCAACCATACGCTTTCATGGGATAAGATGAACCGTGCCCAACCCTCAGCCCGGAACGATCCTGGGCGCCTATCGCATCGAGGGCACCCTCGGGTCGGGCTCGATGGGCGAGGTGTTCAAGGGCGTCGACACCGGCCTGAACCGCCGGGTGGCGATCAAGATCCTGAGCGAGAAGCACAAGGATAGCCCCGAGCTACGCGCGCGGTTCGTTCGCGAAGGCCGCGCGGTCGCCGCGATCAGCCATCCCAATGTCGTGCAGGTGTTCGCGAACGGATCGTTCGACGAGCGCCCGTACATCGCGATGGAGCTGCTCGACGGCACTGACCTCGGATCGATCGTCGAGAAGACGGGTCCGCTCGACTCGCTCGCGGCCGCCCATGCAGTGCTCGATGCAGCGCAGGGGCTCGCGGCCGCGGCAAAGGCGGGCCTCATCCATCGCGACGTCAAGCCGTCCAACCTGGTGCGCCAGAGCGATGGCCGCGTGAAGGTCACCGACTTCGGGCTCGCAAAACCCGTCGATCCCGGCGCGGAGCCCGCGCTGACCGCGATGGGCGTGGTGGTCGGCACGCCCGATTACATCGCGCCCGAGCAGGCACGCGGCGAGGCGATCGACGAGCGCGTCGACATTTACGCGCTCGGCGGCACGCTGTACTTCCTGCTGATCGGCATCCCTCCGTTTCGCACGGGCAAGCCACAGGAGGACAAGTACCTGAAGGTCGTCGCGCGGCACCTGCGCAACCCGCCGCCCGACGCTGCGGTCGCGAATCCGTCGGTCGACGCCGAGCTCGCTCAGCTCGCGCGCACGATGATGGCGAAGAAGCCGCCCGAGCGGCCGGGCTATCCCGAGCTCCTCGTCCAACTCTCAAGCATCGTCGCGCGGCTCGATCCCGGCTCGGTCCCGCAGCTCATGAGCTCGGCGCGCGATCGCTCGCGCCCGAACATGATCCTGTCCGGAGAAGGTGGTGCGCCGCTGCGAGGCGCGCCCGATCACCCGGCCACCGCGAGCGACGGCGATCTCGAGGTCGTGCCGCGCGCGTTCCCGATCTGGCTCGTGGTGATCACGCTCGGGTGCATCGCGCTGTTCGTCGCCGGCCTCGTGGTCTACCTGCAGCGCGACGATGGAACACCCCACGCCGCGGCGTCGCCGGCCGATTCCGGTGGAAGTGCCGGCAACGGGGCGGTCAAGCCGGTCGCTCCGATCGGCTTGCTCGCGGTGAACAAGCCTGACGGCACGGTGGCGTTCTACGTCGACGCGCGGCCGGTCGCGATGGGCAGCTTCAAGAAGTTCGATGCCGACCACGTGCAGGAGGGCAAGCCCGACGACGCGGTCGTCAATGTCTCGTACACGCAGGCGCGGTCGTACGTGACCACGCGTGGCGGACGGCTGATGACGAGCGCCGAGTGGGATGCAGCCGCGCTCACGTCGGGATTCATCATGCCGCCCAACATCCTCGAGTGGGTCGACTCCCCCGACGAGAAGAAGAAGGTCATTCGGTCGCACGGCAAGAACCTGGTCCGCCCCGACGAGAAGCAGAAGGACGTCACGTTCCGGATGGCTCGCAATCCCTAGCCCGGATGCACCGGTATATAGTGCCGGTGGCATGAGCAGCGACGTCGACAACCTCGTCGAGATCATCACGCGCAAGGTTCAGGAGCGCCTGAACAATGCGTCGCCGTCCGCGACGGCCGCGAAGCTCGCCCTGCTGCCGCGCGATCGCGGTGAGTGCATCGACGACTCGGCACCGGGCGAGGACTGTGCCGGCTGCGGCGCGTGCGTCGTGCGGCGGCCGTGGTCGGTGCGCTCGGTCGAGGGCGCGGGTGCGATGCGCGTGGGCGCGATGCCGGGCGTCGGCGCCGTGCCCGGCGACATGGCGAAGCTGATCGACCACACGCTGCTGAAGCCCGAGGCCACCCGCGACGAGGTGGTCAAGCTGTGCGAGGAGGCAAAGAAGTACCGGTTCGCGAGCGTGTGCGTGAACACCACGTGGGTCGGCCTCTGCAAGTCGATGCTCGCCGGGACGGATGTCATGGTGTGCGCCGTCGTCGGCTTTCCGCTCGGTGCGATGGCGCCGATGGCGAAGGCGTACGAGGCGCGCGATGCGGTCCGAGCCGGCGCCAAGGAGATCGACATGGTCATCAACATCGGCGCGCTGAAGTCGCGCGATTACGAGACCGTGTTCGAGGACATCTGCCGGGTGGTGAAGTCGGCAGCACCTGCCGGCGTCAAGGTGATCCTCGAGACCAGCGCGCTCGATACCGAGCAGAAGATCATCGGCTGCACGCTGTCCAAGCTCGCAGGCGCAGCGTTCGTCAAGACCTCGACGGGGTTTGGCAAGGGCGGCGCCACCGTCGAGGATGTGGAGCTGATGCGGCGGATCGTCGGCGGCGACGTCGGCGTCAAGGCCTCGGGTGGCGTGCGCACCGCGGAGGACGTGCTGAAGATGGCACAGGCCGGAGCGAATCGCGTCGGAGCGTCGGCGTCGGTCGCGATCGTCTCGGGCACCGCGGACGGGTCATCTAAAAATCCCTCGGCCAAGGCCTCGGGCAGCAAAGGCTACTGAGTGCTCCCCGTCCAGCTGATCCGCAAGAAGCGCGACGGCGGCACCCTCGATGATACGGAGCTGCGCGCGTTCATCGACTGGGTGACCACGGGCAGCATCCCCGACTACCAGATCGCCGCGATGCTGATGGCGATCTTCTATCGAGGACTCGACGATCGCGAGCTCGCGACCTGGGCCGATGCGATGACGAGATCGGGCGACGTGATCGATCTGTCGGGCATCGCCCGCGCCAAGATCGACAAGCACTCGACCGGTGGCGTCGGGGACAAGATCTCGATCCCGCTGGCGCCGGCGGTGGCCGCATGTGGCGTGGCGGTGCCGATG
>JAYUVX010000430.1:0-9121 GCA_043753855.1 Myxococcales bacterium | reverse complement strand
CCTCGCCGTACTCCTCGAGGACCTCGACCTTGCCAAGGAACAGCAGCGTGATCGCGCGCTGCCAGGAGATGACCTTGATCGGTTCGAAGCCCTGGTTCAGGAGCAGGGTCTGCGCGGTGTCCATCGAATCAACCCTCGTTGGAAATGTAGCATTCGCCCCGGCTCTCGACACATTTGCTGCCACGCGTGCGATCTCGGGCACATACGGGAGCCCGCCACCAAAACGAGATTGAAAACGATTTTCAGAAATGATAAAACTGGGAAGTGCTAACGCTCGCGGAGATCTCGCTCGGCCGGACCACCACGGTCCTGGCAGTCGATGGCCCCCGCGCGTTTCGCCGGCGCCTGCTCGAGATGGGGCTCGTGCCCGGAACGCCAGTCAAGGTCGTGACGATCGCGCCGCTCGGTGACCCGCTGCAGATCGAGGTGCGCGGCGGGCAGTGGTCGATCCGGCGCGCCGAGGCCGCCCAGATCGAGGTCGAGGCGACCCGGTGAGCAGCGCCCATTGCGAACCGGGAGGCGGCGGCACGGCGCGATCCAACGCGCGCCCGCAGATCGTGCTCGCGGGCAATCCCAATGTTGGCAAGACCACGCTGTTCAACGCGCTGACCGGATCGTCCGCGAAGGTGTCGAACTATCCCGGCATCACCGTCGATCGCCGGACCGGGGAGCTCGTGCTGCCGGCCGGGGTCGCCGATCTGACGGACCTCCCCGGCACCTACAGCCTCAACGCCCGCAGCGCCGAGGAGCAGATCGCGCTCGATGCACTGGTCGGGCTCGATGGTGATCCGGTCCCGGATGTCGTCGTGGTCTGCCTCGATGCCACCCAGGTCGCGCGCTCGGCGTACCTGCTCGCGCAGATCCAGGAGCTCGGCGCGCGCTGCGTGGTCGCGCTGACCATGGTCGACGAGGCGGAGCGCGGCGCCAAGCGTGGGGCCGTCGCCGCCGACACCGCGGCGCCCGACGCACCGAAGCTCGCCGCCCTGCTCGGCTGCGAGGTGGTCCCGGTGACCGCGCGCACGCGACGTGGCCTTCCGGATCTGGTCGCTGCGATCGATCGCGCGCTGCGCAAGGATCGCGCAAGCGTGTGGCGCTGGACGCCGAGCGTCGATCTGCAGGCCCACCTCGATGCGGTCCGCGTCGCGATGCCCGCCGCGTGGCGCACGGACAATCGGTACGGGGTTGACTCGCCGGCCGCCGACGACGCGCTCGCGCTGTGGGCGCTGACCTGCATCGAGCCGCGCACCGGCATCGACGACGACGAGCTCGAGGTCCCCGCCGAGCTGCGCGCTGCGGCCAGCTCGCGGACCGTCGCGCGCAGCGCCGATGACGAGGCCGTGCTCGGGCGCTGGAACTGGCTCGATCGCGAGATCCCGAAGCTGATCCGCCGCAAGGTCGATCGCAGCCTCACCGAGCGCATCGATCGCATCCTGCTCCACCGCGGCATCGGCTTCATGGCGTTCCTCGGCGTCATGGCCGTGGTGTTCATGTCGCTGTTCTGGTGGTCATCGCCGGTGATCGACCTGATCGATCAGGCGTTCAAGCAAGCGGGCGCTGGCCTGCACCGCATGCTCGGTGACGGTATCTTCACCGACTTCCTCGTCGGTGGCGTGATCGGCGGCGTCGGGTCCGTGCTCGTGTTCCTGCCGCAGATCCTGCTGCTGTTCCTGTTCCTCGGCTTTCTCGAGGACTGCGGGTACCTCGCGCGCGTCGCGTACCTGATGGACCGCATCATGCGAACGATGAACCTGCACGGCCGCGCGTTCGTGCCGATGCTGTCGGGTTTCGCGTGCGCGGTGCCGGCGATCCTCGCGACCCGGACGATGGAGCGGCGACGCGATCGGATCCTGACGATGATGGTCGTCCCGCTGATGACCTGCTCGGCGCGGCTGCCCGTGTACACGCTGATCATCGGTGCGCTGATCCCCGGCTCGCGCATCATCCAGGGCCTGTTGATGGTCGGGATGTACGTGTTCAGCGTGCTCACGGCGCTGATCGCGGCGTGGGTGATGTCGAAGACGGTCAAGCCGCTCAAGGCCAAGCGGCTGCCGTTCCTGATCGAGCTGCCGCCCTATCGCTGGCCGCGATGGCGCGACGTGCTGCGGATGATGTGGAGCAAGTCGAGCGTGTTCCTCCGCGAGGCGGGCACGGTGATCCTCGGCTGCTCGATCGCGCTGTGGGCCCTGCTCTACTTCCCGCGCGATCTTCCCGCGGGCTCGCCCGACTACGATGCCCTGATCGAACGCGCTCCCAACGACGAGGCCAAGCAACGCGTCGAGGACGAGCGCCAGGCCGTCCACCTCGAGGCGAGCTACGGCGGCCGCCTCGGCCATGCGATCGAGCCCGCGATCGCGCCGCTCGGCTTCGACTGGAAGATCGGCATCGGCATCATCGGCGCATTCGCCGCACGCGAGGTGTTCATCTCGACCCTCGGCATCGTGTACGCGGTCGGCGGCGACGCGGACGAGGCCTCCGAGCCTCTGCGCACCGCGCTGCGCGAGGCGAAGACCTCCGAAGGCAGCCGCGCCTACACGCCGCTGGTCGGGTTCTCGCTGATGATCTTCTTCGCGCTCGCGTGTCAGTGCATGAGCACGCTGGCGGTGGTCAAGCGCGAGACCGGTGGATACCACTGGCCGCTGTTCCTGTTCACCTACATGACGATCCTCGCGTGGATCGTGAGCTTTGTCGTATATCAAGGCGGTCGACTGCTCGGCTTCGCCTGAGGTCTGCGAGCGAGAGTGGTACACTGGGGCGATGCGCTGGTGGATCATCGCTGTGCTCGCCGGGTGTTACGACCCGACGCCACCGCGCGGCATCCCCTGCTCCGCCGCCGGGACTTGCCCGGAAGGACAGAGCTGCGATCGAAGCCAGGGCTTGTGCTCGCCGGACCCGCAGCAGCTCGATGCAGCGAATCCAGGCGGCGTGACGCCGCCGGATGCGTTCGTGCTCGATCCCGGACCGGCGTGGGGCACGCCGCAACCCGTCGCCAGCGTGAACACGACCGATGCCGAGACCGACCCCGCGCTCAGCGCGGACGGGCTCGAGCTGCTGTTCTCCAGTAACCGCGCCGGCGTCGGCGGCTATGACATCTACCGGTCGACGCGCGCCTCGACCTCGGTCGAGTTCGGCGCGCCGACGCTCTTGCTCACGCTCGCGACGGCCGACGACGAGCAAGCTCCCGAGCTCACCTCCGATGGGCTCACCGTGTACTTCCGCCGCAACGATGACATCTATCGCGCGGTGCGCTCGGCCGTCGGGCAGCCGTTCGCAAACGTCCAGAAGGACGACGAGCTATCGACCGCGTTCGTGGACACCAACCCCTCGATCTCCGCCGACGGCCTGGTCGCGTCGACCACCCGGAACGTCACCTCCACGCATCGCGAGCTGTATCTGTTCGAGCGCGGAACACCGGCAAGTCCCTGGGGCTCACCGCGCCGGATCGCGGAGCTCGTGACCGCCGGCGTCGACAGCGCCGCGTGCCTCGACCAGCACGGGCTCGCAATGTACTTCCACTCCAATCGCCCGGGCGGCGCCGGTGCGGATGACCTGTGGTTCACCGCGCGGCCCGGCAAGGGTGCCCCGTTTCTACCTCCGGTGCAGATCGGTAGCCTGTCGACGAGCGTCGGCGAATCGGATCCGTCGCTCGACGCCACCCGCACGATCATCGTGTTCGAGCGTGCGAGCGAGATCTACATGGCGACGCGCTAGGCCGCAGGCTCGTCGGGCGGCGGCGCTGGGATCGGCGGGCCGGATCCGATTCCGTAACCCGCCAGCTGTGCGCGGATCTTGTCCTTGTGCTCGGGATCGATCTTTCCGAGCCACTGCTTCAGCAGCTCCAGCGAGCGTGCGCGTAGCACCTCGCGATCGACGACCTCCGCCGGAAGCTCCATCCCGAATGCCGGAGCCTTCGCCCCGGCGAGTGCGGCGTACGCTTCGGCGAGCCGGGCGGCGGCCGCGGAGTCTTCCTCGCGCTCCACGGCGTGCGCCTCGATCTGCTCGGACAGCCAGGCTGAGATGTCCATAGCCTACAGCTTAGCGCGTCAGCTTCCGGTACTCGTTGATATGTCGGATCGCTGACCGCGAGTCACCGGATTGGTCGAACAGAGTCGCGAGGTTGTAGTGCGCCTCCGCGAGCTGAGGATCGAGCTCGAGGGCACGCCGATACAGCGCGATCGCGTCGGCCTCCTTGCCGGCGTCCTGCGCGATCACGCCGAGGTTGTAACAAGCGGTCGCATCGGCCGGATCGAGATCGAGCGCGCTGCGGAAACAATCGTGCGCCGCCTCCGGATCGCCGCTCTCCGCGAACAACCGCCCGAGGTTGATCCAGGCCTCGGTGGTCTCCGGCCGGAGGCGCAGCGAGCGGCGGTACGCATCGATCGCGGCGACCGGGTCGCGTTCTTCGAGCTCCATCGCACGGGCCAGCCACTGCTCGGCCGTTGCCGGCGCCACGGCCACGGGAACCGGTGCAGCGGTGACGCGCGGCAGCTCGCGCAGCTCACCGGGCGGCGCAAGCTCGCTGCGCGGCGGCTCGAGCGCGAGCGACAGCTGACCGGTCAGCACGCCGGTCTCGGCGCCGCGGATCTGGACCGTGCCTCCGCGCGCCTCGACGGTGAGCTCGGCGAGCGACGTCCCCGCAGGCAGCCGCTGCTGGATCCGGACCAGCTCCTTGCGCACGCGCGGGAGCGGCAGCCCGGCATCGACGAGCGCCTTCACCGTGCGCAGCGCCGAGAGATCGCGGAACGACAGCTGCGCCGGCACCGTGCCGGGCGTGCCGACCAGGCCATCGCGGACGCACGAGCGCACCGCCGATTCGGGCAGCCCGATCAGCTGAGCGGCGTGCCGGGCCGAGTAGCTCGTCCACACCCGAGCACGATACGCCGCGAGCGGGGATCACCGCACGCGGGACGGAGCGATCTTCGCCATCCACGCCGCGATCACCGTGGCCAGCTCGTCGATCACCTCCGGATGCGTGCGGCCCGAGCGTACGAGCACGTCGAAGCCGTGATCAGCGCCGCGAACCACATGGAGCTTCGCGCGACGGCCGAGCTTCGCGATCACCGGCCGCAACCGGCGCAGCGGCGCCAGCTCGTCGCGCGTGCCCTGCACGAACAGCAGCGGTCCGCTGGCGTCCGCGAGGTGCTCGGCCCGCTGGATTCCCGGTTTGTCGGGCGCGTGCAGCGGAAACCCGAGGAATGCGATCCCGCGCAGCTCGGGCAGCGGCTGTGCGGCGTGCGCGCGCGAGGTCATCCGACCGCCGAACGACTTGCCGCCGACAAACCGCGGGAGCTCGGGCACCCACTGCGCAGCTGCCATCCACACCGTGCGCACTGCGGCCTCGGCGATCGCCGGCGCGTCGGGCCGTGGCTTCCCGGCCGCCATGTACGGAAACTCCCAGCGCAGCGTCGCCACGCCGCGCGCAGCGAGCGCATCCGCGACCTCCTGCAGGAACGGATGGCGCATCCCCGCGCCGGCGCCATGGGCGAGCACGTACAGCCAGCGCGCATCCGCTGGCCGCTGGATCACGCCGGGATGCCCATCGAGATCGACCTCCACGCCGTGACGCTACCGCGGTGTCGGCGATCGGGGGTATCGTCACGCGATCCATGGCTCGCAGGCTCGCGCTCGTGCTCGTCGGCGTCGCGATCTCGGGGTGTCACGTCACCCGGCAAAACGAGGTCACGCACCCGGCGTCCGAGCAGACGATCCAGCACCCCGAGGGCGCGATCCCGCGGCGTCCGGTCCTCGTGCTGTCGGAGGCCGGAGCGCTGCGGTTCCTCGAGCCGCTGGACTGCCCGACCGAGCGGATCATCTCGACCACCACCGTGCTCGAGATCGAGACGCGCCCCAACCTGGCCACGTTCGTGGTCGGCGTGATCGCCACCGCGGTCGGCGGCGTGATGATGATCGGCGGGGTGACCAGCAAGGACGGCGCCGCCAATCCGGTGACCTACGCGGGCATCGGCCTGTTCGCCGGCGGGCTACCGTTCGCGGTGGGTCCGTGGCTCGGGCTGCACAGCGAGCTGCGCGAGGGCGAGACCACGGCGCCGCAGCGCGGGCCCGGTCCGAACGTTCCGTGTGGTGCCCGGGGCCTGCAGGCGCGCGAGGCCACGCTGACGATCCGCGGCATCGAGGTTCACGGTGCGGTGGACTCCGAGGGAACGTTTTCGGTCTCGCCGTATCAGCTGATCGATGCGTACGCGCCGACCACCGTCAACGCGTGGGACATCGCCGCGAAGGTCGCAGCGACCGGCGGCGAGCGCACGATCGAGGCCGTGATCGACGGCGCCTCGATCGCGACCCACGCGCAGCAGTTCCTCGCGCACGCGGACTTCAACGCGAAGGTCCAGCCGCTGCGCCTGGTCCCCGGCATCGTCCCCGGGACCCTGCGCGCGAGCTTGACCTCCACCGAGATCGGTCCAGCGCTGCGCGTGGTGTTGCCGGTCAGAAACGATGGGCCCGGCGAGACCTGGGGCCTGCGCGGTCAGCTCACGTCGAGCACCAAGGCGGTCGACGGCCGCATGCTCTACATCGGCCATATCGCGAAGGGCGAGGTGATCTCACGCGAGCTCCTGATCCCACTCACGGTTGCCGCGGCGGATCACATCCGCGGTGCCGAGCTCGAGCTGTCGATCGAGCTGCGCGATGCACACGGCACCGCGCCCGCGACGGCGGTGCGGTTTCGCGGCAACGTGCTGAACGACGCGCCGCGATGAAGATCGCGATCGTAGGATCCGGGATCGCCGGCCTCGGTGCCGCACGTGCCCTCGCGCGCGAGCACGAGGTGACGATGTTCGAGGCCAGCGCGCGCGCCGGAGGGCACGTCTATACCGTCGATGCCGGCGGCCTCGCAGTGGACATGGGATTCATCGTCTGCAACCGCGAGCGCTATCCGCTGATGTTTCGCATGCTCGCCGAGCTCCGGATCGAGACCCGGCCGACCACGATGTCGTTCTCGGTATCGCTGCCCACCGACGATCTGGAGTGGGGCAGCGAGGGACTGTCTTCGATGTTCGCGGACCGCCGGCGGCTCGGCTCGCCCCGTCACTGGCGGTTCCTCGTCGAGGTGATCCGGTTCGTACGGCGCGCAAATCGCGATCTGGAGCGCGGCGTCACGTCGCAGCTCACGCTCGACGAGTATCTGATCGCGATCGGCGCGAGCCGCGAGCTCCGCGATGGCTTCGTGATCCCGCTCGCGGCAGCACTGTGGTCGCTCGCGCCGGATCACTGCGGGCAATTCCCGGCGGAGACCTACCTACGATTCCTCGATCAGCACGGCATGCTGCGACCGCTGCGACCACTGGCCTGGCGGACGATCGTCGGTGGCAGCAGACGCTATGTCGAGGCGCTGCTCGCCGAGCTCGGGGCGCAGCGGTTCGCGCTCGAGCTGGCCACCCCGGTCACCACGGTCGCGCGCGATCGCGGGGGAGTCACCGTCGTCGCCGCCGGCCGCGAACACCGCTTCGATCGGATCATCGTTGCGACCCACGCGGATACCGCGCTGGCCTTGCTCGCGGCGCCGACCGCTGACGAGCGTCGCGTTCTCGGCGCGTTCCGCTACAGTTCGAACACCACGGTGTTGCACCGAGATCCGTCCTTCCTACCGCGCCGCCCCGCCGCCCATGCGTCGTGGAACTACCGCGCCGATCTCGATACCGCTCAGGTCGCGGTCACCTACTCGATGACCCGCTTGCAGGGCCTGCCCGCGGATCCGCCCTATCTCGTCACGCTCAACCCGCGAACGCGCCCGCGCGACATCCTGCACGAGGTCGACTTCACGCACCCCCAGCTCGACCGCGCCGCGCTCGCCGCGCAGGCCGAGGTCCCGCGTCTCGGCGGCGTGCTGCGCACCTACTACGCGGGCGCGCACCTCGGGTTCGGGTTCCACGAGGATGGCCTGCGCAGCGGTCTCGCTGCCGCAGCCACCGCGATCGCCGACGAGCGCCGCGAGTCATGAGGACGTCTGCGCTGTACTGCGGCGACATCGTCCACGCGCGCACCGATCACCTCGCACGCCGCAGCTTCCGCTACCCGGTGTTCATGGCGTCGATCGATCTCGACGAGCTGCCCGTGCTGCACCGCGAGCTGCGGCTGTTCTCGCACGACCGCCCGAACCTCTACGCGCTCCACGATCGCGACTACGAGGGCGCGACAGACGGCCTCGCCGTCGCGCACCATGCGGCGCTCGCCGCTGCCGACATCGCACCTCCGGCGACCACGCGCCTCGTCACCAACCTGCGGATCGCCGGCTACGTGTTCAACCCGGTGAGCTTCTTCCTCGGCTACGACACCGCCGGCGAGCTGACGTCCGTGATCGCCGAGGTCAACAATACCTACGGTGGCCGGTTCCGCTACGTGCTCGGGCCGCGCCATCGGATCACCTCGGGTTCGCGGAGCAGGATCGGCTTTCGCCACGACCGCGAGCTGTTCGTCTCGCCGTTTCTGCACGGACCGCGCAGCTACGAGCTGTGGTTCGATGCGCCGCTCGACGCCGAACGGCTCGTCATCACCATGCACGTGGACACGCCCGACGGAGACCGGCTGTTCACGGCGCGGGTCGCTGGATCGCGCCGCGCGCTCACCGATCGAGCTCTCGTAGCCGCGGCGCTGCGTTACCCGTGGATGACCGCGCAGGTCATCGCGCTGATCCACCTCGAAGCGCTGAAGCTGCGCTGGCTAGGCGTTCCTTACCGACGGCCGGGTCCAGATCACAGGCCGCTTCCCGAGGCGTGATCCGAGCATCCTCATCCTTCGAAGGACGACCTGCACGACCGCAGCATCGAGCAGGGGGGGACGCGTGGCTCGGGCCGCGGCGCAGCGTCGTGGGTCGTCGGGCGGAAGCTGGCACCTGATTTGCTCTGAATCGCAGCCATGAACCGCATCGACATCGAATCCGGCAAGGACGACGGCGAGCTCCTCGGCGCTTCCTCGCAGGTCGCGCGCGAGGACGAGGACATCATCGAGCTCGACGGCGAAGAGCTGCTGACCGTGGACGATGAAGAACGCTCGGCCGACGCCGGCGACCTCGACTACGAGCCGGACGACCGCCGCGACTACTAGGATCTGCTCCGGCGTGTAACCCGCCAGGCCGCCCGGCCATCCATACGAGCGATCGATCCGGTAC
>JAYUVX010000429.1:0-27177 GCA_043753855.1 Myxococcales bacterium | reverse complement strand
ACGAGATCACCCGGGTACGAACTTTCGCCCGGCCGTTGCTCGGCTGGATGAACGCGAAGTCCATGACGAACTCGTTCTCCGTGTGGTTGAGCAGGACGAGGTTCGAGTAGACCCCCTGCGAGATGTCGTCATCGATCTGCACCTGGAGCTTTGGGGAGGCTGGCTCGTCCGACATGGGTTGCAAGGTACCCTGCGCCGTCCCGACACACGCGGGAACCACCTGGTTGAATCGCGATCATTGGCGAAGCGACCTCAGGGGTGGCCACCAGACTGGCCACGCCTGAGAACCCGGGGTGACAGGAACAGTCGCCAGGCCGACACCCGATGTGGGGATTCTGGCGGTTTTGTCGGCGTAACCGATGAATTCCTGGTCGGCGCGATCCCGAATCCCGCTCGTTCGATGCTGGCACCGATTCTGCTCACTGTTCCAAGCAACCGAAGACGACTTCCAGGGTTCCAAGGAATAGGAACCACGGCTGCCGGGTTTCGCTGACAACTAAACGCTCAACACGCGCGACGCAGGGTCAACGTTTCGACTCGGTGGATGACCGGTGGTCCCCTCCCCCCTCATCCCACTGGTCTCCCCCACCACCTGAGGCAACTAGTAGCCCTGCGATCTGCGCCCCGGCCCTCCTTGGCCCCCCCTCGGAGGGCCTTTATTTTTTCGGCGCATGCTACGCCCAACGCGATGCGTGCCCTCGGCCTCGATATCGGTAGCAAGACCATTGGCGTCGCGCTGACCGACGAGGCGGCGGTGGCGGCACATCCGCTCACCGTGCTCGCGCGTGCGGGCCACGCTGGTGACAGCGCTGCCGTGGTGGCGCTGTGTGCGGAGCATGCGGTGACCGATGTGGTCGTCGGCATGCCGTACGAGCTGTCGGGCCGGATCGGTCTGCGAGCGAAGCGCGTCCAGGATCTGATCGCGGTGCTCCGCAGCGCACTGCCGCCGGCGATCGCGATGCACGAGCAGGACGAGCGGTTCAGCACCGCAGAGGCCCAGCGGATCCTGGTGGAGGCCGATGTCTCGCGACAGAAGCGCAAGGAAGTGATCGACCAGCAGGCGGCCGCGCTGATCCTCCAGGGTTGGCTCGACCTGCAGCGCCGCTCACAGTAACGTCACCGCTCCGATGTCGAAGCGTTCGTTTCGCGCCGCGCTGGCGGTGGTGGTTGGCTCGCTTGTCATCGTGGCGGTGATCGTCGGGTATTTGATCCACCGCGCGCTGGCGTATCCCGGCGAGCCGCACGCGGGTGCCGGACGCGACGTCGAGATCGAGGTCAAGACCGGATTGTCGTTCCCGTCGGTCGCGTCGATGCTGAGCGACAAGGGCGTGATCGAGAAGCCGACCTGGTTCCGGCTCTATGCGATGTGGGAAGGCGACACCACGAACGTGAAGACCGGCAAGTACCTGATCAAGGACAACCTGACGCCGCGCGAGGTGCTCGCGGTCCTGGTCGCCGGCGTCAAGGAGGTCACCGTCAAGGTCACGCTGCCCGAGGGCAAGTCGATGCTCGAGTACTTCGAGATCATCGATGCTGCGCGGGTCTCGTCGGCGAAGGACCTCGAGGCGATCTCCCGCGACAAGCAGTTCCTCGGCAAGCACGCGATCAGCGGCGATACCGTGGACGGCTATCTGTTCCCCGACACCTATCAGTTCCGCGTCGGCGAGAAGCCGATGGTCGTGATGGAGCGGCTGGTGCAGCGCCACCAAGAGGTGTGGAACGCGCTGGTCGCGAAGCACCCGAAGGACACCGCAAAGCTCAAGGACAAGCTCGGCTGGAGCGATCGCGACATCCTGACGATGGCCTCGATCGTCGAGAAGGAAGCCGTGGATCCCGCGGAGCGTCCGCGGATTGCGCAAGTGTTCATCAACCGGCTGACCTCGTCGAGCTTCAAGCCGCACAAGCTGCAGACCGATCCGACGATCCGCTACGGCTGCATGGTCCCGCTGCAGAAGTCCAGGGCGTGCATCGCCTGGAACGAGCCATGCCTCAAGGCCTCGCCGCCGAAGCCGATGGGCTGCGATCGCCTGCATCGCGCGCAGCTCGATGACGCCGATAACCCGTACAACACCTACGCACACGAGGGCCTGCCGCCGGGTCCGATCTCGAATCCCGGCAAGGCCTCGATCGAGGCCACGCTCGCCCCTGATGGCAGCGACTATTTCTACTTCGTCGCGACCTCGAAGAACTCGCGAAACCACGCGTTCGCGAAGTCGGTCGAGGAGCACGAGCGCAACGTGAAGAAGTACGTGTCGAGCGACGACAGCCCGTAGCTGGCGATCAGCATCGCCGGCGCAGCGAGGCGCACACCACGTCGGCAGCGGCGAACACGATCTTCGCCTTGTCGATCGAGGCACGCGCGCGGACCAGATAGATCGCGCGGGCATCGAGCGGAACGTAGTAATAGCGCTGCGCGCCGGCGTCGCTCTCGAACGTATAGTGCTTCATCGTGCGCGCGGCGCCCGGGAGGCTGCCGGCGTCGATCCGGGTCCCGCCGCCGGTGTGCAGCCGCTCGGGCGGTGGGATCTGATCGCCGATCAGCGGGCCGAACAGCTGGATGACGTCATGCGCGGAGCCCTCGAGCTCGAGGTGAAAGGGTCCATGGTCGGCGGAGGTGTCGCCGCCGGCGCGGAGCGAGAATGTCGCCGGCCACAAGCATTCGATCTGATCGGTGATGATCCGCCAGATCGCAGGCTGCGTCGCGACGCTGATCGCCTCGAGCACATCCGTGTGGTCGCGCATACCGGTGCCGAGGACGAGCTGGGTTGTGCCGCGCTGCGCGGACGAGTAGGTGACGATCGAGTGGTCGGAGATCGCGCGGCGCTCGAGCGCCAGGGTCGGCGGTGCGCCCGGCCGGATCAGGACATTGCGCACCGCGTTTCGCGCGCGCGCTGCGGCGAGGTCGAACGGGCCGAACACCAGCGTGCCGTCGACGAGGTGCGCCGCAGCCGCCGGAAGGCGAGGGCGCGTCTCGATCCCGTGACCGGCGATCACGAGCGAGAACGTGCGCGGGCCGAGCAGGGTGCTGGAGCGCCCGCACCTGAAGACGTCCAGTAGCCCCATCCTGCGATCGTGCACATGGTTTGGCGCGACGAACAACGTCGCACCGGAGCGTGGGCCAGCTCACGACCCTCGGTGGCTTCGATCAGGCGCCCGGGTTCAGCTGCGCGATCACGGTCAGCTCGTTCTGGACCGACACCGACAGCTCCGAGCCACCGGCGGCGCCCGCCGGCGTGACGCGGTTGGTGCGGGTCAGGCGGATCTGGTTCTCCTTGATCTTGTCGCGATCCGACTTCAGCGCGCCTGCGAGCATCGAGTACGACCCGGTGTCCGGGATCGACAGCCGATCGATATTCTCCGCATCGATCGCCGCGCTGTCGGCCTGCTGGTCACAGGCCCACTTGACCATCAGGGGCATGGTCGCGTCGACGGTGGCGCCGGCGAGCGGCGCCTTGAACGTGTGGATGTCGGGCCCATCGACGCGTACGCCGTGCACGTTGTCCGCGCCGCTATCGACGTCGAGGATGTAGACCTCGTCGTAGCCGGCCGCGGCGCCACGCCAGCGCCCGTTGTTGTCGGCGGTGTACGCGAGCACGACGCTCCCGCTCGCGCTGGTCATCGTCACCGTACCGGTGGTGACGTTCTGGCCGTTGAGCTGGAGTCGAACCGAGAACTCGGTCTGGAACTCGCCAGCGTTCTGGGCGTTGGACAGCCGCGGGTTGGCGCTGACGCTTCCATTGACGGTCAACGTCGAGGTTCCGGTGCCCGGATCATCGCCGGCGCCGGGATCCAGATCGCTACCGCCGCATGCCGCGGCGCCAAGAAACAGAGTCGAAGCAAGCCAGGTGTAGTTCATACGGTGAGAATCCCCTTTGCCGACCAGTTTCTCGTCGACGAACGGTCCCGTCAATCCATCAAAATCTGCACAGTCGGGCCGCGCACGCTTCGTACACCTGTGTGCTACCGTCGTTCTCATGAGTCTCGTGGGACAGATCGCAGAGCTCCAGAACTATGCGACGTACAAGGAGCTGTCGTGGGAGGGCAGCTTCGAGGACTACCTAAACCTCGTGCGCAAGACGCCGCAGATCACGCGCAATGCGTATCAGCGCCTGTACGACATGGTGCTCTCGCATGGTGTCGAGGAGTACATCGACAACAAGAAGAAGCTTGTCCGCTACAAGTTCTTCCGCGACGAGCATCACGGTGGCAAGGACGCCGTGTTCGGCCTCGATGTGCCGTTGATGCGCCTGATGAACGTGCTGAAGAGCGCGGCGCATGGCTACGGCACCGAGCGCCGCATCATCCTGCTCCACGGTCCGGTCGGCTCGGCGAAGTCCACGATCGCTCGCCAGCTCAAGAAGGGCATGGAGGAATACTCGAAGACTACCGACGGCGCGCTGTTCACGTACTACTGGACGCTGCCCGGCGCGCTCAGCGAGCATGCAGGCGGCAGCGAGACGTTCCCGTCACCGATGCACGACGAGCCTCTCCGCCTGATCCCGCGCGAGTGGCGCCAGGCCACGATCGATCAGCTGAAGCTCGGCAATGACGATCACAAGGTGAAGGCCGACGGCGACGTCAATCCGGCCTGCCGTCTGATCTTCAAGGAGCTGATGAAGCACTACGCGGGCAACTTCGAGAAGGTGATGGGCCACGTGCGCGTGAAGCGCCTGGTCCTCTCGGAGCAGGACCGCATCGGCATCGGCACCTTCCAGCCGAAGGACGAGAAGAACCAGGACTCGACCGAGCTCACCGGCGACATCAACTACCGAAAGATCGCCACGTTTGGTTCGGACTCCGATCCGCGCGCGTTCAACTTTGATGGCGAGTTTAACATCGCCAACCGCGGCATCCTCGAGTTCGTCGAGATCCTGAAGCTGGACGTCGCGTTCCTCTACGACCTGCTCGGCGCCACGCAGGAGCGCAAGATCAAGCCGAAGAAGTTCGCGCAGACCGACATCGACGAGGTCATCCTCGGCCACACCAACGAGGCCGAGTACAAGAAGCTGTTGAACAACGAGTTCATGGAGGCGCTCCGCGATCGCACGATCAAGGTCGACATCCCGTACATCACGAAGGTGTCCGAGGAGGTCAAGATCTACGCGAAGGACTTCACGAGCGAGCGCGTCGGCAAGCACGTCGCGCCGCACACGCTGTACGTCGCGGCGCTGTGGGCGGTGCTCACACGGCTCGAGGATCCGAAGAAGCACTCGTTATCGCTGCTCCAGAAGGCAAAGCTGTACGACGGCAAGACGCTGCCGGGCTTCACCCAGGACAACATCAAGGAGCTCCGCAAGGAGGCGCAGCGCGAGGGCCTCGATGGCATCTCGCCGCGCTACATCCAGGACAAGATCGCCAACGCGCTGGTCAGCGACAAGGCCGAGGGCGCGATCAACCCGTTCATGGTGTTGAACGAGCTGGAGAGTGGGCTCCGGAATCACTCGCTGATCTCGTCCGACGAGCAACGCAAGCGGTTCGGCGAGATGCTCTCGGTGGTCAAGCAGGAGTACGAGGACATCGTCAAGAACGAGGTCCAGCGTGCGATCAGCGCCGACGAGGACATGATCGCGAAGCTGTGCGCCAACTACATCGACAACATCAAGGCGTACACGCAGAAGGAGAAGGTCAAGAACCCGTACACCGGTCAGGACGAGGAGCCAGACGAGCGGATGATGAGGTCGATCGAGGAGAAGATCGACATCCCGGAGAGCCGCAAGGAAGACTTTCGCCGCGAGATCATGAACTACATCGGCGCGCTCGCGATCGAGGGCCGGCAGTTCGACTACAAGACCAACGAGCGGCTCCACAAGGCGCTCGAGGCGAAGCTGTTCGAAGATCAGAAGGACTCGATCAAGCTGACGTCGCTGGTGTCGAGCGTCGTCGACCGCGATACCCAGGCTAAGATCGATGTCGTCAAGCAGCGCCTGATCAAGAACTTCGGCTACGACGAGGTCAGCGCGACCGACGTGCTCAACTTCGTGGCGTCGATCTTCGCGCGCGGAGACGTGAAGAGCTGACGTGAGTGACCCCCTCGGCAAAGGCCCGGTGACGGTCGAGCTCAACCATACGCTGGCCGAGCTCCTCGCCCGGCTGTGTGTCGAGCTCGAGACCGACGACGCTGCGGGCGTGATGTCGCGCGCTCTGGGACTTCTCGATCTGGTGCAACGGACGAAGCGGCAGGGCGGACGCCTCTGCTTCGTCAATGAGCGGGGTGACGCCGCGGACGTGGTGATCTAATGAGCCAGAAGATCGATCTCGACCACGGCAGGTTCCGCCAGATCATCCGCGGGAAGATCAAACAGAACCTGCGCAAGTACATCTCGCAGGGCGAGATGATCGCCAAGAAGGGCAAGGACACGGTCTCGATTCCCGTGCCGTCCGTCGACATTCCGCACTTCAAGCACGGCGACAAGCAGCAGGGTGGCGTCGGGCAGGGCCAGGGCGAGGTCGGTGACTCGCTCGGCCACGACGGCGAGGAGGGACCGGGCACCGGGCAGGCCGGCGATCGCCCGGGTGACCACCTGCAGGACGTCGAGATCTCGCTGCAGGAGCTCGCGGAGATCATGGGCGAGGAGCTCGAGCTCCCGCGGATCATGCCCAAGGGCACCGAGAAGATCGTCGCGTGGAAGGACAAATACTCGGGCATCCGCACCACGGGCCCCGAGTCGCTGCGCCACTTCCGCCGCACCTACAAGCAGGCGATGCGGCGGCAGATCGCGATGGGGTCCTACGATCCGAAGAACCCGATCATCATCCCGATCAAGGACGACAAGCGCTACCGCTCGTGGAAGAAGGAGCCGCTGCCGCAGAGCAACGCCGTCATCATCTACATGATGGACGTGTCGGGCTCGATGGGCGACGAGCAGAAGGAGATCGTCCGGATCGAGAGCTTCTGGATCGATACCTGGCTGCGCTCGCAGTACCACGGCATCGAGAGCCGCTACATCATCCACGACGCGATGGCCAAGGAGGTCGATCGCGAGACGTTCTTCCACACCCGCGAGTCGGGCGGCACGATGATCAGCTCGGCGTACAAGCTGTGCGCGAAGATGATCGACGAGGAGTACCCGTCCGATCTGTGGAACATCTATCCGTTTCACTTCTCCGATGGTGACAACTGGTCCGTTGACGACACCCACACCTGCGTCGAGTTGCTGAAGAAGGACGTCCTGCCGTTCGTGAATCTGTTCGCGTACGGCCAGGTCGAGTCACCCTACGGATCCGGTCAGTTCATCAAGGACCTGACCGAGCACTTCGACGAGGACGAGCGCGTCGTCACCTCGGAGATCAAGGGCAAGGACGCGATCATGGACTCGATCAAAGAGTTCCTCGGGAAGGGCCGTTAGATGTCGATCAAGCGGTTCCCCGCCTACCTGCGCGACATGCAGGAAGAGGTCGAAGGCTACGCGAAGAACTTCGGGCTCGATTTCTTCCCGATCCTCTACGAGGTCCTCGACTACAAGACGATGAACGAGGTCGCCGCGTACGGCGGGTTCCCCACGCGGTACCCGCACTGGCGGTTCGGCATGGACTACGAGCAGCTCTCGAAGAGCTACGAGTGGGGCCTGTCGAAGATCTACGAGATGGTGATCAACACCAACCCGGCGTACGCGTACCTGCTCGAAGGCAACTCGCTCACCGATCAGAAGCTGGTGATGGCGCACGTCTGCGCGCACGTCGACTTCTTCAAGAACAACTACTTCTTCTCGAAGACCAACCGGAAGATGATCGATGGCATGGCGAACCACGCCGCGCGCGTACGGCGCCACATGGGACGCCATGGCCAGGATGTCGTCGAGGACTACATCGACGTCTGCCTGTCGCTCGAGAACCTGATCGATCCGATGTCGGCGTACATCGCGCGCACCGCGAAGCCCAAGCCCGGCCTCCCCGACGAGCTCGGCGATGACGACTCGGGCCCGGTCGGCAAGCTGCGCGCGAAGGGGTACATGGACTCCTTCATCAATCCGCCCGAGTACCTCGAGGCGCAGAAGAAGAAGAAGGACGAGGAGGCGAAGAAGCAGAAGCGCCGGTTCCCGGAGCATCCGCAGCGCGACGTGCTCGCGT
This sequence comes from Myxococcales bacterium, assembly GCA_043753855.1. GTDB lineage: Bacteria > Myxococcota_A > Polyangia > Haliangiales > Haliangiaceae > JABFXX01. The sequence continues at coordinate 19,110 of JAYUVX010000429.1, read as the reverse complement.
TTTTGATCGAGCACGCGCCGCTCGAGCACTGGCAGCGCGACGTGCTCGAGATCGTCCGCGACGAGGCGTACTACTTCGCCCCGCAGGCGATGACCAAGGTCATGAACGAAGGGTGGGCATCGTATTGGCACTCTCGGATCCTCACCGAGAAGGCGCTGACCGCCGCCGAGGTGGTGGATTACGCCGATGCCAACGCCGGCGTGCTCGCCACGTCACCGGGCCGGCTCAATCCCTACAAGCTCGGCATCGAGCTGTTCCGCTCGATCGAGGAGCGCTGGAACAAGGGCCAGTACGGCAAGGACTGGGACGAGTGCGAGTCGATGGAGCAGAAGCGAAACTGGGACCGGCGCACCGGCACCGGGCGCAGCCGGATCTTCGAGGTGCGCAAGCTCTACAACGACATCACGTTCATCGACGAGTTCTTCACGCTCGAGTTCTGCGTCGAGCAGAAGTTCTACGCGTTCGGCTTCTCGGAGCGCAGCGGCAACTGGGAGATCATGAGCCGCGAGTTCAAGAAGGTGAAGGACCAGATGCTGAAGATGCTGACCAACCGTGGTCAGCCGGTGATCGTCGTCGAGGATGGGAACTTCGAGAACAAGAGCGAGCTGCTCCTCCGCCACATTCACGAGGGCGCGGATCTCGACGCGGGTCAGGCGCGCGACACGCTGAAGAACGCGAGCCGGGTCTGGACCCGCCCGGTCAACATCCTGACCAAGGTCGAGGGCAAGGGAAAGCTGCTCCGCTGCGAGGATGGCACCCTCAGCGAACGGAGCGCGGAGTACTAGATGCGGCTCTGGGCGTGGGGGCAGTCGGATCCCGGGCGCAAGCGCGAGCGGAACGAGGACAGCTACCTCGTCGATCCCGAGCTCGGCGTCATGGCCGTCGCCGACGGCATGGGAGGCCATCAAGGCGGTGCCACGGCGAGCCGGATGGCCGTCGAGCACCTCGGGCGCGAGCTGGCTGAGGCGCGCGGCAACTTCGAGAAGGCGCTCGCGTCGCAGATCCAGCACACGATGCGGATCACCGAGGAGATGGACGCGGTCGATCCGGATGCCGCTCCGCCCGCGATCCCCTCGTTCTTCCCGGTCGCGGCGACGCCGAGCATGGGCTTCGATCCTACCCTGCGCGGCGATACTCCCGCGTTCTCTCCGGCGCTCGAGCTGATGCGCAGCGTGGTGCGGCGCGCGAGCACCGAGATCTTCGAGGCCGCCTGGGTCAGGCCGGAGCTCCGCGGCATGGGCACCACGCTCACCGCCGTGCTCGTCCATCAAGGTCGCGCGCACGTGGTCCATGCCGGCGATTCGCGCTGCTACATGTTCCGCGATGGCCAGCTCCGGCAGCTCACCGAGGACCACTCGTGGATCGCGGAGCAGCTGCGCCAGGGCGCGATCAGCGAGGCCGAGGCCAGGAGCAGCAAGTTTCGCCACGTGATCACGAAGTCGATCGGCTTCGAGCGCGAGATCGATGCGGATACCAAGAGCGTGCCGGTCTCCGCGGGTGACTGCTTCGTGCTGTGCAGCGACGGCATGTCCAACTACGTCGAGCACGGCGAGCTCGAGCGGATCGTGGCGATGACCTGGTACCGCAAGCTGCCGGAGACGCTGATCGAGCTCGCGAACAGCCGCGGCGGTGATGACAACATCACCGTGGTCGTCGGCCTCGTGGCGAACGCGCCGCCATAGCGCCGCGGCAGGACGGGCGGTCCGCTCGTCGGGCTCGAACGCGACGCAGCGCGCCGCCTTACAGGTCGAGATCCATGCGGTAGGCTAGCTGCCGATGCGCGCCGTGCTGTTCTCGATCCTGGTGATCGCCGGCTGTGATCGCGGCCACCCGCGTGAAGGTACTCCCGCTCCCTCTTCGACGCCGGTGCCAGCTCCTGCCACACCGGCGGCAGCGGCGTGCTCGATCACACCGATCCCGCTGCGCTATCCCGGGGCGAAGCGGTTGGTCGCGATCGGCGATCTCCATGGCGACCTCGCCGCTACGCGCTCGGCCCTGCGCGCCGCAGGTGCGATCGACGACCACGACGCGTGGATCGGCGGCGAGCTCGTGATCGTCCAGACCGGCGACGTGCTCGATCGCGGCGATGACGAGCAGGCGATCTTCGACCTGCTGTTCGCGCTCGAGGCCAAGGCGACGGCCGCCGGGGGCGCGATCCACCTGCTGATCGGCAACCACGAGCTGATGAACGCCGCGGGCGACTTTCGCTACGTGACGCGCTCCGGGGCGCATGACTTCGGCGACCATCGCGTCGCCGCCCTGGCCCCAGGTGGCGTGTATGCGAAGAAGCTCGCGCAGCACAACGTGGTGGCGATCGTCGGCGCTACGGTGTTCGCGCATGGTGGCGTGGTCGGCGCGTTCGCCACCCAGGTCGACGAGGTCAATCGTAGCGCGCGCTGCTGGCTCGACGGTCAGGCGGGTGGTGCGGAGGCCGAGCCGCCCGTGGTCGCGTCGGAGGACAGCCCGGTGTGGACGCGCGCCGCGGGCTTGCCGACGGCGGACTGTGCGCTGCTCGCGGCGTCGATGAAGACGCTGGGCGTGAAGCGTATGGTGGTTGGCCACACCGTGCAGGAGACCGGCATCAACGCGGTGTGCGAGGACACCGTGTGGCGGATCGACGTCGGGCTCGCCAAGATCTACGGCGGCCCGATCGAGGTGCTGGAGCTGTCCGAGGGAGCGCCGCCCAAGGTCCTGCGCGGCGCGCGCTAACGCCGGGCTATGCCTTCTACCCTTCGCACCGCCGTTCGGCGGCGCTGTGCGGCGCGTGACGACGGGCCTTGCCTCAGTTATCCATCTCGATCTCGGGCTCCGCGTCGGGCTTCTTCTCGGGGGTTTTCGCCGGAGCCTTCGCCGGAGCCGCCGCGGGCGCCTTCGGATCCGGAGCCTTGATCGCTTCGGGGCGCTGTTTGGTCTCGCGACCTGCGGGGCACACCGGCACGGCATCGTCGCCGCGCTCCTGCACCACGCCGCCGATCTTCGGAGTGCCCTGCGCACCGACGACCTGGAGGTGATCCTCGGGAACGCCCTTGGAGATCAGTCGCGTCTTCACCGCATCGGCGAGCTTCTGCGCATCCGGCTGCTTCGGCTGCGATAGCGCGACCAGCCACCTCGTGACCTCGCTGTGCGCCAGCATCAGCAGCGCCACCTGATCGATGATCAGCGCGCCCTGCGCCGACAGGCCATTGCCCTGCAGCGTGGGCATCCGATCGATCTGAAGGCGATCGCCATCGACCTTCGCGATCAGCGTGCCGCCGGTGTCGGGGCAGCCGTCGTCGTCCTTGATGCCGTTGAGCGTCTCGGGCTCGGTCGGGCAAGCGTCCTTCGCATCCGGCACGCCGTCCTTGTCGTTGTCCATCTCGGGGCAGCCATCGCTGTCCTCGAAGCCATCCTTGTCCTCCGGGCAGAGCGGGCACTTGTCGACGGCATCGGGGATGCCGTCGTTGTCGTTGTCGGGCTCGGGGCAGCCATCGCCGTCCTCGAAGCCGTCCATGTCCTCTTCCTCGGTCGGACAGGCGTCCTTGTCGTCGTAGATGCCATCACCATCGGAGTCGCGCATGCTCGCCGGGCAGCCGTCGGTCGGGTTCGGTGCCTTGCCGTCCTCGGCGTCGTTCGGGCACTTGTCCTTGAGGTCCTCGATCTTGTCGCCGTCGTTATCGAGCTCGGGGCAGCCGTCATCGTCGTCGAAGCCGTCGAGATCCTCGGCGACGTCGGGGCACTTGTCGGTGGCATCGGGGCGGCGATCTCCGTCGTTGTCGTCGTCGGGGCAGCCGTCATCGTCCTGGTAACCATCCTTGTCCTCGGGGATCAGCGGGCACTTGTCGCGACCGTTCTCGATCCCGTCGCCATCGGAGTCCCGAACGTCGGGCGCATAGCCGACCGAGAGGAAGAACCGAGCCTGCGGCGAGCCAACGCCCTTCACGAGGCCAGCGCCGCCGCCGATCACGACGGCGACCGAGCTCGTCGCATACAGCCGCAAACCGCCTTCGGCTTCCAGCGGACTCGCATCGAGCGAGAAGTCCGGGAGGCCCGCACGGCCGTAGCTCTCGCCGATCACCGAGAACCGGTCGGTGATCCGGATCGCCGCAGCGACGCCGAACGTCAGCTGTGGTCCAATCGTGCTGTCGTAGATCTTCCGCGGCTTGCGGAGCAGCACGCCGCCGTTCGCGCCGAACGACAGCTTGCCGACGTCCTTCTGCAGCGCCACGCGGGCGTGGACCGTCGGCAGGTTGTCGCCGATGAACTGCGAGTCGTCGCTGCCGAACGAGGACGGTAGGCTCAGGCCGCCGATGCCGGCGATCCGCAGCGCGTCCTTCTTGTAGAGCCGATACTTGGCCTCGAGCATCAGATCGCCCAGGCCGGTGACGTTGAGCCCGTTCGCCGAGCCGTTGCCGGACGCCGGCATCAATCCCGCGCCCTCGAGCCGGAAGATGATCGGCAGGTTTGCGCCGACCTGCAGCTTCTCGTTGATGCCGTACGCCGCGGTGATCTGCATCGCGGTCAGCGAGTGCACGACCTGCGTACGCTCGCCACCGACCACGCCGGGCATCGCGGGATCGTAGTTGTAGACCGTGAACGGCTTGGTCAGGTAGGTGATGAGCGCGTCGAGCGCGAGCTGCTTCGGCGCAGCGACATCGCCGTCACTCACCGTGAAGAACGTCTTTGGACCGATCGCGTACACGAACGTCTGGACGTCGATCGCGGTGTCGAACGGCGGTGGATCGGCGGGTGCTGTGCTCGTGCTGGCGACGATGATCGCGAGTCCGAGCCCAGCGCCCATCCCCCATGGATTGCGCATTACCAACATTGTACGCCGGTTGTCATCGCGACCGAAACCCCTAGGTCCGGCGCGGAACGAACGCGGGTGCACCCCGATCCCTGGAGCTCCGGGGCAAGGGTGGGATACCGATCTACTTCGGTAAGGTCATGTCGAACGTCCACACCACTACCGACGAGACCGGGCGGTTGTCGGTATCGATCGCGGGCTCGAACACGAGGTCGCGCGCCCGGGTCAGCGCGAGCTCGTCGAGGCCATGTCCGAGCTTCGAGACCAGCGTGGTCGAGCGCACCTTGCCGGTCTCGTCGACCACCAGCCGGACGAGGATCTTCCCCTCGATCCCGAGCTGGCGGGCCTCGGGCGGGTAGTCCTTGCCGGCCTTGAAGTAGCCGTAATCACCTCGGGGCATCGCGCGCTTCTTGATCGTCGCCACCGACGTCGGGACCGGCGGAGCCGTCTCCGCACCGCTGCCGGCTCCGGCACCCGTTCCGCCGCCGGAGCCACCCCGGCCCACCCGCTCAGAACCTCGCTTACCCACGGCCACGCCCACGCCCGTCGCGGACGGAGCGACGTTCTCCATGTGGACGACGTGCTCACCTCCCATCGGTTCGGTGGTGGGGGGCGGCGGCAGGGCGACCGGGAGCGGTTCGGGCGCGCGCTCGGGCTGGCGAGTGACGGCCTTCGCCACGGTCTTGACCGGCTCGACGATCTTCTCGGGCTGCTTGATCTCGGGCAGCGGGGGCGGAGGAGGCGGTGGCTCCTTGACGATCGGAGGCACCTCGACCTCGAACATCTCCACGTGCGGTGCCGGGGGTGGCGGGCGCGGTGGGTTGTAGACCACGTACGCATCGCCCGCGACGATCAACAACAGGTGGACGGCGAGTGTGCCGGCGGCTGCCAGTACGAACGGAGAGTCCAGCCGCACCGGGCAGAGGGTAGCAGATGTCTTCAGTCGAGCTTGCGGTACATCGTGCGGCGATCGATCCCGAGGATGCGCGCGGCGCGCGACACGTTGCCATCCGAGGCATCGAGGACCTTGCGGATGTACGCGCGCTCCACCTGATCGAGTGACAGCTGTCGGTCGGCCGCAGCGGCGAGCAGATCGCCGCTCGGTGGCTCGTTCAATAGATCGCGCACATCCTCGAGGACGATCATCTCGTGATCGGTCAACGCGACCGCTCGCTCGACGACGTTTGCCAGCTCGCGAACATTGCCGCGCCATTCGCGGCGGCACAGCCAGCGCACGGCGTCCTCCGTGATCCCGACGGGTGCCGTGGCACCACGTGCGGCGCGGGCGAGCAGCTCCTGCGCCAGCTCGGGGATGTCCTCCGCACGATCGCGCAGCGGCGGCATCTCGATCCGGACGACGTCGAGTCGATAGAACAGATCCGCGCGGAATCGACCTTGCTCGACGGCCTCGTCGATCCGTGCGTTGGTGGCCGCGATCACGCGAACGTCGAGATCGACCTCGGCACTGGCGCCGACGGGACGCGCGCGGGATGATTCGAGCACGCGCAGCAGCTTCGGCTGGACGTCGAGCGGCATCTCGCCGATCTCGTCGAGGAACAGCGTTCCAGCCGCGGCCTCCACGAACAGCCCATCGCGCGATTCGTGAGCATCGGTGAACGCACCGCGCCGTACGCCGAACAGCTCCGCCTCCACGAGTTGCGAGGGCAATGCGGCGCAATTGACCTCCACCAGCGGGCCGCGCGCTCGGCCGCTGCGAGCGTGGATCCAGCGGGTGAGCGCGCCCTTTCCGGACCCGCTCTCGCCGGTGATCAGTACGGTGGCCTCCGATCGTGCCGCGCGGTTCGCGACCTCGAGGACCTTCTGCATCGCCGGGCTGCGCGCCACCAGATCGTGGCCGGTCGGATCACCGAGGCGATGGCGGAGCCGTACGATCTCGCGGCGCATCGTACGTTCGCGAAGCGCCCGTTCGATCGCGAGCAGCAGCACATCGGTCTTGAACGGCTTGGTGAGGAAGTCCGTCGCGCCGGACCGCACCGCCGACACCGCCAGCTCGATGCTGCCGAAGGCCGTGATCATCAGCACGAGCTGGTTCGGCTTGGCGGCGAGGACCTGCGCCAGCAGCTCGGTGCCGCGCAGGCCCGGCATCTCGACGTCGGTGATCACGATGTCGAAATCCTCCGCGAGGATGCGCGCGAGGCCGGCCTGGGGATCGGTGACGCCGACCACCTGGTGGCGCGGAGCGAGTAGCTCGCACAGCAGATCGACCACCGCGGGATCGTCGTCGAGGATCAACAGCCGCGCGGTCATGCCCGCCTCTGGGTTCGCGGGAAGCCCACCACGAGCTCGGTGCCCTCACCGGGTGCGGAGTGGACTTCGATGGTGCCGCCGTGCTCGTCGACGATCGATCGGACGACCGCGAGCCCGAGGCCGGTCCCGCCCGAGTGCGCGCGCGTCGTGAAGAACGGCTCGAACAGCCTGGGCTGGATCTCCGCCGGGATCCCGGTTCCTGTGTCTTTCACGATCAAGCGTACATCTCCATGCGCGGCGGTGACCCGCACGGTGATCGTACCGCCTGCGCTGGTGGCTGCCATCGCATTGGTCAACAAGTTCAGCGCCACCTGCTGGAGCTGATCGGTATCGGCCTCGATCCGCTGAGGGCCGTCATCGATCTCGACCTGCAGCGCGATGCCGCGGCGGCGCACCTCGCCGGCGAGCAGCTCGATCACGCGACGCACCGGTTCGGCGAGATCGCAGCTCGTGATGTGCGCCGCCTTGCGCCGGCCGAACGAGAGCAGCTGCTCGACGATCCGCGCGATCCGTTCGCCCTGCGCGACCAGGATCGTGCCCTGCCGGCGCACCTCGGGATCCGCGTGCTCGGACAGCGTCGACGCCCGTCCGGTCAGTACCTGGAGCGGAGATCCGATCTCGTGTGCGAGGCCGGCCGAGAGCTGACCGATCGCGATCATCTTGTCCGCGCCTTGCAGACCGCGCTCGAGGCGCATGCGTCCCTCGCTCTCGGTCTCCACCTGCGCACGCGCCTCGGCGAGCGCGCTGACCATCGCATTGAACTCGTCGATCACCGCACCGATTTCGTCATGGCGGCGAGCCTGTACGGGGTGTCGGAAATCGCCTCGCCGCACATCACGAATTCCCGCGAGCACTGAATCGACCGGTCGAGAGACATACCAGGTTCCGAGCGCGAGGCCCGCGATCATCGTGACCGCGACGAACGCGACCACGACCCCGATCAGCCTCCAGCGGGTCCGCGCGAGGTCGGCCTCGAGGTCGGTGGTCGGCCGCACGATCGCCATCTCGCCGAGCAGCGTCCCGTCGTCATCGACGATCGGTGCAGCGAGGACGAGACGGTCGTGGTCATCCTGGAGCTCGACCAGCTCGCGCTGCGTGGTGCCGGCGCGCGCCACGAGGCCTTCGATCCACGGATCCGTGGAAGCTCCGGCCGAGTGTGCGATCGGGCCGCCATCGATCCCGTGGACGTGGATGTCCACAGTGGGCTCGAGCTGCTCGAGCGTGGCGAGCGTCTCGTCGACGTCACTCCGCTTGCGATCACGCAGCGCGTTGCCGATCGACGTCTCGAGCGATCGCCCGATGATCCGGATCTCGCGCTCGGTGGCGGTGCGGAGGTCGGCGCGCTCTCCACGATACGCGAGAACGGCGTAGGTGCCGAAAAGCACCACACCGATGACCGTGAGGGCGACCGTGAATCTGAGGCGGATCGACATGTGGGAGGGTTGCCTCAGGTGAGGCAGAATTGTAGAACGGCCCCGAGGTCACCGCGTATCGCGTCGCGGGGTTAGCCGTGGCACGGGGCATGGAACACGGCGCCACCGTGTCTCCATTCCAGCTTCGTGCCGCCGCGTTGATGTTCGCGGTGGGCTGCTCGTCCACCGCCGCCGCACCGCCGACCGAGAACGCGCCCGCGATCTCGTCCCGGCAAAAGGATGGGACGGTTCGGCTCGAACCGGGTTCGCGCTCGTACGTCACCACGACCCGGGTGGTCCCGGGTGCCGAAACTCCGGTGATCCGTGCACCCGCGCGGCTCGCCTTTCGTGATGGCGCGGTCTCGCAGATCAACGCACCGGTCACCGGCCGTGTCACCGCGGTCCACGTCAAGACTGGCGACCGGGTCACGGTCGGAACGCCACTGGTCACCGTGTCCTCGCCGGAGGCCGCCGCGGCGCGGGCAGCCGCGGCAGGTGCCAAGGCCGAGCACGACGTTGCGGTCGCCGAGCTCGCGCGGCAGGACCGGATGGCCGTCGGCGGCGTCGGCGTGGAGAGCGAACGTGCCACGGTGGCCGCGCGGGTCCGGCAGACCGAGGTCGAGCTCGCTCGCGCACAGACGACCGCCGCGCTGCTCGGCGGAGGCGGTGGGTCGGTCGTCGTGCTGAATTCGCCGATCGAGGGCACCGTGATCTCGCGGCACGCCAACGTGGGGACGATCGCGCAGCCCGGTGGCGAGCCGCTGATCGAGCTCGGCAATCCCTCGTCGTTGTGGGTGATCGCGGATGTGTTCGAGCGCGACATCGTACAGATCCACGAGGGCTCCGCGGTGGCCGTGGAGCTCTCGACCCGCGGAGCCCCGGCGCTCGGCAAGGTGGTCTCGGTCGGGCAGGTGCTGAGTGGAAGCATGCGGACCGCACCGGTCTACATCACCCTCGATGACGAGGTGCCGGGCGTCCGAGCCGGGATGTTCGCCCGTGCCGTGATCTCGTTGCCTGCTGCCGACTCGATCGTGCTGCCGGCCGAAGCCGTGCTGATCGAAGACGGCAAGACCACGCTGGTCTACGTGAAGAAGTCCGAGGGCGTGTTCGTGGCGCGCCCGGTCCAGGTCGGGCCGTCGCTCGGGGGCAAGCTGCAGATCCTCGCCGGGCTGGTGGCTGGCGACGAGGTGGTCACCAAGGGCGCGTTGCTCCTCGATGGAGCGGCCGAGCAGATGCTGTGATGCTGAAGCGACTGATCGATGTGTGCGTGTCGCGGCGGTTCGCGGTGATCGCCTTCACCGCGGCGATCGGCGCCTACGGCTATCGCGCGTACACCGACACGCCGATCGAGGCCTTCCCCGACGTCACGAACTACCAGATCAACGTCATCACGAAGGCGCCTGGCCTGGCGCCCGAGGAGGTCGAGAAGCAGATCACGCTGCCGCTCGAGCGCGAGCTCAACGGTACACCCGGCATGATCTCGATGCGGTCGGAGAGCCTGTTCGGCCTGTCGCTGATCTACCAGACGTTCGATGACGACGTCGATGCGTTCGCCGCGCGTACCATGGTCGGCGCGCGGCTCACCACCGCGGAGCTCCCCGAGGGCATCACCGCGGAGCTCGCACCCGAAGCCACGCCGCTCGGCGAGATCTTCCAGTACCGGCTGTCGAGCGACCGTCATACGCTGCAACAGCTGCGCGCCGAGCAGGACTGGACGATCCAGACCCAGTTTCGCCAGGTGCCCGGTGTGGGCGACGTGGTCGGATTCGGTGGGTTCATCCCGGAGATCCACGTCGAGGTCGACTCGGCGCGGTTGCGCGCGTTCGGGTTGACGCTCTCGGATGTGCGGAGCGCGCTGGCGAAGAGCAACCGCAACGTCGGCGGAGGATTTCTCGAGCACGGCGACCAGGAGATGGTGGTGCGCAGCGTCGGGAACCTCCAGCGTCCTCGCGATCTCCAGGATGTGGTGCTCGCGAGTCGCGATGGCACGTCGATCACGGTGGGCGATGTCGCTCGCCTCGTGCTCTCCGGTGTGCCGCGACGAGGTGACGCTGGGCTCGACGCGAACCCCGAGATCGTCGAGGGCTTCGTGCTGCTCCGCCGCGGGGAGAACCCGACGCGGGTCCTCGAGGGGATTCACGAGAAGGTCAAGGAGCTCAATCAAGGCATCCTGCCCGCGGGGATGAAGATCGAGCCGTTCTACGATCGCTCCACGCTGGTCGAGCACACGCTCGGCACGGTGCATCACAACCTGGTGTTCGGCGCACTGCTGATCCTCGGCGTGGTCTGGCTGTTCCTGCGCACGCTGCGCGGCTCGCTGATCGTGGTGACCGTGATCCCGCTCGCGTTGCTCGGTGCGTTCATCGGCCTCCACGCGATCCACCTGCCCGCGAATCTGATCAGCATGGGCGCGATCGACTTCGGGATCCTCGTCGATGGCGCGGTGATCCTCGTCGAGAACGTGGTGCACATGGCGCGCGAGCACAAACCACGCACGCGCCGCGAGATGGTCGGGCTCGTCGGCCGAGCAGCGTTCGATGTCTCGCGGCCCACGTTCTATTCGATGGCGATCATCATCGCGGCCCTGATCCCGGTGTTCACTCTGCAGCGCGTGGAGGGGCGGATCTTCCGGCCGCTGTCGCTGACCTACACGTTCGCGCTGATCGGCGCGCTGGTGATGGCGCTGACGCTGGTGCCCGCGATGTGCGCGGTGCTGCTGCGCCCGAAGGATGCGCAGAGCAAGGACCCACCGTCGATCGAGCTGATGCGGCGTGGCTACCGCCGGGTGCTCGCGGCGCTCCACCGGCAGCGGCTGGTCGCCGTGGCGATCGGCGCTGTCCTGCTGATCGCCGGCGGGCTCACCGGCCGCGGTCTCGGCAGCGAGTTCTTGCCCGAGCTCGACGAGGGCGATCTGGTGATCTTCGTCGAGATGCCGCCGAGCATCTCGCAATCGAAGAGCCGCGAGGTCCTGCTCGACGTTCGCCGCCGCTTGCTCCAGTTCCCCGAGGTGCTGGCGACGCTCTCGGAGCACGGCCGTCCGGAAGACGGTACCGATGACGAGGGCATCAACATGAGCGAGACGTTCGTCCACCTCAAGTCGCTCGGCGAATGGCGCAGCGGGATCACCAAGGAAGGGCTGGTCGAGGCGATGCGCACCGAGCTCGAGAACATCCCGGGCGTGCAGTTCAACTTCAGTCAGCCGATCAAGGACAACGTCGAGGAGGCGGTCTCCGGTGTGCGCGGTCAGGTGGTGCTCAAGCTGTTCGGCACCGATCTCGAGGCGATGCGGTCCACGCTGGACCACGCGAAGCAGGCGCTCTCGAGCGTGCCGGGCATCGTCGATCTCGATCTGTATCGCGACTCGATGGTGCCGCAGCTGCAGCTCGAGCTCGATCGACAGGCCCTCGCACGGGCCGGTGTCTCGATCGATGACGCCCAGGATCTCGTCGAGACCGCGCTCGCGGGCAAGGTGGTCACCAACATGTGGCAGGACGACCGGCTGGTCCCGGTCCGGGTCTCGCTGCCAGCGCCCGAGCGCGCGGATCCCGAGCTGGTGGGGGCGATCGCGGTACCCACGGCCGATGGCGGGCGGATACCTCTCCGCGAGCTCGCGAGCATCCGGATCGCACAGGGCCGCGCGTCGATCAATCACGAACGCAGCTCGCGGGTACTGGCGCTGAAGTTCAACGTTCAAGGCCGCGACCTGGGCTCGGTGATCGCCGATGCCCAGCGAGTGGTCGCCGACCAGGTGAAGCCACCCGACGGTCACTACTTCGTGTGGGGTGGCGAGTTCGAGAACCAGCAGCGCGCGATGAAGCGGCTCGAGGTCGTGGTTCCGATCGCGCTCGTGATCGTGCTGATCCTGCTCTACAGCGCACTCGGCTCGGCGCGGAGCGCGCTCGCAGTGCTGGCCACCGCACCGTTCGCGTTGACCGGCGGCGTGTTCGGGCTGCGGCTGGCCGGGATCCCGCTGTCGGTGAGCGCCGCGGTGGGCTTCATCGCGCTGCTCGGGCAGGTCTCGCTCGCGGGCCTGCTCGTGGTGTCGGCGATCGAGACCCGGCGCCGCGAGGGCAGGCCGCTCGGCGAAGCCGTGCTCGATGGGCCGGTCTCGCGGTTCCGTGCGCTGCTGCTCGCTGCCGTGCTCGCGATCCTCGGTCTGTTGCCGATGGCGCTCTCGCACGCCGTTGGCAGCGAGACTCAGCGACCGTTCGCGGTCGTGATCATCGGGGGGATGGTGACGACGTTGCTCGTCGCCTTGACCATCCTCCCCGTGCTGTACCGCCTGATCACGCGCAACGTGCTCGGGACACCCGCGGAGGACGACGAGTGAAGATCGCATCTGTGCTCGTGCTGTACGCGAGCACGACGGCGTTTGCCGAAGACATCCCATCCGAGGTCACCGCCGATCAGGCGATCGCGCTGTACCGCGCGCACTCGCCGCGACTCGTCGCGGAGCGTGCTGCGGTCGGGGTGGCCGCTGCCGACGTGATCACGGCGGGTCTCTATCCCAATCCCACGCTCGGCCTTGCTTCGACTTCCACGGTGCATGGCACCGACACGATCGGCGGAACCCAGGCCGTGGTCTCTCTCGAGATCCCACTGCTGCTCGGACATCAGCGGCGTCGCCGCGAGCGTGCGGCCGAGGCTGCGGTTGCGGCGACCCGCGCGGAGGTCGCAGCAACCCAGACCGCTGCCGAGCACGAGGTGCGCGGCCTGGTCGTCGCGCTGCAGGCGGCGCAGCAGAAGCTTGCCACGCTGCGCGCTGCGGTCGATGACGTCCAGATCGTCCGTGGAATCGTCGAGGGCCGGACCCGCGCGGGAGCCGCGAGCCCGTACGAGCTCGACCGGATCGATCTCGCGGTGGCCACGATGACCTCGGAGCTCGCCGAGGCCGGCACCGAGGCTGCGCTCGCCTCGCGTGCACTCGGCAAGGCGGTCGGACTTTCCGGCTGGCAGCCTCGCGCCGCCGGTGAGCTGACGCCGTCGCCGCACGAGGCGACCGCGCTGTCCGCCGACCATCCCGCGCTGGTGGCCGTACGCGGCGAGCGCGCAAGAGCCCAGGCCGAGGAGGATCGCGCGCGCGCGGACGGCTTGCCGGTGCCGAGCCTCGCGCTGCAGTCGTTCGCCACCACGTCTCCGTCCGGGATGGCGGTGACCGGTGGCATCTCGGTCCCACTGCCGCTGTTCGATCGCAACCAGGGCGCGGTCGCACGTGCGAAGGCCGAAGCGGCGCGCGCTGGCTTCGAGCTCGCGGCCCGCGAGCGCGAGCTGCGAACCGACCTCGACACCGCGTGGGCCGATCTCGGGTCGCGGCGCGACGCACTCGCGGCGTTCGAGCAGGGCGCGCTGGCGCGGCTCGCTCACCTCCGGGCGATGGCCGAGACCGCGTACCGCAGCGGGCAGGGCGGCATCGTCGAGCTGCTCGATGCCGTTGAGGCCATCACCTCGGCGCGCCTCCGTTACGTCGAGCTGCTGCGCGCCGTGGTCGATGCGGAGCTCGCCGTGCGTGCTGCTTCGACGGGCGACTAGGGCCGTTATCCGCCGTTCGCTGCTTCGTACGCGCCGTGCTCGTCGGCCAGAGCCCAAGAAGCCACGGGACCCAAGTAGAGAATGGATCGGCATTGCCGTGTCCCTGCGCCGCGCCGCCAAGACACCGAGGATATCAAGCAGAGTTGGCCACTCGCCGGCAAAAAACCTCTTGGTGCCCTCGGCGTCTTGGCGACGCAGGGACCCGACGATGCCGAAACCCTCACTGCTGGGGTCCCGTGGCTTCTTGGGTGCACCAGGAGCCTGGCACCGCGACCGAGGGGAGTGCGAGGCGCGGCGCTGCACGTATCGAACAGGCGCGGCGCGCGACGCTAACCGGTGGTCAGCGCGCGGTGACCTGACCGCAGGCCGGGCCGAACGCGGCCGTGCCCTCGACGTCGAACGCGCCGCCGTTGCCACCGCTCGAGACCTTGTACGAGACCACCGCGTGAACCTCGCCGCCGGTCACGCAGCCGGAGGCATCGAGCGTGATCGCGTTGTAGTCGGCCGCGGTGTCCCACGTGACGTTGACGCCCGGGTTGTTGCTTCCCGCGGCGACGCTGGTCACGCCGTGGCTGTGGATGTTGCCGTCCACCGAGGTCGCGGTGGCCGTCACCGACCCGTCGATCGCCCACTTCACGCTCGCGCCACCGGCGGTGACGTCGTAGGTGATGTCGAACGAGGTGGTGTCGCCGCTCCTCGAGACCTTGCCGTTGATCAGCCACGACGAGCCGGTGCTGTCGTCACCGTAGTTGGTGAACGTGCACCCCGTGGCGGTGCACTCTGCCGTACCGGTGACGGCGCGCGAGAGATCGCTGCGCGGGAAGCTCCCGGGCAGCAGGCCGACGACCCGGCCCTGCGGGGTGCCGGCGGGGGAGACCAGCGACTGGCCCGCGGCCGTCATCGCCTGCACCGCGGCCGCCGCGTTGGCACCGTTGCCTGCGGCCATCGCCGCGTTGACCTTGCCCATGCTCCCGACCGACGCCGTGGCGTTGGCCGTGTTGACCGTGCCCTTGTCGTGGTCATCGCCGCCACAGGCCGCCGCGAGCACCACGAGCGAAGCTACCGCGAGATTCTTCATGAACCGCTCCCCCAAGAGAATTTGGATTCCAGCATAGCGTCCAACACGTGGTCGCTCGCGGCGCCATCGGGTACGGATCGGGTACACCGCACCTGACCCCGGCACTGGACGACGTCAGGGACGTTCGTTCTCGAGCGCGATCGCCGTGACGCCGGCCTGCTGCACGAGATCGATCGCCCGCATGACGTTGCCGTATGGACCGACGCGGCTGCCCGCGATGATCGCCTTCGGCTTTGAGGTGGCCGCCGCGATCTGCTTGATCCGTGCGACCGCCAGCTTGTCGTCGGTGTACCGGTCGCCGTTGACGTAGAGGTCACCTCTATCGGTCACCGAGACCCGCAGCGTGCTCTGGACCTCGCCGCCGGTCGCAGCCTTCGGCTTGTCGATCTCGACCCCACGCGCGACAATCAGCTTCGCGGTGACGATGAACACGACCAGGATGACCAGCACGACATCCACGAACGGGGTCACGTTGATACTGGTGATGCCCTCGTCGTCGTCCTGGTAGAGGCTACCGCCCGCCATCAGTCATCCTCGGACGCGGTCGCCTTGGCCTTGTGCCTGGAGTCCTTGGATGCCGGCGACAGATCACCGTGCTCGTCGCCGTGCACCAGAGACAGCACCGTGTGTGCGCACTCGTCCGCGCCGCCCATCACGATCTTCAGCTTGCGCGTGAAGTAGTTGAACGCGATCACGGCGGGGATCGCGACGAGCAGGCCCACGGCGGTGGCGACCAGGGCCTCGGCGATCGCGCGCAGCGTCTGCGCCTCGGCCTCGGTGGTCTTCTGGGTGAGGTTCTGGAACGCGCTGATCACGCCGAGCACCGTGCCGAACAGGCCGATGAACGGAACATTGTTGCCGAGCGTGCCGAGGATCATCAGATTCTTGTCGGCGCCCCGGCGCCAGCGTGCGCGCTCGCTGTGCATCGCTTCTGCGACGGCCTCGGGCCCACGGCCACGCTCGCCGAGTCCGCGCAAGGTGACCTGTACCGCGATCGACGGATCGTCCTTGTACTTGACCTGAAGTCGTTCGATCTCGTCGCGCTCGAACGCGCCGCGCAGCTCGCGCGTGAACACCTCGGTGTCGGTCTCGCGACCACGGAACCACAGTCCGCGATCGATCATCACGCCGACCGAGATCACTGAGAGGATGATCAGCAGCCAGAGCACCCAGTTCGCGCCGAGCTGGGCGAAGTCGACAAATGCGCCGGCGAGATCCATCGCAGGCAGTGTTAACCGGCTTCCGAGGTGTCGTCGACTCGCTGTGGCAGGGTCTTCATCACTTCCCTCATCACTGCCGTCGCGTAGGCACCGCCAGGCAACGCGAATGCGACCTCGAAGGTCGAAGCATCGATCGGGGTCACCCGTGCCTCCGCCACCTCGATGGTCGCATCGCGCCGGGTGCCCTCTGCGAGCGCGCGCACGCTGCCGAATGCATCGGGCGCGAGCCCGGCGGCGGCGAGCACGGCAGCCTCGCGCGCGGCGGCGGGTGAGCCCTCGGTCGGCTTCCGCATCTTGTCGCCGAACATCGGACCGGTCAGCGCGAGCTCGCCCGCGAGCAGGCGCGCCTCGTCGATGGCCGGATCCTCGCAGATGAACATTCCGCCAGCACGCTTCTTCATCACGTCACCGGCTAGCACCCGGCGATACAGGCCATCTGCCATCCGTGACGAGAGCCACGCATTGAACAGCTCCGATTGCAGCGCCGAGACGAACAGCCGATCGAGCTTGCGATCCTTGCCGAACCGCCGCGCGCCGCTGACCAGGTCGCGGCCCTTCTGCGCGTTCCCGCCATCCTTGCCGAACCGCTGCTCGCCGTACCAGTTCGGCGCGCTCGGAGGCTCCGCCAGCCGTCCGAGGATCGCGCTCGCACGTTCGGCTCCGCCCGGCTCCGCTCCGGTGACGCGGAGCACGAACGAGTTCGCACGCACGTGGCCCGTGCGCAGCTTGTTGCCGTGACGTGCCACCTCGAGGATCGTGACGCCCTCGACGTTCACCGCGAGCGCAGCCTCCGGTGTCAGCGGCGGAGGCAAGCTGACCCACTGCCGCGTCACCGCGTGGCGATCTTTCATGCCGGCGACGCCGATATCGCGATCGTTCACGCCGAGCACGCGCGCGAGCTGCTGGACCGCGTGCCGCGTGGTGAGGCCGCGCTTCTCGATCCGCACGTACACGTGATCACCGGTGCCACTGGGCAGGTACGCGGGCTGCTCGTCGACGAAGAAGTCCTCGTCACGCGCACGCAGCCTGCCACCGGTCCCGGGCAGGTCCGCGGTGAGGTACGGCAGCTCGTCCACATCGGCCATCGGCCCCGGTGTTACCATCTCCGCATGTCCATGCATCGCGCGCTGTGCGCTCTCGTGGTGATGGTGCTCGGTTGCGCAGGGCGCTACGGGGGCAAGCCGATGTCGAAGGCCAGGCCGCTGCCGACGGGCGGCCTCGAGGCCGCGGCGTTGCGGTACCAGGTGCTCGATGCGCGCACCGGTCGTCAGATCGATCCCGCGGCGTTCTGGGTGCAGCTCGGGCAGGCGCGCGCCGTGTGCATCGGCGAGGATCACTCCAATCCACACCATCACTGGGCGCAGCTCGAGATCGTGAGGCAGCTCGCGCAGCGCAAGCTGGCCCGCGATCGGCTCGCGCTCGGCCTCGAGATGGTGCAGCGACCGTTCCAGGGCGTGCTCGACGATTACGCGGCGAAGCGGATCGATGCGGAGGCGCTCCGCACGCGCACCGGCTGGGAAGACCGCTGGAGCTACGACTACGGCTTCTACGGCCCGACCCTCGACGCCGCGGTCGCAGCGGGCGCTCAGCTGCTCGCACTCAATGCGGCACGCGAGCTCACCAAGAAGGTCGTGCGCAAGGGCCTCGCCTCACTCACGCCCGCGGAGCGCGCCCAGATCCCCGAGCTCAAGCTCGACGATGCCGCGCACCGCGCGTGGTTCGACGCGACGATGGATTCGATGGGCGGCGCGATGGCCCACTCGAAGAAGTCCGAAGCCGAAACTGCGCCGGAAGATCCCCACGAGGCCGCGCCGCCGATGCCCTCGGCCGATCAGATCTACACGGTGCAGGTGATCTGGGACGAGTCGATGGCCGATGGCGCGACTCGCTGGCTCTCGGCGAATCCCACCGGCCACGTGATCATCCTTGCCGGCAACGGCCACTGCCACGACTCGGCGATCGTCAACCGGATCAAGCGGCGCGGCGTCTCGCGGGTGGTATCGGTCCGGCCGGTGCTCGACACCGATGCGTCCGAGGTGCTCGCCCAGCCGATCAACGACTACGCGTTCGTGCTCGAGGTCCCGCCGGAGATGAAGGCGAAGCTGAAGGCCGAGGAAGCAGCCACGCCATAGGTACGGGGCGGGCCGAGATGGAGCGGGGCGGGTTTACCCCGACCCGCGGGGTAGCGCGCTGCCCGGGCGCGGCCCGTTCTCGTCGTTGGCCATGCGGATGTAGAGCTTCGCGCTCTTGTTGGCGGGATCGACCTCGAGCACGTGCTCCCACTCGACGATCGCGTCGGCCTTGCGTCCGAGGGAGAACAGCGTGACCCCGAGGTGGATGCGCGCGGGGATGAAGTCCGGGCGCAGGCGCTTCGCGTGCTCGAACTCGGCGACCGCCGCGTGGAACACGCCCATGTCGCGATACACGTTGCCGAGCTGGACGCGCAGGTCGGCGAACTCGGGGCAGAGGTCGAGCGCCTTCGAGTACTCGCGGACCGACTCGTCGAACATCGCGAGGCCGCTGTATGCGCGGCCGAGGTCGGCGTGCATGTTGGCGAGCTTGCCGCGCGCGAAATGATCGAGCGCGTTGGGCTGGTTGACGCTCGCCGACACCGCCTTGGTGTAGACCTCGCGTGCGCGATCGTACTTGCCGCGATCGTTGTACGTGACCGACAGGTTGAGCGCGGCCTCGGTGTAGCGTGGGTTCAACTTCAGCGCGGTTTCGAATGCCTCTTCGGCATCCTGGAACCTGCCCTGGCTGTGATAGACGACGCCGAGCATGTTGTAGAGATCCGGGAAGTTCGGTCGGGCCGACGCGGCC
>JAYUVX010000428.1:0-9163 GCA_043753855.1 Myxococcales bacterium | reverse complement strand
GACAAGGCGGGCAAAGACAACCTCACCTCGCTCGACGTCATCCACCGGCTCTGCGACGACGAGCGCGCTCACCGCATGAAGGGCGCTGTCGATCGTCGCGTCAAGGCTGCTCGCTTCCCCGAGCTCAACACGGTCGATGGCTTCGACTTCGACTTCGACGCCGTGCGCAAGAAACTCCGCGCGCGCTACCTCGCGCTCCACGACCTCACGTTTCTCGACAACGGGATCAATCCGCTCTTCATCGGCCTGCCCGGCGCGGGCAAGACCTTTCTCGCCAGGGCGCTCGCGTATCGCGCATGTCAGGCCGCGCGTCGCGTCGTCCTCACCAGCGCGACCCGCATGCTCAACGATCTCGCCGGCGCCGAGCTGCACGGCCAGCTCGAGCGCACGCTCCGGCGGTACTGCCTCGCCGACTTCCTCGTCGTCGACGACTTCGCCGTGCTCGCGATGGATCCGACGCAGGCCAATCTCGCGTTCCAGGTCATCTCGGAGCGCTACGAGTACCGGCGCTCGACCTGCATCACGAGCAACCGCCTCTTCAAGGATTGGCCCAAGGTCTTCCCAGACGCGCTCAACGCCCAGGTCATCGCCGAGCGGCTCACCGAGCGAGCCGAGCACTTCATCTCCGACGGAAAGGGGTACCGCCAGTCGAAACATACAACCTGATCAAATGAACCCTCGCCCCGGTCACACCCGGCCAACGGCGCAGAACGCGGACCGACTCGCGCTCGTCGCAAGATTGCGCCAGCAAGGCGGAGAACCGTCCTCGCGCCACCGGGTGGGCCCCTGGTCACCGGTGATCCCAGTGAAGTGGTACTCGCGCTCGTCGGTGGCGACACCATGTTGGGGATCGCGGCGTAGAGGTTGATGCCTTGTTCTGCGAGCGCTCGCTGCATGACACGAACGCCGGCGAGGCCTACAGCGGGGAGCTGTTCATTCACCAGGGTGGTTCCGCGGCACGATCATCTGGCGCCGCGACGATGCCGTTCATCCGGCGGTGGTCTCCGCGAAGCTGCGCGGCGCTGACCCCACGCTCAGAGGTGCTCAGAGGAAGTGGACGGGGCGTATCGACCGTACGTTCGCGTGTAGTGAACGAGGGACGTCGCCGTGAAGCCGCGCACGCGCACCAGGGGGTGTGCGTCCCTCATGCGGCTAGCCGATCACGATCGCGCCCCCCCGCGATGCGAAGACGATCTTGTCCAGCGATTCGTCGGCGGCACCGAGCTATCGTAGCCCATCAGCGGACGGGATCGTGTTCCCGCACGTTCTCCGAAACGACGGCAAGCCTTCAGGCGCCGCTCTCGAACGATTCGAGCGGCACGAATACCGCGCGTGGATGGTGGTCGCCGCAACCTTGTCCGCCGCCGGATGCTGCGTTGGATCCCGCTGGCGCGCCGTGACGAGGTCGGCCATCCCGCGGCCGAACTCGATCACAACGCGGAATACCGTTTGGGCGCGCTCGCGGCACGAGGTGCGCGCCCAAAGTGGTGATGACGATCGCGAGCACAACACCATTTCCGACCATGCCCGCCGCCATCGCCGCGGCCAAGGCTCGCGAGCTCAACGCGCTCTCGGCGCGGAAGCGCGGCCTATCCCAACTGACCCTGGCCTTCCCCGGCCACATCGCCATCGGGCAACGCGCAGCTCTGGGTCGATTCCGCCGGCGCCTGCCGCAATTTGCGGCACCGCAGATCTGCCCATCGAGAAACGTGCAGGAACGAGATGACGAGGAACGGTGTTGGGTGTTGTAGTTCGCACGTAGGACGTAGGTGACGTCTGCGCTTCGTCGTCTCAACATTTCAAGGGGTGGTCGCGTGCAACTCACGTATCCGGGGGTCTACGTCACGGAGGTTCCGAGCTCCGTCCGCCCGATCGCGACGGTGTCGACGTCGATCGCCGCGTTCGTCGACACGTTTCCGACCGGTCCGGTCGACAAGGCCGTGCAGATCTTCGGCATGGCCGACTTCGAGCGCGTGTTCGGCGGCGTCACGACTAATAGCGAGTCGAGCTATCAGATCGCGCAGTTCTTCCTGAACGGAGGACCGAGTGCGTGGGTCGTGCGCATCGCGCCAGGCGCCACGCCCGCGAAGGTCGTCGTCGGAGCCGCGTTCACGGCGATGGCGTCGAGCCCGGGAACATGGGGCGAGGCGTTGCGCCTCACCGTGGAGCCGGTCGCGGTCGGCACCACGCAATCGACCACGTCGTTCAACCTTGTGGCGGCGCGGTACGCGTCGCCGACCGCCGTGGGATTGCCGCTCGCGGTCGAGCGCTTCGCGGGCCTCTCGAACGATCCTTCCAGCGCGCGGTACTACGCCACGGTCGTCAACGCGAGCTCGCAGCTCGTGACGATCACGCCCACGAGCCCGCCGGCGATGCCTCCGATCAGCGGATCACTCGGCGTCCAGCTCGGCGTGCACCCGATGAGCACGTACGACGCCAAGACCTTCACCGCAAAGTACACCGGGGAGCCGACGGTGTCGGTGACCTTGGCGGTCCCTCCAAGCGCAACCACCTCGACCGATGTCCGTGTCCTGCGTGGTCTGGTCGAGTCGCAACTCCGCGCGAAGGCGGCCGCCGCTTCGTCGAAGCTCGCCAACGTCACCGTCACCCTCATCGGCACCGCATTATGGCTCGGCCTGGATCCACGCACGCCCGGGTACAACGCTAGCGACACCATCGTGCTGACCGGCGGTGACTTCGGATTTCCAGGTACGTCGCACGCCTTCCAGTACCAGCTCGGCGGCAGTACGGCCGGCACATCGCCGACGGTAGGCGACATCATTGGCGACTCCAACCTTCACACCGGCATGCACGCACTCGACCGTGCCGACCTGTTCAATATCCTGTGCCTGCCGCAGGTCAGCGAACTGACTGGCGGCGACTTCACGTACGGCATCAGCCGCGCGCTTGACTACTGCCAGCAGCGCCGCGCGATGCTCCTCATCGATCCACCGAGCACGGTGACGACACCCGCTGCGATCGAGCAGTGGGTTGGCACGAACGCATCGACAATTGCGAGCCCGAACAGCGCGCTGTACTTTCCGCGCATCGAGGTTCCGGATCCGGCGAACAACTTCCAGCTCAAGTCGATCGGCGCGAGCGGCACCGTTGCCGGCGTCTATGCGAAGACCGACACCGAGCGTGGCGTGTGGAAGGCACCGGCGGGCATCGACGCGATCCTCCGCGGCGTCGCGAAGCTCGATTACGAGCTGTCCGACGGTGAGAACGGCGCGCTCAATCCGCTCGGCATTTCGTGCCTGCGCAACTTCCCCGTGTACGGGCAGATCGTGTGGGGCGCACGTACGCTCTTCGGCGCCGATGCTCGCGCATCGGAATGGAAGTACGTCCCCGTCCGCCGGCTCGCGTTGATGATCGAGGAATCGCTGTTCCGCGGCACTAAGTGGGTCGTGTTCGAACCGAACGACGAGCCGCTGTGGGCGAAGATCCGCCAGAACGTAGGCGCGTACATGACCGGGTTGTTCCGCCAGGGGGCGTTCCAGGGAAGCACGCCCGACAAGGCGTTCTTCGTGAAGTGCGACGGCGAGACCACCACAGCGAACGATCGCAACCTTGGGGTCGTCAATATCGAGGTCGGATTCGCGCCGCTCAAGCCGGCGGAGTTCGTCGTCCTCAAGATTCAACAGATTCCGGACCTGACCTAAAGGCGAATCGTCATGGCAAATGGTTTCACCAAGAGCGCGCGCCAGACTCCGTATCCGACGTTCAAGTTCCGGCTCGTCGATGGCAACAACAAGACGTTGTTCGGCATCAGCAAGGTCGGTGCGCTGAAGCGCACGACCGAGGTCGTCAAGCACCGCTCCGGGGGCCAGAACAGCTTCGATCACAAGTCGTGGGGACGCAGCACGTTCGACGCGATCATGCTCGAGCGCGGCGTCACGCAGGATCGCGACTTCGAGAAGTGGGCACAGATGGTCGCGACGTGGTCCGGCGACGCGAGCACGAATATCGCGCAGTTCAAGCGCGAGCTCACGCTCGAGTTCTTGAACGAGCGCGGCCAGGTCGTCATGCGCTACTTCCTGCACGGCTGCTGGGTCAGCGAGTACACAGCGTTGCCGGAGCTCGACGCCAACGGCAGTCACATCGCACTCGAGACGATGAAGCTCGAGCTCGAAGGGTGGGAACGTGACCCGGCGACCACGGAGCCGGGCGACGAAGAAGCGGTTCCCGCTGCTGCCGTCGAGTAGCAGGGTCGGAGCATGTCCAGCATCGAGTTCCTGAGGTCGGTAGCGACGCGTGCCGTCGCCGGTGCAAACCTGCGCCCGTACGGCATCGCCGTCGGCGACCTCGAGATCGACTTCGATGCACCGCGACCGATCGTCGTGACGCGCGTCCTCGCGGCGTGTATCGGCGGGTCAGACGACGACCTGTGGGCGCTACCCGTGCAGACGCGCATCTTGCTCGCCCTCGCGATCAGCGAGATCTCGGTCGCCACGCCGATCGAGGCGCGCATCACCTGCACGTGTGGGGAGACCGCGGTGATCGAGCTCGCGACCGCCGAGCTCGCGAGCTTCGCCGAGGCGCGGCGGCGCGACGAGCTCGTCGTCGAGGCCGACGGTGCCCGCGCGCGGCTGCGACTGCCGACGGGCCGCGATCAACTTCGCTGGGCGCAGCTCGCGACCGGCACCGATGTTGCCGGCGCCGTATTCTCGCAGCTCGTCATCGAAGGCGCGCTCACCGACGCGCTGGTGATCTCGGCCGACAAGCTCCTGAGCGATGCCGATCCGCTCGTCGAGTTCGAGCTCTCGAGCAGGTGTAACGCTTGCGATGCGGCGCTCTCGCGAACCGTCGATCTCGAGCGCATTGCACTGACGCGGCTGCGCTACGCGCGGCGCGGCTTGCTCGATCAGGTTCACGCGCTCGCATCGACGTATCACTGGACCGAGACCGCGATCGCCGCGCTGCCCGCGTGGCGGCGCGTCGAGTACGCCTCGGTGATCGAAGCGAGGCGGCGATGAGCTACGCCAAGAGTATTGTCGCGATGTCGCGCGGTGCGCTCGCACCGGTCGGCCCAGAGCCTGCCTACGAGGAGCACGTCGAGGCGGAGGCTCCGGTCGTCAGCTCCGCGCGCGCACCGCACGCGATCGCCGCAACACCGACCGTGCTGTCGACGTCTCGACCCGAACCGCCTCGCGACGAGCCTGCACTCACCAGTGCGCCGTCACAGGTCATCGAGCATGGCGAGACGATCGTCGAGCGCGTCCGCGACGTGCCACGGCCCGTCATCGCGGAGTCACCCACACCGATCGTGGCCACGCACACGATCGAGCGCGAGCGCATCGTGATGCCTGCGCCACAGGCCTGGCTCGCGGAGGATCCGAGCGCGCGCGATCCACTCGTCGCCAGCGCCGATACCGATGCGCTGCGCGATCTGCTCCGTAGCGTCAGGCAGTGGACTTCGAGCGAGCCCACGATCGTCGCGCCCGAGACCATCGCGGAGCGCGATCCTCAGGCCAGCGTCGCAGCCGCGGAACCGGTGGAGGTCTCGATCGGCAACGTCGTGATCACGGTCGAAGACGCCCCGGCGCCCACATCACGCGGCGCGACACGCGCGGCACCAACCCGTGCGAGCGGTGATCGACTCGCACGCAACCACATCCGGGGCACCTGATGGCGGCGAACGTGAAGATCAACAAACTCGTGGTGCGCATGCGCGGGGTGTCGCGCGCCGACGCCCAGCGCGCCATCGCGAACCTCGCACCTGCACTACAACGCGCGCTCGCGTCGAGCACCGAGCCGATCACGTCGCGCGCCAGCGTCGAGGCGCGCGCGCTCCCCCGAGCCGCCGGCACGCTTGCGGATCGCATCGCCACACCCATCGCACGCGCCCTGCGCGGAGGTTCGCGATGAAGTACCTCCTCAAGGGCGCCCTCGTCGAGTACGGCGTCGGCCTCGCGAGCAAGATCCCGAACATCGTAATCTTCCAGTTCAACCCGGAGACGATCACGCGCACGCTCGAGATCCCAGCGCGACCGTCGGGTGCAGGGTTACGGGAGGTCAATCAGGCCGGCGACATCCCGGTCGAGAAGATCACGTTGGTCGCGCACTTCTCGACGCAGGAGGAGACGACGCGCACGAATCCCGTGTCGGTCGCGTTCGGCATCGGCCCTCAGCTCGCAGCGCTCGACAAGCTCGTCCGCCCGACCGGTCCGATCAGCGGCCTGATCGGTAAGGTGGTCGACAAGATCGGCTCGCTATTCTCCGACGATGGCGCTGGCGGGACGCAGAGCATCCCGCGCGAGTCCTATCCGCGCGTGTTGTTCGTATGGGGCCTGACACGCGTGCTCCCGGTGACGATCGATTCGCTCTCCGTCGTCGAAAAGCAATACGACAGCCTCCTCAACCCGACCCTCGCCGAGGTCACGATCACGATGACCGCGATCACGCCGGATCCGTGCTCCAACGATCCGATCGCGAAGGGCGCTTACACGTACTCGCAGTACACACGCGATGCGCTCGCACTCGCGAACACGTACGGAACCGCGCTCGAGCTCACGGACATCATCCAGTTCTGATACATGGCGTTCCTCCCTTTATCACGTTACGCGAAGCTCGCGACTGTCGAGGTTCCTCTCGCGAACGGCCGCACGGGGACGATCGTCAAGCTGCGCCGGTTGCCCCCGACCGATGGTGAGCTCACCGTGATCGGCCCGCACGAACGCCTCGACATCATCGCGCACGAGCACTACGGCGACTCGACCGAGTTCTGGTACGTCGCCGACGCGAACACCGAGATCGATGCCGCCGAGCTCGCGGTTCCGAACAACACGATCCGGGTGCCGCGCAAATGATCGGCGGCGTGGAATACAAGTTGTGGCTCGACGGCAAGCCCGTCGACGAGAAGTTCTACACGATGATCGAAATGGTCACCGTCGAGCAGGGTATCGACCTCGCGACCGAAGCACGCCTCGAAGTCGAGATGTGCGCCACCGATGACGGCACGTGGTCAGGCCCGAGCGACGACTACGCGACGCCGTGGCAGAACCTTCGCCTCGAGGTTCGCAACCGCAACTCGAGATGGACTCCGCTCATCGATGGGCCGGTGGTGTCCTGGGACGCCACGATGCACGGTCAGCCGGGACAGAGCACGTTCATGCTCATCGCGCGTGACGCCACCGAGTACCTCAATCGCGAGGCGCGTATCGAGACGTACGAGAAGAAGACCGACGAGCAGCTGATCCGCGGCCTGTTCGAGCGGCACGGCTTCGACGATGCGCACGTCCACCTCGACGACATTCCGAAACAGCCGAAGGATCGCCCGCTCAAGCACATCCAGCGCGGCACCGACATCGAGATGCTGCGCTCGATCGCGGAGCCCTACGATCTGCACGTGTACGTGGTGCCGGGCGACCAGGTCAATACCTCGGAGGCCTACGTCAAGCGCCTCCGCACGACGGGGGACACCGATGTGCCAGTGCTCGTTCTCACCGGCGCTGATCGCAACGTCGAGTCGTGCCAGGCACGCAACGACATCGCGAACGCGACGCGCTACCAGTTCGTCGACTTTGACATCGACAGGGTCAAGACGGGCGAGGTCACGCTCACCACGAAGTGGAGCGACGCGGACGCCAATCCCAGGGGAGGCAAGGTGCAGCGCGTCGAGCCCATCGTGCAACTGCAAGGCGCGATGTCGACGGTGACCGACCTCAAGCACCTCGGCACCCAGATCTTGTCACCGTACGTGTCGGCGTTTCGCAACGCCACCGAGGTCGGTGCGCGCGCTCAGCAACGCTCGAGCTACACGATCACGGTCACCGGCCAGGTGCGCGCCGGCTGCTACGACGGCGTGCTGCGAGCGTACGATCGCGTCAAGCTGCGCGGCGTCAACGCGAAGCTGTGCACGACCTACATCGTCCGCGAGGTCACGCACACGTTCGATCGCTCGGAGCATCGCCAGGACTTCACGTTGATGACCAACTCGGTAGCCGAGGCGGCGATGAACCGCGCGGTGCCGGCAGGGGTGCTGTAGTGCCGAATACCAACGACATGATGTCCGATCACGTCGCCGGGCTGATGCGCCATCAGTCGGCGACCTTGTTCGGCAAGTATCGCGGAACCGTCACCACCGTCGGCACCGGCGAGAACCTCGGCCGGATCCGCGCGCTCATCCCGTCGGTGCTCGGCGAGTACAAGGAATCGGTCTGGATCGAGCCCGTGGTGCCGTTCGCCGGCAAGAAGCACGGGATGATGTTTCTCCCCGAGATCGGCGACGGTGTCTGGATCGAGTTCGAGGCGGGCCACCCGTGGCTGCCGCTGTGGACCGGATTCTGGTGGGGCAAGGACCAGAAGCCCGACGCCGGCAGCGAGAAGGTGCGCGTCATCGCGACCAGCCATGGCCACCAGATCGTACTCGATGACGACAAGGACGAACTGCGGCTCGAGCATGGCAACGGCCCCAGCATCGTGCTCGCGAAGGACTCGATCACGATCAAGGTCGGCTCGAAGCAGCTCGTGCTCGATGCCGACGCGCTCGACATCAACAGCGGGAACCTGAAGGTGACGTGATGGGGCCCGTGCTCACCACGCTGAGCAGCGTGCAGTGCCCTCACGGCGGGCGCGCGGTGCTGACCACGTCGAACGCGAGCACGCACGCCGCCGCGAACATGTTGCTCGAGTCCGACACGCACACCGTCGTCGGGTGCGGGTTCTTCATCGGTAACACGTACAGCCCCTGCCTCTCGATCTCGTGGGCGGCTGGTGCGACGGCGCTCAGCATCGGTGGCACGCCGGTGCTGGTGAAGTCGAGCGTCGGGACGTGCAAGAGCGGAAGCGGCCTCGTGCAGGGCGTGGCCGTCGTTGCTTCGAGCCAGCTCCCCGTGACGGCGGCATGACGCGCTATCCCTCGTACCTGTCGTTTCCGTTCCGCATCGGGACCGATGGCCGCACCGTTTCACCGCCCGATCTCGAAGCGCACGTGCGCGACGAGCTGCTGCAGCTCCTCCTCACCACGCTCGGCGAGCGGCTGTTCCTGCCCGAGCTCGGTACGAATCTGCGCCGCCTCGTGTTCGAGAACACCAGCGACACGACCCTCGGGCTCACGCAAGCCGTCGTCGCGGATGCGCTGCAGAAGTGGCTCGGCACGCGCGTCGACGTCCTCGGCTTGACGGTGACGGCCGACAACAGCGCGATCGAGGTACTGCTCCAG
>JAYUVX010000427.1:0-9245 GCA_043753855.1 Myxococcales bacterium | reverse complement strand
GAGTTTTCGCCAGGGAGACGAGCGTGACCGGAGGCGTCAGCGCGAGCTCCACGCGCGCGCGCCGGCCCAGCAGCTCGCCTCCCGCCTCGATGGCGGTCTCGCGATCGAGCTCGATCACCACGCGATCACACAGGAAGTCGGTGACGTGCTCGGAGAAGTAGTCACCACGGAACGCCGCCGGCGTACTGCGCAAGATCTCGAACAGACCGGCATCTCCGCAGCGCAGGTGGAACCGACCGGACCTGGATCCCGCGAACGCGAACATCTTGAGTCCAAAGCCGAAGAACGGAATCGTCGCCCCCGCGACCAGCGTGCATGCACCCGACCACAGCGGTCGCCCGGCCTCGACCGTTGTGCCGGTCTCGCCGTCGCGGTTCATCGCGATCGCCGGACTGCCGAGGTTGGTCACCACGACGTTCGGCCGCGTTCCGGTGGCGAAGCGTGGCAGCGAGCGCAGCGCTACCGACAGCGCGTAGCGAGCTCCACCACCCATCAACCGGCGCACACCGGGCACGCGATCGACGACGCGACCGACCACCTCCTGATCTTCGAGCAGCTGCGCATCGACGCCCACCCCGACGAACGGGGCCCGCACGCCGAGCACCTCGAGCATCGGCACCTTGTGCCAGCTGCCGCGGCCGCGCGCGAGCTGCACCAGATCCTCGACCGCATCGTCACTCGCGCCCACGGTATCGGAGATCGCATTGCCCGTGCCGAGCCGCAGCACGCCGATCGCCGGCTCGGGGCGGGCCATGCCGCGGCACGCCTCGGCGATCAACGTCAGGCCCATCACGACGGTGCCATCGCCACCGCCGAGGATCACCAGATCGATCCCGCGGGAGATCTCCGCGCGGATCGTGGCGCGGGCGTGAGCGAGGGACTCGGTGAACCGCACCCCGCCAGGCAAGGCTTGGTCGAGCCGCTTGCGCATCCGGCCGCGCACACCACGCGCACTACCGTTGACGATCGCGACCGCTCTCACGCTGCCACGATACAGCACGGGTGCCGTATGCTCCATGAATGGGCGACCCCGCACGGCGACCGCAGCGCCGCTGCCTGCGGGTCCTGCTGCGGATCGCCGAGGTCGGCACGATCGTGATGGCGCTCGGCGCACTGGCGCTGTGGTGCTCGGTGCCGAACACGGCGCCGCTCGCGGACGAGAACCCGACGTCCACGGCGTTCATCGAACTCCGCCGTAGCGATGCAGCGGCAGCCGGAAAGCCGTTCAAGCTCGCGTGGGAGTGGCGGCCACTGGGCAAGATCTCGCGCTACCTGCGCGCCGCGGTGATCTACGCCGAGGACTACCGGTTCTATCGCCACGATGGCGTGGACTGGGAGGCGGTCGAGAAGGCGATCGACTCCAACCTCGACAAGGGGGCGCTCGCGATCGGCGGGAGCACGGTCACCCAGCAGCTCGCGAAGAACCTGTACCTCTCGCCGAGCCGGAGCTTCGTGCGGAAGCTGCGCGAGATGCTGATCGCGTACTCGCTCGAGGATCACCTGAGCAAGCAGCGGATCCTCGAGCTCTACCTGAACGTCGTCGAGTGGGGAGATGGGGTGTTCGGCGCCGAGGCCGCGTCGCGCAAGTGGTTCGGGCACTCGGCGCAGTCGCTGACTCCCGCCGAGGCCGCACGCCTCGCGATCGCCCTGCCCAACCCGTTCACGCGCGCTCCGAACGTGCACTCCCCCGAGCTCACGAAGAAGGCGGTGCGGTTGATCCGGCTGCTGCGTCTTCAGGGCCTGGTCGATGCCGGCCAGGAGCGCGTCGCGCTCGACGCGGTCGGCGCACCGAACCTGCAGGTCCTCCCGACCCGATACGCGCCCGGCGATCCGGTTCCTGACCTCGATCCGGAACCAGCCCCCGGCCCGGTCATCGCGCCCGAACCGGTGCCGCCCGAGCAGCTCGATCCCGGTGCGCCCGCGCCACCCGAACCCATCCCGTCCGAGCCGCCCGCAGCAGCGCCACGCTAGCTTTCGATCGGCTCGCGGACGAACGCTCGCACGCTCGCGGCGAATCGATCGATCTGGTCCACGAACGGCCAGTGACCCGCGGGCTCGAGGCCGAGCCACGGCACGTGCGCCGCGTCGAGCAGACCGCGACTGTGCTCGCAGATTCCTCCCGGCATGCCTGCGATGAACAGCGTCTGCGGCGCGAGTGCAGCGAGCCGCCACGCGAGCGTCTCCGGCGTGCTCAGCGCGACCAGATCGACCGAGTGACGATGAAAGACCTCGGGCGTGGCAGCGGCCAAAGCTGCAGCGTACCCGCGCAGGGCTGGCTCGGTTGCTCCGCGTGCTGTCACCGCGGTGCGCATCGCCGCAAACCCACACGACGTGAATTCCGACAGCGTGAAGCTCGCCGCCTCCGCGCTGTACGTGCAGTCACCGCGCGACAAGTTGCCTTCGACGTTGATCACGCCACGCACCCGCATGCGCTCCGCGATCAGCGTGGCGAGCACTCCGCCCATCGAGTGACCGATCAGGATCGGCTGCGGGCGCGCGGGCCCATGCGAGAGCCAGTCGGTGAGGTGTGCGGCGAGCTGCTCGAGCGAGTTGCCGTCCGCCGCGAGCACCGGTGACCGCGAATCACCATAGCCGGGGAGATCCGGAAGCACGTGGACCATGCCATCGAGCAGGCGATGATGGGTGATCGGATCGAAGCAGCTCGAACGCTCGCCGAGTCCGTGGATCCAGACCAGCTCCGGGATCCGGCCCGCCGGGCCGCGGGCGAACCGGCGCACGGCCATGCCGTGCTCTTCGTGCGCGATCGTGACCACTATCCGAACACCTTGCGAATGCGCTGGATCGCTTCCTCGATGTTCGCGCGCGAGTTGAACCCGGAGAGCCGGAAGTAGCCCTCACCGGCGGGACCGAACCCGGAGCCCGGCGTGCCGACGACCTGGGTCTCCGAGAGCAACCGATCGAAGAACTCCCACGACGTCGCGCCGCCGTGAGTGCGCAGCCAGATGTACGGTGCGTGCACGCCGCCGAACACGGTGAAGCCCGCCGCCGAGAGGCCCTCGCGCAGCAGCCTCGCATTCTCCATGTAGAACGCGATCTGCTTCGTGGTCTGATCGAGACCTGCGGGCGAATATGCCGCCGCCGCGCCGCGCTGGACCACATACGACGCGCCGTTGAACTTCGTGGTGTGCCGGCGCGCCCACAGCGAGTTGAGCGACACGCGCTTGCCCTCGGCACCGACGCCGGTGACCGTCTTGGGCACCACCAGGAACGCGCAGCGCACGCCGGTGAACCCGGCGCGCTTCGAGAAGCTACGCAGCTCGAGCGCGCAGTCGCGCGCACCCGGGATCTCGTAGATCGACCGCGGCAGCGACGGATCGGAGATGTACGACTCGTACGCCGCGTCGAACAGGATGATGGCGTCGTTCTGCTTCGCCCACGCGACCCAGCGCTCGAGCTGTGCGCGCGTCGCTACGGTGCCGGTCGGATTGTTCGGCGAGCA
The DNA here is from genome assembly GCA_043753855.1 of Myxococcales bacterium. Taxonomy (GTDB): domain Bacteria; phylum Myxococcota_A; class Polyangia; order Haliangiales; family Haliangiaceae; genus JABFXX01. The sequence continues at coordinate 5,785 of JAYUVX010000427.1, read as the reverse complement.
CAGGTACACGACATCGACGGGCTCGGCCGGCGGATCGGGCTGGAATCCGTTGGCCTCGTTACCGACGAGGTAGGTCAGACCGGGATAGCGGCCATCCGCGCCGGCGGCCGGCGTGCGGCCCGCCATCACGTTGGAGTCGACGTAGACCGGATAGACCGGATCGGTCACGGCGATTCGCGCGGTGAGCGCAAAGATCTCCTGGATGTTGCCGCTGTCGCACTTGCTGCCATCGCTGACGAAGATCTCGTCCGCTGCGATCTCGACGCCACGCGACGCGTAGTCGTTCTGCCGGATCGCCTCGACGAGGAAGTCATAGCCCTGCTCCGGCCCGTAACCGCGAAACGTCTCGCGCTTGCCCATCTCCTCGACCGCGGCGTGCATCGCGAGGACGATCGCCGGCGCCAGCGGCTCGGTGACATCCCCGATGCCGAGCCGGATCACCTTGGCGTCGGGATGCGCCGCCGCGTACGCCCGCACGCGGCGACCGATCTCGGGAAACAGGTAGCTCGCTGGAAGCTTGGCGTAGTGCTCGTTGATGCGCGCCATGTCGCACGGAAGGTAGCCGAAACGGTTGCTTCACGCGAGCGACGCACCAGCGAGCAACCCGTCGGGCGATCTCGCGGACCAAGCGGCATGCGATTTGTCCTCGTGCTGATCGTCTGGCTGGCCGGCTGCGCTCACGACGTCCACGTTCGCTACCCCGCCGCCCCCGACGAGCCCACGGGCACCGTGGTGCTGCTGATGTCGCAGGCGGCCAGCGACGTCAATGTCGAGATCACCCACAACAGCCGGATCGTGATCGCCAACGCACCTGCGGGCAATCAGGACATCATCTTGACGGCGAACGGCAGCGACAAGGCGATGCGCGTCTACATCGGCACCGACCACGCCACGACGATCCCACTCGGCGTTCCCGATGCGACCTCGGGCTTCCTCGAGAGTCTGTTCGGGACCCTGGTGGCGATCGTCGCCTACAGCCTGCTTCACTGTGCCGGGCGCGGGACCTTCGGGTCTCGCGTGTAGCTGCGCCGGATCTGCGTGTTGCCCACCAGGTACATCAGGGTCAGCGCCTCGCCGGTGTACGACGGCACCGAGACCGCCAGCGAACCACCGAGTGGGCTGCCCCCCGGCGCGCAGCTGTCCTTCGTGAGCGTGAGCAGAAACGCGGACCCAGCGGTACCCGGGCGGAGCATGCCGTTCTGCTCGCAGGTGCCCATCTTGCCGCGCTCGATGGTCAGCGCGAACCGACCATCAAAGAACAGGTTCAGGCGATAGAACCAGTCGACCTCGTCGTTGGTCAGCCAGGTGCCCGCGATGCTCGCAGCGCCGGTGACCGGAACCTGAGGGTCCGCGTGCCGGGGCGCCGGCTTGTTCCCGCAGGCTGCCATGACCAGCATCACCAGCATCCACCCCATGGGCCCACCCTACACCGGTGCGCTGGATGTCGGCGAGGCCCTCCTGCGGTAGAGTGCGCGCGCCATGTCCGTCGAGCGCACTGACTTCATCCGCGACATCATCGACGAGGATCTCCGCGCCGGTCGCCACAGCCGCGTCGTCACGCGGTTCCCGCCCGAGCCGAATGGATACCTCCACATCGGTCACGCCAAGTCGATCTGCGTGAACTTCGGCGTCGCCCTCGACTACCAGGGCATCACCAACCTCCGCTACGACGATACCAACCCGACCAAGGAGGACGTCGAGTACGTCGAGTCGATCGAGCGTGACGTGCGCTGGCTCGGCTTCTCGCCGGCCTCGGTGCTGTTCTCCGCGGACTACTTCCCGCGGATGTACGAGCTGGCCGAGCGGCTGGTCACCGAGGGCAAGGCCTACGTCTGCGATCTGACGGACGATCAGATCCGCGAGCTCCGCGGCACGCTGTCGGAGCCCGGTACGCCGAGCCCGTTCCGCGAGCGCGCGGTCGAAGAGAACCTGGATCTCTTGCGCCGCATGAAGGCCGGCGAGTTCCCCGATGGAGCTCGCGTACTGCGCGCGAAGATCGACATGACGTCCGCGAACATGAAGATGCGCGATCCGCTGCTCTACCGGATCCGTCACGCGCACCACCACCGCAGCGGCGACGCCTGGGTGATCTACCCGATGTACGACTGGGCGCATCCGATCGAGGATGGCATCGAAGGCATCACGCACTCGATCTGCACGCTCGAGTTCGAGAACAACCGCGAGCTCTATGACTGGGTGCTCGACAACACCGGCCCGTGGGCGCCGCGCCCGCACCAGTACGAGATGGCGCGGTTGGTCCTCGACTACACGGTGATGAGCAAGCGCAAGCTGCTCACGCTGGTCACCGGCAACCACGTCAACGGCTGGGACGATCCGCGGATGCCCACGCTCGCGGGCATGCGCCGCCGCGGCTACAGCCCCCAGGCGATCCGCGCATTCGTCGACATGGTCGGGATCTCGAAGGCGAACTCCGCCGTAGATATCGGGAAGCTCGAGCACTGCCTGCGCGAGGATCTGAACCATAACGCGCCGCGCGCGATGGGCGTCGTGCGCCCGATCGAGGTCGAGCTCGTCGGGTGGAATGGAGGCACCGAGGTCATCGATGCACCGTCGTTCCCGAAGGACATCGGCAAGCCGGGCTCCCGACCGATCGCGCTGAGCGCGACGATCCTGATCGATCGCGATGACTGGCGCGACGAGCCGCCGGCCGACTATCAGCGGCTCGCCCCGGGCCGCACGGTCCGGCTGCGCTACGGCTACTGCATCACCGCGGGCGAGGTGGTGGCACGCAATGCGAGCGGCGAGGTCACCCGGCTGAAGGCGACCGTGCATCTCGAGACCTCCGGCGGCAAGCCGATGGCCGATGGACGCAAGCCGTCGGTGATCCACTGGGTCGATGCGGCGAGCTCGCTCCCGGTGGAGATGCGGCTCTACGATCGGCTGTTCAAGGTGGCCAAGCCCGAGGAGGGCGGCGGTGACTTCCTCGAGCACCTCGATCCGAATTCGCTCGAGATCGTGACCGGTGCGCGGGTCGAGGCGAGCCTCGCGACCGCGGCGATCGGATCGCGTTGGCAGCTCGAACGCGTAGGCTACTTCGTCGTCGACCAGGATTCGAAGCCCGGCGCGATCGTGATGAACCGGACGATCACGCTGCGCGACTCGGTGAAGACGGCGATCAGCGCAACGCCGGAGCTGGCCGTCGAGCCTGCGGCAAAGAACCCGAAGGCGCAGTCGCGCCCGAAGGGCAAGTCGGGCACCGAGTACCGCGCCGAGGCACGCGCACGGGATCCCGAGCTCGCGGCGGCCTACACCGCGATCTCCGCGCTACACGGGATTAGCGAGGACGCGGCCGATCTGCTCACCGCCGATCGGCACACCGCCAACGTGTTCCGGACCGTGGCGATGTCGGTTCCGGCCGAGCTCGGCGCCAAGTGGATGATCAACGAGCTACCACGCGCGCTCGGGGATCGTGGCATCGAGGCGGTCAACCCGGAGGAGCTCGCCAAGCTGCTGGCGGCGATCCACGCTGGTTCGATTGCCCCCACCGCCGGCAAGGCGGCACTCGCGGAGCTGGTCCGCACGGGGCGGCCGTTCAGCGAGCTCTCTGACCTCGCCCCCGCTCCCGCGGCCGAGCTCGGGGTGACCGTCGAGGCGGTGATCGCTGCAAACCCCGAGAAAGCCGCGCAATACCGGGCAGGCAAGACCGGGCTGCTCGGGTTCTTCGTCGGTCAGGTCATGAAGGCCTCGCCCAATGCCGACGCCGCCGCAGTGAACCAGGCCGTCCGGTCGCGGCTCGCTGTGCTGGGGTAACCCGACCCCAGCAAACGGGCGGAACGTCCCAGTTGTCGCAGACTTGCGCGTTCGCCACTATCATCCAGTGCGAACCTCCATCGTATTCTTCGTGATCGCGCTTGGCGCCTGTCACGCAGAGTTGATGGAGGCGTCGAACAGCAACGGTCCGGATGCCAGCACGGGGGGCGGTGGCCGCGGAGACGCCGCGGTCGATGCCGCGGTAGCGCCCGACGCACCGCAATGCATGAACGGTCGCGTGGTCTATCTGAACTTCACGGGCCAGGCGCTGACCGCAGGCGCCGTGAGTGATGCGACGACGAACACCGCGAGCTGGATGCAAAAACCCACCGGTACCGCACCCGGGTACCGGCTTGGCAACGCGAACCGGCTCACCGACATCACCACGATCACCGACGGCGTGAAGACCCAGCTCTCGCGGTTCCCGATCACCGTGGTCACACAACGTCCGGCGACCGGACCGTATGTCATGATCGTGTTCGGGGGCACCGCGGCGCAGGTCGGCTCGCGGTTCGGGGCCGCGGTCAGCGCGCTCGACTGCGGCGACACCGTGAAGAGCGACCTCGCCTGGATCGGCGACAACACGTCCCCCAATCAGCGCGTGATCAACACCGCCATCGGTGCGGTCGGCTTCGGGCTCGGGCTCACCGCCACGCTCGATCCGCTGGACTGTATGTGCGGCTGGGACAACACCTGCCAGTCGAACAACGGGGCCGCCTGCAAGCTCGGCGGCCCGATCGCGCGCGACCAGGCGGCGAACCAGCGCTGCGCGGGCCTGACCACCCAGGACGAGCCGGCCACGTTCTCCGCGGCGTTCTGCCAGTAACGACGACCCGATGGGTTATGATGTGCAGTCGTGACGTCACTCGCTCGTTCGTTGCTGGTGGCCACCTGCCTGCTCGGTTCCGGCGTCGCCGTGGCACAGCCGCAACAGGCAGACAAGGTCGATGCCAAGGCGCTCATGCAGTCGGGGCTCAAGCTGCTCGAGTCGAAGGACTATCTCGGCGCGCTCGCGGTGTTCAAGGATGCGTATGCGCGGTTCCCGAGCGCGAAGATCCTGCTCAACATCGGGACCACACTGAACCTGCTCGATCGCAAGGTCGACGCAGCGAATGCGTATCAGCGCTACCTCGATGCGCCCGACACCGATCCAGCGAAGCAGTCGAACGTGACCACCGCGCTGTACGAGATCGACAAGTCGGTGGGGACGCTGCAGATCACGGTGACTCCGGCGGATGCCGAGGTCCAGATCAACGACGGTGACTGGGTGCCCGCCGCGGGCGCGCATGTCCATCGCGTCGCGCAGGGTCAGTTCACGGTGCGCGCACGCAAGGACAAGTTCCAGGCCGAGGCGAAGTCCGCGAGCGTCAACACCGGCGAGAAGGCCGCGATCATCATCAACCTGAACGCGCTGCCCCAAGCCGCACAGGTGTCCACGCTCGGCTCCGGCGGCCTCGACCAGGACGTCGTGGCTCGCGGCGAGCCCGAGCAACCACCCAGCCGGCTCGGCGGCCTCGCACTCGCCCACCTCGACGTCGTGCGGGGCCGTGGCGGGGTGCTGGTCGGCCTCACGTTCGACGTCTCCACCGCCTTCCAGGTCCAGGGTACCGCGATCGTCGGGCCCACCTTTGGCGCCTACGCCGGTGCCTCGTTCGCATTCCTCGGCGGGACGTTGCGTCCGTTGATCGCCGCGGGCATGCCGATCTTCTTCTCGAACGGCGCGCGCGTGGGTGTGCGCGCCGCCGGCGGCCTCGAGCTCGTGATCACGCGGCACGTGTCGCTGATCGCCGAGCTCGGCGGCGAGCTGATGCTGAATCCCGAGGACAACTTCCTCGAGGTCGCGTTCATCCCCGCGATCGGCGCATCCGGCCGCCTCTAGCTCCTTGTGTGCAGGCGACGTTCAGCGGTCCGCGAGGCACGACGAGTGCCTGGATGTTGCTGGACACCGGAGCCACGATGACCACGGTGTCCCCGGAAATCCTCGATCTCGTCGGGTACAACCCTCGTGACGGCG
>JAYUVX010000426.1:0-9270 GCA_043753855.1 Myxococcales bacterium | reverse complement strand
CCGTGAATCTGGTCGACGAGCTGTACGCGATCGTGGCGGCTCTCGCGGCAGCCAAGATAACGTATGCCGTGTGTGGTGGCGTGGCGGTCACCGCGCATGGTGCCCCGCGGAGTACGAAGGACATCGACCTCGTCGTTCGCCGGGATGACGTACCTCACGTGCTCGCAGTCGTGAAGCCGCTCGGTTATCTGTTTGCCGCGTTGCCGATGGTCTTCGACGCCGGGACGGAACGCGAACGCCACGTCCAACGAGTGAGCAAGGTGGTCGGCAACCAGCACCTGCTGCTCGACTTGCTGATCGCCGAGGGCATGCTCGCCGACGCTCTCGACGATCGCGTCGAAGTAGTGCTCCCTGAAGGCGTGCTCGTGCTCGTCTCGCGCCAGCGATTGCTGCAGATGAAGCGGCTCGCTGGGAGACCACGAGATCTCGAAGACATCGAGGCACTCGATGGCGGCTGAACTCAACCCATCGAGAGTGACGGCGTACCTCGCCGAGCTTCGCGCACGGTATCAACCCGAGACGGTCGAGGATGCGAGGTCGCGGCTGCAGCGCGAGCGCCCACCATCGACAGAGTCGTTCGAAGAGAGTGTCGCGCGTCGCCTGGACGAGCTTCGCGCGTTGTGTGACCTCATCGCTCACCTCGGCCAGGTTCGATTCCGTTAGACGGAACAGACGCCGCTCTTTCGCGGCTTTATGGCGTGAACGCTTCGAGATCCTCCTCCTGACGTGTGAGGAGCGCGAGCGTGACTCCGTGCGGATCGCAGAACTCGACTTCGTACGCTTTGCCGCCTTCGTACACCATGACTACCGTACCCGCCGCACCCACCGGAATCGATGACTCGGCGACCGGCCGTCGTAGTCGAACCACGTCATATTCGTCGAACGTCATTTCTCAGGAACCTGTAACAAGGGAATTATGCCCGACGCCATGGCTATGCGAGGGGCCGCTCGGATCACGCGGTCCCCGGGTGGCGGTGCTTCGCCTCGTGAGCTCAGCGCAGCCGCTGAGGGCACACCTTCACGGCGCCCTATCTCCACAACGGTTCGGTGCGGAGCCTCGACCAGCTCCCCTTCTGCTCGACACCACGTCAGCCCGCCCGCGCGGCGCGCAGCCCGCGGAGGAACAGCACGAGCACGGTGAGGTCCGCAGCCAGGTAAATGGCCCCACTCGAGAACAGATCGAACATCCCGGGGACGAGGGGACAGCTGTACGGCAGCGCCGCGATCGCGAAGGCGCCGAGCAGTAACAGCATCCGGTCCCACGCGCGTACGCGGAGCGCATGGAACGCGACCACGAGCGAGATGGCGACTGGTGCGGCGAACACGAGCACGCGTGTCCAGTAGCCGCCGTCGGAGAACACTTTGACCGCGATGCTCGTCATGATCGTGGCGCCGAGGATCGCGAGGAGCGCGATCACGGTCGCGACGGTTCCCGGTGGCGTGCCGCGGCGGATCGCGAGCCCGATCGACACCGCGAGGAGTCCGGCGGTCGGGGTTGCCGTACCAGCCCTGCGCCGCGGGTGGCCTGGTCGCCGACGCCCAACTACATGACCGAGCAATCATCGTTGTTTCATCTTGGTTCGCGGTCGTCTGCGAGCTACGACATGTTCCAGGTCCACGGCCATCGAGGTCGCGTGTTCAGCGAGGACGTCAGCACAGTCGGAGCGAAGCGTCTCGACGTTTGACCGTGCTAGCGTTGCCGGTTGCGGATCGCAGCAGCACTGGTCGTCGTCGCACCTGCCATTGCTCTCGCGAAGCCGGTCTCGATAGGCGTGATCTCGCGAGACGAGCCTCCATTCGCGACGCGTGCAGAGGCTGCCAAAGCGACGATCGCGGCCGGTTCCGGCGAGCTGATCTCGGTGCGGGTCGTCGCGGAGCACGGTGACGTCATCGAAGTCTCGTGTCGATCACCGGTAAAGGATAGGCCGTTCGATGAGGTCCCGCTGACCATGGCGGATCACGACGTCTTCAACATCCAGGCGCAGGCGGGCTGGTGACCATGTAGTGAGCTACCGCGTCCGGACCGCACCGATGCCAGGCGGTGGGCTGATGATCGCACCCGACATCAGCGGCGTGCTCGATGCCCGCAGATAGATCGTGCCGACGCCTCCACCGCCACCGCCACCGTGGCCGTAGAATGATGTCCGGCCCAGGCCCGCCTCCGCGCTCGTGGTGCCTGCGGCGCCGCGGCCACCCGGGCCGGAGGTGCTCGCGCCTCCGAGCGCCTGGGTGGCGCCCACCTGGCCGGGCTGGCCGTCGCCACCGACCTTAAACACGCTGTCGTCGCTGTAGACGTCGCACCCGCCGCCACCGCCGCCACCGTTCGCGCTGAGCAGACCGGTGAGCTCGAGGCTCCGTGCTTCGAGCAGCAGACTTCCGCCGCTGCCACCGCCAGTGCCGCCACGATTGGCCTTCCCGGCGCCACCGGCACCACCCACGTTGATCGTTCCACCCACGAGAATGCGCTCCATGGCGGTGATCTGAATCGCTCCGCCGCCACCACCGCCGGGCGGAACTGGCTCATCGGACGGCGGCATGCCGCCCAGCCCACCGCCGCTGCCGCCGACCAAGGGTTCCGCTGTCGCAGTCAGGCATCCGTTGCCCGCTGCGCCCCCGTTGACGCCGCCGCGATACCCGAGGCCACCGCGTGCGCCTGGGAGCCTACCGCCACCTCCACCGCCGCCTTCCGCGTATTGCCCATTGTCACCGTTACCTCCTGGGCCGCATCCGGTTGCGGGGTGTGACTCGTCGGCGCCGGGTCCCCCACCAGGTCCGGCACAGCCGGTGTCCGCTCCGTAACAACCGCCCGTGGCATCGACGAGGCCGTCGAAAGTGGCGGTGGTCTCGACCAGAAGGGCGAACGCCCGGTGTCCGGTGAAGTGGACCTTCGCGTCGAACGCGACGGCGAAGCGATGGACGGTGAACACGGCGGTCGGCGTGGCCGTCGATGCCACGGCGAACCCGATGCCTGCGCTGACTCCCTGGCCGGGGGCGCGGGTGAGCGCACCGCTGATCTCGCCCGTGTCGGTGTCGAACGTCGCCGTTCCTCCTCCGATCGAGATATCGACGTCGACCATCGCGAATTGACCGACGTCGAGCCCATTGCTCGGCACGACCGCGCCGGGTCCTGAGGTTCCATCGCCGCTCACCGCATCCGGCATGTCAGCGCACGAGATCGTTCCCACCTGCGGGCGACAGAGGCCCTCGGAGCCGCAGCTGAAGCCGTCGGGGCAGCCGGTTTGCGCCGTGCACGATACGGCGCAGTCGCGAAACGAAGTGCCACCGCATCCCTGTGCGCAGATGAGCGCGAGTGCGAGCACGAGCGGCCACATGCTCGGGGGCTCGGTTGCCTGGCAGGGATGCCGCTCACGACGGCGGGGAACAAGATGGATCGCAGCGGCTCGCATACACGCCTCAGATGCCAATGCGCTTGCCATGTCGCACGTCAAGACATCGACACCTAGTGACACCTGTTCAATGCGACTTCGCCTCTTGGCCGGCATCAGAGCGCAACTCCCTCATGTTCATTGTCGACCTCGCCGCGACTGCGACTGCTACGGCTCCCCCGGCGTGTCCGCAATGTGCAGCGCCGATGGGAGGCCGCATCTGTCTTCGCGATGGGACGATCGCGGGTCGCGAGCCGGTCGACGTGGGAGGGCGCTACCGCGTGGAAGTCCTGCTCGAGAGCGATCCGATCGCGCTCGTGTTCGCAGCCCGCAACACGGTGCTCGGCAGGCCGGTCACGCTCAAGGTACTTCGCGCGCCCATCGCGCATGACCACGAGATGGCGGAGCGCTTCCTCTGCGAGGCGCGGATCGCGAGCCGCCTCGATCACGAGAACATCGTCAGTCTCGTGGACGTCGGGACCGACGCCGCGGCCGGTGTGAGCTACGTCGTGACGGAGGGGCTGTCCGGCGTGTCGCTGGCCGAGCTCATCGGGCTACCGTTCGAGCCAGGTCGGGTCGTGCGGATTTTGGTCCAGCTCGCGCGCGCGCTGGCAGCCGCGCATGCGGTCGGGATCGCTCATGGCGGCGTGCGACCACACAACATCGTGCTGACCGCCTCGTCCCGCAACGACGAGCACGTGAAGCTCTGCAACTTCGGGTTCGCTGCGCTCGACGAGACGACGCCGACCGAAGGCGTCACCGAGGCAGCGGATCTCCACGGCTTCGGTCGCACCGCCTACGCGATGCTGTTCGGTGAGGAACCGCCGGACGCGCTCACATCCCTGCCTGCGGTGGTACTCGACGCCCCCATGCCCGAGGCACTCGAGGACATGGTGATGCGCTGCCTCGCGGCGCACGCCAGGGATCGTCCTACGTCGGCGGCCGAGCTCGTTCGGGGTCTCGAGGAGCTCGTGCACGCAGCGGGCACGACGCTCCGTTGTTCGCCAACCCTGGTGGGCACGCTGATCGGCGGTTATCAGGTCACGCGCCTGATCGGCACCGGTCCGGTCGGCAGTGTGGTTCTCGCCGAGCACCCGTTGTTCGGGACCAAGGTGGCGGTCAAGGTGCTGCGACCGGAGCTCTCGATCGCGCGCACCACGATGGAGCGCTTCGTCGAGCACGTGCGCACAGCGCATCAACTCGAGAGCTCGCGGTTTGCCCGATACCTCGATGTCGGTTCACTTCCGAGCGGACAGCCCTACATGGTGATGGAGTACGTCGAAGGCGAGAGCTTGCGCGTGCGGATCGACCGCACCGGTGTCATGGCCGTCAAGGACGTCGTCGATCTCTTGACGCAGGTGGCGTCCGTACTCGAGCGCGCCCATGGGGTGGGCCTCGTGCACGGCGATCTCAAGCCCGAGAATTTGTTGCTGTCGCGCGACGCGCACGGCGGTGAGCTCGTGAAGCTGCTCGACGTGGGGACTGCCGAGCTCTGTCCCATCGCAGCCGGCTCGGCAGTGGGGCTCCGCTTCTCGGCGCACGACGCTCCCGAGCAGGCCGATGTGTACGCGATCGGCGCGATCGCATTCGAGATGTTGACGGGTCGCCCGCCGTTTGCGGCGCACATCTCGGCGAGCCCGACAGCCAGGACTGCTGGGGATGCTCCGCGTGTCAGTCACTATCGCCCCGACGCGTCGCCCCGGATCGATCGCAGCGTCGCCGCCATGCTGACGCTCGCCACTGCGGATCGCATCCAGACCATGAGCGAGGTGGTTCGCGAGCTCGCGGCGTGGGAGGACGGCGCCGCGCTGCCGGCCGCGGCACCGACCGCTGACCGCGGTGCGAGCGAGCCACACCTCGCTCAGACCGATCGGGCCGAGACCGCCAGCAAAGCGCCCACCGCGCCCACGCATCACCGGCGATGGCGCTGGATCCTCGCGACGCTCGTGGTGGTCGCCGGCATCGTCGTCGCTGCCCTCGTGCTCTTCAACCCGGCAGGACCGACCAGGGCTGCGTCGTCATCGTCCGCAACCGTCACGCCGCCGCCGGCATCGGCGTCGGCGCGCGCACCCGCTGCAGTGCCGGCTCCGCCAGCACCTGCCGCCGTCCGCTCCACCTCGGTTCCGCCCTTCGATCGCCCGTCGCCGCCGCCGGCGCCGGATAGCCACGCCAAGCCGAGCAGCGACAGCAAGCCGGACAGGGGCAAAGCCGTCGCGCCTGCCGGCACCAAGCCGCTTCCTGGTCCAAACGTCGCGCCTTCTCAAGCTGCCGACGACGGTGTCGTCGCCGATCCGTTCGCACACGACAGGTGAAGACGCTCGCACGAGCAAGGAACAAGGTCATGAGTATTCGTCTGATGAAGTTCGCGGCTGCGCTGGTGCTGGCCTCCTCGATCCCGGCTGGCGCCCAACCGTCACCGTCCGTTACCCCGTCGCGCGACGATCGCGCCAAGGCATCCTTCGATCGAGGCAACGCGCTCTTCAAGCAAGGTCAGTACATCGAAGCGCGCGCCGAGTTCTCTGCGGGCTACGAGCTCTCTCACCGCGCGCTGTTCCTGTTCAACATCGCCGAGTGTTCGCGCAAGAACGGCGATGATGCGCGGGCCCGCGACTACTACACGCAGTACCTCAAGGTCGAGCCGACAGGTGAGATGGCCGCGCTGGCTCGCCAACGGTTGGTGGCGCTGGGGCGAACGCCTGACAGCGCTGACAAGATCGCCGCGCTCCCGCGCCCTCAAGTGGATCGTCCCGCGCCGCCGCGCGCGCCAGTCGATCCACCTGCGCCGCGCCGACCCAGCAACGCCTCGACGGCACCGCCGAAGGTTCCCTCTCGCAACGAGGCGCCGTCGACCGTGCCCATGCCCATGCCCGTGCCCACCGCGCTCGTACCGGGGCCCGCGGTCGATCTCGACCGCAAGAGCGGCAAGATGCCCACCAAGCGTCTGGTCGGGATCGGGCTCCTCGGCGTCGGAGCGGTCACGATGGCGAGCGGAATCTACTTCTGGCGCCATTCGGTGTCACTGCAGAACGAAGCCGCCAGCGCGTGCGCGAACGGCTGCGACTGGGCCGCGCAGTCGGAGCAATACGCCGCCGGAAAGCGCGCCGAGCGCACGGAGTGGATCCTGGTCGGGCTCGGCGGAACCGCGCTGGCCGTTGGTGGTGCTCTCTATTGGCTGGGCTCGCGAGAGCAGGCCTCGTCGCAGATCGTGATCGCGCCCAGTCTGAAAGGAGCTGCGGTCACGTGGAGCGGATCATGGTGAAGCTTCGGGAAGTCCGGCCCGGCACCTCGGCTGCGAGGTCACCACGAGGATGTCGTCGCAGCGCGGGCCGCCGATCAGGCGCAGTTCGCTTTCGCGCGGTCGAGCGAGGAGCGATTCGGCGCATGGAGGCTCCGCGAGCATGACACAGCGTATGTGCCATGCTCTGCACACGCGGTTGCACGCGAGCAGATCCGCAGCGTTGATCGCGGCGGCAACTCGTTGATGCAGCCGTCGAGTACAGTCGTGGGGTAGGAGCCGCTCGCGCAGCTCGCGCAGGAGCTCGCCTCCATCGCTATGCGCGAAACGCAGCTGGCCGTGGCGCCGGTGGTCCGGGCCGAGCGGGAGCGCCGCGGCCTCGCCTGGACCGAGGCGGGCTGGATGTTAGGTCCGTCAGTCGCCGCGCAGGATCGGGAACCCGTTGTCGTGCAGGAGCACACCGACATCAGCGCAGGACGGCGCGTTGCCGGCCATGAGCTTGGCCGCTACCTCGACGGACAGCTCGCCGACGAATGGCCAGGCCGGTTGGCCTTCGCCGCCGAACTCGCGAAACACGCGGGTGGCGCCGTAGGTCGCGATCGACGCCAGCTCCTTGGCCAGCTGGGCGCGCGCCTTCTTGGCGTCGCCGCCGTGGCTCTCGGTGAGATCGCGACCACGGGCCGCAACCGCCGCGGAGAGGAGCGATGGATCCTTCGCGCACGTCACCAGGCGCGCGACGAAGCGAGCGCACTCGGCGAGCTCGTCGAGCGGGGCCCGGGCCGCTGGCGCACTCGGGCTAACGGCCGCCGGGGCCGGGGCCGCCGTCGCCACCGTGGGCGAGGGCGCGGCCGCGGTGGCTGGTGGTGCCGCCGCGCCCGGCGTGTCGCTGGCGCCAACCGAGCGCGCGGACTCGCGGTGCTCGGCGGGCTTGGAGCAGGCCGCGAGCAGCCCCCAGGTAGCAGCGAACGTCAGAGAGGTGCGCATCGAGTGGTGGATGCCCATCCCGCGCTCAGGTCGCATCGTGCCTCGAACGCGGCGGCCTGGCGAGGTCGAATGAAAAACGACCGCATCATGCGACGCCGAAGCGACTTCGTACGACCGCCAGCATCGATTCGCTATGAGCTCCACGTCTCGCCGTGCCTTCCCTGGCGTCCTCATCCTGATGACGCTGGCGATCGCTGTAATCGGCTGCGGCGACACCAAGCCGATGATCGATTTGCCGGACGACGGCGGAGCCGGCTGCCGCTCCTGCAAGAGCGCCGGAGCCGACTGCGGGGTGATCGACGACGGCTGCGGCCAACAACTGTACTGCGGCGAGTGTGCGGCCCCGGAGAGCTGTGGGGGCGGAGGCGTCCCTCGCGTTTGTGGCGGCGATCCAAGCTGTGTCCCTGCGGGCGATCCGTGTCCCGGCACATCCTGCGGGCCGGGGGCCGATAGCTGCGGGAACCCGGTCGACTGCGGGTCGTGCCCGACCGGGCCCAAGCCCGGTATGGTCGAGATCCCCGCAGGCCGGTTCTGGATGGGGTGCAACCGCGACGTCGAGGGCGCCTGTTTGTCCGAGGACGAGGATCCGGGACACTGGGTCGAGCTCTCGACCTACCAGATCGATCAGTATGAGGTCACGCAGGCCAACTGGAACGCATGTGTCGCCGACAGTGCCTGCCAAAGCTTCTCTCTCGAGCAGTGCGGGTGGAACCCGGCGATGCGCGGGAACTGGCCGGTGGTGTGCGTGTCGTGGAGCGCTGCACAGGTCTATTGCACCCACCAGGGCAAGCGCCTGCCCACCGAGGCGCAGTGGGAGCGTGCGGCGCGCGGCGATCACGGTGCCACGTATCCCTGGGGCAACGGCCAGCCCACGTGCTCGCGCGCGACTATCGAGTACTGCAGCACATCGCTCGATCCCAAACCGGTTGGCACCGCGGCCCAGGGCGTGAGCCCGTTCGGCGCGTTCGATCTGTCCGGCAATGTCGCCGAGTGGGTCGCCGACTGGCACTCGACCACGTACTACGCGGTGAGCCCATTGCACGACCCGCGGGGTCCGTCCGTTGGCACATACAAGGTCACGCGCGGCGGCTACTTCGTGTCGTCGCCGACCGGGGCGCGCTCCGCCACCCGTACGCGGCTGCGGCCGGACGAGACGGAGTACACCACCGGGTTCCGGTGCGCGCTGTGAGCCATGGCGCGGAAGATCCCTGTGAACCAGCAGATCAGGGATGAGGTGAACGGTCGATGAAGCGAGAGAGCCCCATCCTGGACGAGGATCGTTCGCGGCAGCAGCTCCTGGTAACCGAGATCGTCAAGGCCCGGCGGTCGGAGGCCAACGAGGCACCTCGACTTCTTTGCCGCCGAGCTGTCGCGTGTCGCGCGGCAGCTCGTCGCGCGGGCCCGTGGCGTCTGCTCATCCGCTGACGTGTCGATCACCGTCGAAATCTGTTGGAGCGTTCGGCGCGCTACAGTGGCTCTACCTTCATGACCAAGCTCGCGATCGCAGCAGGCGTGGTGCACGAGATGCCAGCTGATCTGCGCAAGGCGTTGTTGTCAGACAAGCCTGCCCTGGAACGATGGCAAGCCCTCACGGCTCTTGGCCGCAATGAGTTTCTATGCTGGGTCGAGGAGGCCAAGCAGCTCGAGACAAGGAAGCGCCGCATC
>JAYUVX010000425.1:0-3047 GCA_043753855.1 Myxococcales bacterium | reverse complement strand
CGCATCGGCGCGGGCAACTGTGGGCCGACATCAAGAACACGGTCGTGCACATGGTCGACGAACGCGGCGTCGTGCCCCTCGTCGTGCTCGACGAGGCATAGCAACTTTCGGACAGTTTCCTGAAGGACCTCGCCGGCTTCTTGAACTTCGCTGCGGAGTTCGGCCATCGCGATCACCGAAACCGGTGCATGGCGATCGCCTGGTTCGGGCATGGCGATCGGAGCGAAGCGACGCTGGTGGGTCCTACTTGATCGGAGCATCCTCCTTCCGGCGGGAGGGCCCAGATAGCATGACCCGGTGGGCGTTGTGGAGGAGCCGGTCGCAGACCGCGTCCGCGATGGTCGGGTCACCGAGGTACTCGTGATAGCGCTTGCCATCGAGCTGGCTCGCGAAGATCGTCGATCGGCCGCCGTAGCGGTCCTCGAGGATCTCGAAGATGTCGTTCCGCTGCTCGGCGGTGAGCGGTGACAGCGCCCAGTCGTCGATGATCAGCAAGTCGGTCCTGGCGAGACGAGCGAGGAGCCGAGGGTATGTGCCGTCGGCACGCGCGAGCGCGAGTTCCTGATACAGCCGCGGTGCCCGGCGGTAGATCGCCCGGTAGCCCTTGCGGCACGCCTGCTGCGCGAGCGCGCACGCGATGTACGTCTTGCCGGTGCCAGTCTTGCCGCTGATGATCACGTTCTGGTGTTCGGCGACCCAGCGGCACGACGCGAGCTGCCGGATCAGCGCCTTGTCGAGCTCGCGCTTCGCCGCGTACTCGATGTCCTCGACGCACGCTGACGACATCCGTAGCTTTGCCTCCTTCATCGCGCGGCCGAGGCGCGCGTTCTCGCGGGCGATCCACTCGGCGTCGACAAGCAGGCCGAAGCGCTCGTCGAAGGAGAGGGAGTTGAGAGTCGGTTGTGCCTGCTGTTGGGCCCAGGCCTCGGCCATCGCGTGGAGGCGAAGGGCCTTGAGTTTCTCGACGGTCGGTTCATTCAGCATCGGGTTCGGATCTCCTGTGATGGGTCAAACGGTCAGTTGTAGTAGTCGGGTCCGCGGACGTTCTCGTGGTCGATCGATTCCGCGGGCGCGTCGCCGGTCTTCGGCAGCGCCGCCTTGTCGAGCCCGTGCCGCAAGATCGATTCGACGTGCTTGTACGAGCGGCCACCGACCGCGACCACGCGAGCGCATGCGGCATCGAGCCGCTCGTGCCCGTACTTCTTGTCGAGCCGGATGATGCCGAGGCACGATCGATAGCCGTGCTCGGGGTGCTTGCGCTCGGCGAGGATCTTCTCGACCAGCAGCGCGGCGTTCGCGCCGATCGTCTTCGCCCAGCGCACGATCCGGTCGGGCGTCCACTCGGCGTGCTTGAGGTGCAGCACCGATCGGTGCGCGTCGGAGGTCGTGTGTCCACCTCGCTTGTAGCTGCGCACGTGCGATCCGACACGGTGATCGTCGGTAGGCACGCTCGCATCGATGAAGATCTCGATCGTCATCGTGGTCGCACGGATCCACACCTCGTCGCCGACCATCTGGTATGGCGCCGAGTAGAAGTGATCGTCGAAGACCACGTGGTAGTCGATGTTGACGCGCGCCTTCTTCCACTGCGCGTACGAGAAGCGCGACGCCGGCAGCGGCTTCAAGACCGCGCGCTCGAGCTTCTCGAATAGATCGCGGCGGCTCGCGCGATAGCGGCGCATCAGCCGCGCGTTCAGATCTTCGAGTAGCTCGGCGATCCGATCATTCAATTCGTCGATCGAGAAGAACCGCTGGTTCCGAAGTCGCGCGAGGATCCATCGCTGCGCGATCTGCACGCCCACCTCGACCTTCGCTTTGTCCTTCGGGTGGAGCGGGCGCGCGGGGAAGATCACGGTGTCGTAGTGCCGCGCGAGCTCGTCGTACGTCCGCTGCACGCCGGGCTCGTATCGGCACGACTTCGTGACCCCAGATTTGAGCTGGTCGGGGACCACGGCCGCGGGCACGCCCTGGAAGTACTCGAAGGCGCGGACGTGGCTCCCCACCCAGTCCGGTACGGTCTGCGACCGCGTCACCTCGGCGTACGTATAGTTCGACGCCCCGAGCACCGCGACGAACAGCTCGACCTCGATCGGCTCCCCGGTCGCGACGTCGATGATGTGCGGCTTCTTCCCCGAGTAGTCGACGAACAGCTTGTCGCCGGCGAGGTGGACCTGGCGCATCGTCAGCGACTGCGTCTGTTGACGGCAGCTTGATTCCGTCTCGTTTTGACGCTGACGTCGATCGGCACGTTCGTCGCGGTGTCGAAGAACGTGCCGTTTTTATCGATAGCGGCGACTCTCACGCAGATCGCTGGACATCGGCGTCGAGTTCGATTTGATCGTTGCCGTGGCGACCTACGTGGTGGGCGACCCCAAAGTCGTCACGCAGCCCGGCGGCTTCGCGAAGTGCGAACGCGCCCGTGGCCGATGCGTCGATGCTGTCCGTCTCCAGTGGTGCCGTCGCTGCGGTGCCCAGTTTGCCGTCTGTCGCTCCTGCGACCGCAACCAAGAGCACTGCACGCGCAGCTGCGCCGCCGAGACGCGACGTCTCGACCTCGCCGAGATCCGGCGGCGGTATCGTCGAAGCCCTGCGGGTCGCGAAGCACACCGAGAACAGGAGCGTCGCCGTCGCGGTCGTCAGCGCGAAGTTGCACGCTTGGCCCGGGATGCCGCCGACGCCGATTCCGTGGGCGATCAGACTTCTCAAATCGCTGTCCCCGCGGGTAGCGTCGTGTCGCGGGGGCGTACGGCCGTGTGCATCGCCGCCACGTCCAAGCTGAGTGGGGTGCCGAAGACCGAGGCAGGCGTCCTGCAGTGCCATCGCTGTGCGAAGACCACGCACTTCGTCTCGCACGCCGGCTGGGAGCCCCGATCGAGTACTCGGGATCGCGGATCAACGCGGCCCCGACTCGACCGTCAAATCACGACGGAAAACGTCGGCCGTTAACATGCGCACGCTCGTCGCCGACGGTCGGTTGGCGAAAGATGCGGTCTCGGAGACGACCGTCGCGCGCCTCTATCGCGAGGCAGGACTGCCGCGTGGCGTGC
>JAYUVX010000424.1:0-9313 GCA_043753855.1 Myxococcales bacterium | reverse complement strand
CGACACCGGGGACCTCGCCCCGAACGTGCTCGCACTGCCGAACGTGCACCACCTCGCGAAGAAGGTCGGCGCGGTGCGCTGGGAGGAGCTGCCCGCGCACATCGACTGGCTGCTCGTCGACGTCAACCTCGCACCGCAGGTCGCACTCCACGAGATCGCGCGGCTGATGCCGAAGCTGCGGACGACGCTGCGCGGCGCGGTGATCACGCTGAAGATGAATGACTGGAGCTTCGTGGCCGAGCTGCCAAAGCTGGTCGCGCGGATCCGCGATCTCGGTTTGCTCGATGTTCGGCTGCGTCACCTGCCCTCGAACCGCCGCGAGATCTGCGCGGTCGCGCTGGCGGGGGCACAAACGACCGGCACTACTTCGCGTGCAAGTCGTGCCAGTCGGGTCTGACCCGATTCCTACTGCGACGGAAACCGCGCCGCGAGGTCGTCGAGATCGATAGATTGACGGCGCTGGTGTCGCGGGGAGGCGATTCGCTCGGCGATCGAGAACACGCTCATGGCAATCGGCGCAACCGCTCGAGCAGCTCGATCGTGTCGTTTGGGAGCGCGCGAACAGGCACGAAGGCAGCGAGCTGCTGCTCGTCCAGGCGTTCGACCAAGGCAGCCGACGCGCGCGCCATCGACGCGGCCTCCGCCAGCCTCTCCTCCGGGGTCGCGTCGGCCCAGATCTCGACCTCGCGGCGGATGTGGTCGTCACTCGCGAAGTACTCGCGCTGCAGCTCGAGCATCGCGTTCATCTCTGCCAGGGTCGCCACGTCTCCCGGATAACACCGGCGCGCGGCTGCTATCGCGCGAAGCTCGTGATCGCGCTCGGGCGGTGCGGACGCCGATCGCGGTCCTGGTAGGCGCGCTCGAAGTCCTCGACGGAGTAGCGGGTTCCGAGCGGCGGCGGCGGATCGATCTGGACGAACGCGTTGTCGCGGATCCGCAGGGCGCGGATGCGGGCGAGCGCCGCCTCGGGGTGGGTCGTGCCCTCGGTGCGGCCGAGCACCGCGACGGCGGCGTCGAGAGCGCGCGCCGCGACGGGGATGCCGCTCTCGTCGTCGCTACGGAACTCGCAGGCGAGGAGTGCGACGCGCGCGATGCCCCAGGACGGCGAGCTGATCGCGCTGACCAGGGTCTCGAACTTCGCGGCCTCGAGATCGTTGCAGGCCTGGCGCTCCATCGAGTCCTCGGAGCTCGGGCGTACCGGCGGGGTCTGCTGCGCGACGATCCGATCCATCGTCTCGATCAGCTCCGCGGCGAGCTCGCCGTTGGGTGCGAGCTCGGCGGCGGCCTTCGCATAGGGATGGGCGTCGACGTGGCGTCCCTGACCGGCGAGCGCACGCGCCATCGCATGCAGCCCGGCGACCCGCGCTTCGCGACCACCGCCATCGGCGATCAGCTGGCTCGCGATGCGCTCGCACTCGACGAACTCACCGACGCGGTAGAGCCCGGTCGCGAGCGAGATCGCGAGGGCCGGATCCTTGGAGCCGAGCGCGATCGCCTTGCGCCCGGCCTCGATGGCGACCGCATCATCGTTCGCGCGGCTCGCGGCGGCGGCGAGCGAGGCCCAGTCCTCGGCCGTACGGAACCGGCGCGAGGCGTAGCGCAGGATGGTCACCGCATCGACATCGCGGCCGGCCTCGAGCAGCACGCGGCCGATCAGGCGCGGCGCATCGATCCGTTCGTGCTGCGAGAGCACGCGGATCGCCTCGAGCCCACGCCCGGTGCGGCCGAGCGCCACGGCGAGGCTCTGGGCGCGCCTCGCATTGCCCGGTTCCACCGCCAGCGCCCAGCGCAGGTGCGAGATCGCGACGTCGAGCTGGTCTTCGGACGCGGCGGCGAGGCCGGCCTCGAACGCGGCGTCGCCGTTGATCGGCGTCGCGATCCCGGCCGACCGCCAGCTGGGCATGAGCTCGTTGATCGCGGGCACGCGCTGCTTCGCCGTGGCGGCGGTCATCCCGCGACACGCGGCCATGAACCCATCGATCGGGCGACCCGATGCCAGGAGGCCCTGCGCGACGCGGAGCCACGGTGCGGCCACGCCGGTCGGGTTCGTCATCGCCGCCAGCCAGTGCACGTCGAGCTCGGTCTGCGGAGGCGCAGCGACGGTGGCGGCGGCCGACCACGCAACGACCACACCGCCGGCCTCGGTCGCACGCGCGCAGCGAGCGAACAGCATCGCGGCGGGCTCGTACTGCGATGGATCCCGCGCGAGATCGTGCGCGAGCCGCAGCTCCCAGCCGATCCGCTCGTCACCGCGCAGCAGCCGCTGCACGGTCGGCATCCCGGCGATCATGCCTTCGAGATACGAACCGTGCTCGGCCTCGAGATCGAGCGCGCGCTCGATGCGGAGCAGCCAGGTGTCCACGATCCACTCCGGCGCGGCACCGAGCGCGTCGACGATGCGAAGCACCGCGGAAATGGCCACGGTGTCGATCTGGTAGCGCGAGCGACGCACCAGGTGGAGCGCCTCGGTGGCGATGTGGCGGTACGCGCCGGCGATCGGCGTGGGCGGACCGGTCACCGCGACCAGGTAGTTCGCGAGCGCGACTCCGAGTGCGAGCACCGCGCCGGCGGCGTGGGCATCGCGATCGCGCGCAGGCGGCACGAGCACGGTCCACCACTCCTGCGCGAGCTGATCGGCCGAGCGCAGCGATTCGTCCGCCGGCCAGGCGAGCCGTTGCAGGATCGCTGACGAGGTTGGCTGGGCGGCGGGCAGCGCGCCGATCAGCTCCGCGATCCACAGCGGATCGATCGCGAGCTGCGTGCGCTCGCCGAGTGCACGGCGCACCACCGCGGTGTCGAGGTCCGGGACGAAGTCGGCGAGGTCGCGCGCGGCCATCTGCGCGAGCCGCAGGGCACCGCGGTCGAGCCGTCGCTCGATCACGCGCTCCCATTCGCTGGCCGGGCGGATCGCGGCGAGCCGGAACAGCCGGTTGATCTCGGCCTCGAGCCGGCTCTGGCTGCGACGCAGCTGAACGACCTGGATCTGATCGAGAGCTTCGTCGAGATCACCGCCGAGGATCAGCGCCTTCGCCGAGGACAGCCGCGCCTTGCCATCGCCGAGCACGCCGATGCCATCGAGCCCCGCGCACTGCCAGAACGCGACCTCCGCCTGCTCGGGGCGACCGATCGCGACCAGCGCCTCGATCAGCATGCCGGCGTCTTCGTCGTCGGTGATCCGGCCCTTCATCATGCCCACGATCACGCGCCCGGGATCACCGCGGTGGTGGCCCTCCCACGCGTAGGCGCGCGCGAGCAGACCGGCATCCGTCTTCCAGTGCGCGATCCGCTTCTGCGCCCACGCGAACGCTTCCTGCGTGCCGACATCGGTGGGCAGCCGCTTCATCGCGTCGTCCGCGAGCTCGATCGCCTCGGCGATCCGGCCGACGTCGAGGTGCACGAAGGCGTTCAGCAGGGCCGCGTGATGCGGCGCCTGCCAGTCATTGGCGGCGAGCCTGCCGCTGGCGGCACGGTCGAGCAGCTCGCGGCAGCGGTACTGCGCCTCGGCAAACGCCTGACCCGGGCGCTGGACCTGGCGCAGCCGGCGCACGCAATCGAGGTGCGCGGCGCCCATCTGCGGTGCGGCGACGGTGGCGCGATCGGCCCAGCGATAGCTCTCCTCGCGACGCGAGTCGTCGGCGAGCTGTAGCGAATAGTTGTGGCAGGCGTAGGGATTCGCGGGCATCAGGCTCGCCGCGATCCCCTGATGCCGCACGCCCATGTTCTCGAGCACGCGATCGGCGGCGAATGGCTCGCCCCAGATCGAGAGGTGCGGCTTCGCGTACATCGGCGCCTCCGCGATCAGCGGCAGGATCGCGCGGCGATCCGTGGTGCCCGCGAGCAGGCCGCTGACGTAGGAGTTGCGGCGCGCCACCGGGTGCGTCGGATCGAGCTGCAGGATCGCCGCGTCGAGCAGCCGCGCCTGGTCGCGCGACAGCTCCGCGAGCACGCGCAGGAACGGGATCGCGAGCTGCGGGGGTGGGGTGGTGAGCGCCGGCGAGAGCTCCGCGAGCCCCGCGCCCTGCTGGAACATCTGGTCGCACCGGGTCAGTCGCTCGGCCGCGAGCCGCAGATCATCGAGCGTGAAGTCGCTCAGCAGCTGGGTCAGCGGTAGCCGGCGCGCCGTCATCCACTGCGCGAGGCACTGCGCGAGCTGCTGCGACAGCGCGAGCTCCGGGCTCGATTGCCACTCCTCGATCGGTCCATACGGACGGCGCGAGCGCAGTGACGGTGCCATCGGATGATGCGGATCGAACGACAGCTCGAACCACAGCACCTCGTGCCGCCGCGAGACCCGGAAGAACCAGTCGACGCTGTCCTCGATCTGCGGGTGGCGCGCGTCGAGCAGCTGTCCGTGATCGTCCACCAGCCGCTCGTCATCGTGATCGCCGAGCGTGACGATCGGGTGCCGCACCAGGTGGTCGTAGACCAGCAGCGAGAGCACGCGGGCGATGTACGGCTTCGCTGCCTCCAGCTCGCCGGGCACGTGCAGCGTGCTGGCGAGGAAGGTCGCGCGGTGCGGGTACGGAAGCGGCCCCATGTCCCGGGCGGAGGATACGGCAACCCCGCTCGACCCGCTTGGATCGGGGCCTATCGAATACCGAGACTGGTGGCGAGCCGAGCGGCGTCGGCGGTGCGGCCACACGAGCTGAGCGCGCGCCAGGCGAGGAACTGCTGGGCGCGGAGCGGGGCGGTGATCAGCGGATCGACGACGCTGCAGGCCCGCACCGGATCGTTGGCCGCGAGCGCCGCCTCGACGACGAGCGAACGAGCTTCGGGAGTGTTGCGGTTGTCGAGGTTGTGCTGGGCGAGCTCGAGGGCCCGGGCCGGATCGGCGCCGCCCGCCAGGTAGAACCGCGCCGCGTGGTCGGAGAACGCCTCCGGCAGCGCCGTGACGTAGCGCTCCCACGCGATCTTGGCCTCGGCGGTCTTGCCGGCCAGCCCGAGCAGCTCGGGATGCGGATTGTCGGCGAGCGCCGCGGTGATCAGCGCGCGTGGATCTTGACCGGTCGCCGACATCGCCCCGGCGAGGTGCACGATCGCCTCGAGGTACGACGGCAGCCGGCGGTGCGCGTCGGCAAACAGGTCGCGCGCACGCGACATCTGACCGGCCTGCTCGTACAGCCGGCCCCACTGGAAATCGAGCCACGCGAACAGCACGGGGGAGTTGTCGCGGGCGGCCGCGGCCGCCTTCGGGATCAGCGCGAGCGCTTCGTCGAGCTTTCCGCGCAGCGCGAGGTTCGCGGCGAGCTGGGTCAGCGTGTCGGGGCGAACCAGGATGTTCGCGGTCTCCTCGCGCACCGGCGCTGCGCGCTCCGGGTGCCCGGTCGCCTCGTCGATCGTGGCCGCCAGCTCCCGCCAGCTACCGCTCGGATCGAGCTGCTTCAGGTGCGCCAGCGCCTCGCGCGCGTCGGCGAACCGATGCACGCGCGACAGCGCCTGGACCCGGCCTTTCCAGGCAGCGGGATCCTCGGGGGTCGCCTGGATCGCGGTGTCGCTGACCGCGACCGCCTCGACGAAGTCTTCGAGCACCTGGGTGATGCCCGCGCGACCGAGGAGGATGTTGATGAACGAGACGCGATTCGGCGGATCGGCGCGCAGCTGCACGACCTGACGGTCGATCACGCGGAGCTCCTCGCCGCCATCCGGGCTCGATGGCAGCCGGGTGGGGCTCGAACCGGCCGAACCGGCCGAACCGGCCGAAACAGAAGACGCCACCGCAGGGGCCGGTGGCGTGGGAGCGGCGTGCTGGTCGCGATCACCGCGGCACCCGACGAGGAGCGCCACCGCGACGACCAGCCGCTGCATCAGTGCGGAGCGCCGAGGAACGGGAACGTGTTGTTGTTGACGTCCGTGTGTGCGTCAACACCGTCCTTGATTTTAGGCGCGAGCATGAGGTCGAAGCCGTTGGTACCTGCGGCGAGCAGCGAGTAGCTCGTGTCGATCACGTCGTGCGTCGGCGTGCGGCCGCCGCACTGCGAATGTCGGACGCCCCGTCCGGTGGCAACCTCGACCTCGAGCGAGAGGTAGAAGTTGCAGGTCAGCTTCGCGGTGTCGACGTACAGCTGATCGTCGGCGAGCACGCTGGCGAGCGTGAGGTAACCCGAACCAGCCGGTTTGTCGTGGAGGGCACCATTGTAGCAACCCTCACCAGGACCTTCGGTCCCGGGCGGGGTCCCAGGGGTGCTCGGGTTGGCGACGCCTGGAAACAGACCCTGATCGAGCGCGTCCAAGATCGCCAGCTGCTTCGCGAACTCGCTGCGCACGGTCTTGGGAGCGGGCGAGTACGGGACCATGTCCATGCCCGCCGGATTCGTGACCGCCGCGCTCCACATCGTTCGGTCGGCCGCGTGGTTGTACGCGTCCTTCTTGGCCGTCTTCAGTGGGTCGGGGTCGAGCAGGGCGTTGAGCGCCGTGTTCACCGCGGGGCGACCCATGCGATCGATCTGCGCACCGAGCGTCGGCGCAGGGGGAGTGGGCGGAACGAACGCATCGGGCGCCTTCGGTGCGTCGATCGAACCGGCGGGCTTGAGATCGTCGCCACACGCCAGGAGTCCGGCGGCGGCGGTGAGCGATACCAGGAGTGTTGTGAGGTTCTTCATGATGGTGGTCCTCACGGCTTCGCGTGGGTGGAGGCCCACACGCTCAGGAAGTTGTTGCCGGTCGCGTTGACCAGGGTCTTGTCGACCTGAACGACGATCGCCATGACGTTGAACGAGGCGAAGCAGTCGAGGGTCGTCGGCGAGCATGCCGGCACGCCGGCGCCGGTCTGCTGCGTCGAGAGCAGAGTGCGCAGACCGGCGGCGTCGGTATCCATCAAGGTCTTCGGGCAACCGTCGGGCGTAACAGCGAACCCCGGAGTTGCCGCCGCCATCTTGACGCCGGCGATCGCATTGCGGAAGCCTTGGAGGTTGAAGAAGAACGGATCGGAGCGCCGGCCGGCGAACACCTTCACCTTGCCATCTCCGCTCGTCATCCCGGCGGTCGCGCTCGGATCACCCGTGACGAATCCCTTGACGGTCGTCCCGCTGACGACCCAGCACGACGCCTTGGTGTTCGACACGAAGGTGCAGATCACACTGGTCTCGACATCGGTGGCGGCGTTGCGCGCAACCACCTGAGTCGGGTCAGCGGCGTCCGTCGAGGCCTTGCTGATGACATGCCAGACGTACTGGACGGAGTCACCGAAGGTTCGCAACCCGTTATCACCGGGCGACACCGTCATGGCGAGGTTCAGCTTCAGCGCATCCGGCGTCATCCAGGTGTAGACATCGTTGATGTCGGCCATTGGATTGGCGGCCAGGCTGAGCGAATCGAGGTGATCCGCGGCGTGGCTGGGTGTGGCGAGGAGCGTTGCCAGACCCAAGCTGGCTACTCCTCCGGCAATAAGTGAAAGTTTCTTCAAGGTATTCCCTCCCTTTGAACGAGAACTCTACGCCGGGATCTTTCGCGGCGGAAGCTTCTTCCCGGCACAACTTCCGGCGGGAACACCCCGATCGGGGTGACCTGGCGCCCGCGTGAGACTCGACTGCGCGTCGATCCCACACCGAGTGTTGATCAGCGTCGCGAGAGCCTGTGATAGCCTTTTGACGTGTGGGGCGTCACGAGACGCCTGTCACGGAAACCCGGCACAACCCGTCAAAGTTCGCAGATCGTCGAGGAGATCGTCCGTGGGAACGAAGCTCTACGTGGGCAACCTGAACTACAACACCACCGAGGCATCTCTTCGAGAAGCATTCGGAGCGAACGGCCGCGAGGTGGCGAGCGTGTCCATCATCATGGACCGCGAGACCGGACGCTCTCGAGGGTTCGCCTTCGTCGAGATGGCCACACCCGAGGGAGCGAGCACTGCGCTCGCCGAGCTGGATGGTCACGAGCTCGATGGGCGCATGCTGAGGATCAACGAGGCACGCGAGCGCGAAGCGCGCGGCGCCGGCGGTCCTCCTCGCACGGGCGGCTATGCCGGCGGAGGACCTGGCGGAGGCGGCGGCTATCGTCCTCCCGGCGGTCCTCCGAGCGGCGGCTACGGCGGAGGCGCGCCGGGCGGTGGCTATCGTCAACCCGGCGGTGCACCTCCGGGTGGAGCCGGGTTCGGCGGTCCGCCGTCGCGTCCTGGCTTTGGCCCGCCGGCACCACCGAGCGGTGACCGCAAGCGCAAGTTCGACGACAAGGACAAGGAGCGCGGGGGCGGCGATCGCGGCAAGAAGAAGCGCCGCGGCGGCGACGACGACGGTTGGTAGGCGCTGTTCCGAGCTGGATCGCAGCCCAGCTCCCTCCCGGTGCGCGCTCGTCGATGATCTCGACGGGCACCGAGCGCATGCACGTGTTCGAGTGGGGCCCGGTCGATGGACCGGCGGTGCTGCTGGTCCACGGGAATCCAACCTGGAGCTTTGTGTGGCGCAAGGTGATCGCGGCGATCCGCGCGCGGCCTCGCGGTGACGGGCTGCGGCTGGTCGCGTGCGATCTGATCGGGCTCGGGCTGTCGAGCAAGCCCGACGTGCCGGCGCACACGCTCGAGCATCACGCGACCTGGCTCGGCCAGATGATCGATCAGGTGATCCCCGGCTCGCTGGTGCTCGTCGCGCAGGACTGGGGTGGACCGATCGGCCTGTACGCGATGGCGTCGCGGGTCGCCCGGCTGCGCGGGCTCGTGCTCGGCAACACGGCGATCAGCCCGCCGGGACCCGAGTTCAAGCCGACCTTGTTCCACCGGCTCTCGCAGCTACCGGTCGTCAGCGACTTGCTGTTTCGCCGGCTCGGGTTTCCGCTCGGCGTGCTGCACCGCACCCAGGGAGATCCGTCGAGCATCCGCGGCGACGTCGCGCGCGCCTATCGCTGGCCACTTCGCACGCGCGCCGATCGCGCAGCACCGCTCGCGCTCGCACGGATGGTCCCCGACTCGATCGACGTGCATCCGTCGATCGCCGGCCTGCGGATCACCCACGAGCTGTTCGCGACCGCGCAGATCCCGATCTCGATCGTGTGGGGCGAGAAGGATCCGATCCTCGGGCGCGTGGTCGGTCACCTCGCGCGCACGCGGCCCGATGCCAAGGTCCTGCGCACGCCCGCGGGGCACTTCTTGCAGGAAGAGGTGCCCGAGCTGCTCGCGGATGCGATCCTCGATGTAGCTTCCCGCGCCTGAGTCATGGCGCGCGAGAAGTTCACGGTCGCCTCCGACGAATCGGGCCTCCGGCTCGATCAGGTCGTGCCGAAGCGGGTGCCCGGTCTGTCGCGGCGCAAGGCGCGCGCGGTCATCGATGAAGGCGGCGTGTTCGTCGACAAGACGCGCGTCAAGATCGCCGGCCGCACGGTCAAG
>JAYUVX010000423.1:0-27698 GCA_043753855.1 Myxococcales bacterium | reverse complement strand
TGGATCATCCGCGGCAGCAAGCAGTGGATCACCAACGGTCAGTCCGCGAACGTCTACGTGGTGTGGGCACAGACCGAACCCAGCGCGGGCCGTGCCGGTGTGCGCGGCTTCATCGTCGCGCGCGGAACGCCGGGGCTCATCCCCGGGAAGAAGGAGACCAAGCTCGGCATCCGCGCGTCGGAGACGGCGCAGGTCCACTTCGAGGACGTCCGCGTGCACGAGGACATGATGCTCGGCGTGGCAGCCGCGGCGGTCGCTGGAGCCGGTGCAGCCGGCGGTGGGCTCGCGGATACCAAGAAGATGCTCGACTCGACGCGCCCGGTGGTCGCCGCGCAGTCGGTCGGCATCGCGCGCGCGGCGTACGAGCTCCTGCTCGATCGCGTGCGCGGCAGCTCGCTGCACGGCACGCCGATGGCGAGCCACCAGCACATCATGTTCGAGCTCGCGGAGATGAACATGGAGATCGCCGCGTCGCGCCTGCTCGCGCACAAGGCCGCGTGGATGGCGGACCATCACCTCGAGAACGTGCTCGAGTCGTCGGCGGCAAAGGCGCACGGCGCACGCACGGCGCAGTACGTCACCACCCGCGCGATGGTGTTGCTCGGCGAGGAGGCGCTCGAGCCTGGCCACCCGGCCGAGAAGTGGTACCGCGACGCGAAGATCTACGACATCTTCGAGGGCACCGGTCAGATCCAGCGGCGGATCATCTCGCGCCAGCTCACCGGCCAGAACCCGAAGTGATCTCGCGCGGGAGGTCGGCGACCGCGATATCGATCGGGACATGCCTGGGACGGAGCACGTCCCCATCGCGGTGCTTCGTCATCGTCGCGTACCCCGCCGGCGTCGGATCGGTATAGATCTCGACGATCGGAACGCCGCTGGTGATGTCGATGATCCAGTACTCCGGCACACCGACCTCGGCGTAGAGCGCGCGCTTGACGAGACGGTCCTTGCGGATCGACGAGTCCGACACCTCTACCAGGAGCCGCGCGACGCTCGGGTGCGCCCAGCGTCCTCGCGCGGGCCGGGCCCACGAATACATCAGGCTCCGGTTCTGAGTCGTCGTTCGCTGCGAACGGATTCGTGTGACGCAGGTCGAATTCGTCATCTCCGAACGCGCGAACGAGGCGGCGGAATAGCCACAACCCGACCTCGCCGTGCTGGATGCCCTCGAAGCTCATCGTGACGAGCTGCCGGCGCAGTAGCTCGACCCTTTCGTCGTCAAACACGCCGAGCCGCCCGAGCTCGCGATATTCGGACCGTCTGAGCCCGCGCACACCGCTCGGCCTGATGTCCTCGACGTCCAGCATGGATTGCATGCATAGCATTCACCGCCTCGACGACCGCCGCTGCGATCGGCGTGCCCGCGGAAGCCGGCGAGATCACCACGCGCTCACGTCCGGTCCAGCCGAGCGTCGGTCGCAGCGTCCGTCACGCGGACGTCGGCCGCGTCGCTGCGCACCGGCTCCCGGATACGCCGAAATAACAAAACGCCGTCAAGGCGTTAGCCCCGACGGCGCAAGCCATCTAACTCAGCAGAGAGTTAGTTGACCGTGCTCTGGACGGTGATCGTCGCAGAGGTCGCCGTACCCGTGACCACACCCGACACGGCCACCGCGGCCGTGCGAGCACCGGTCGAGCCGCTCGGCGTGAAGTGCACGTCGATCGTGCAGGTCGCGCCGGCCGCGATGCTCTGACCACCACAGTTGTCGCTGAGGATCGAGAAGTCGCTGCCCGCCGAGTTCGTCAGCGTGGTCTGGAGCAGGCTGGTCGAGACATCCGAGACGTTCTGGTACGTCAGGGTCTGGGTCGTGCCAGCCGCGCCCGGAGCCGCCGCCGTGAACGCCACCGGCGAGGCGGTCACCGCGACGATCGCCTCGGTGCCGGTACCGTTGAGGACGCCCATCACCATTCCGCCAGCGGTCGCGGTGGCCACGACGTTCGTGGTCAGCGCGCCCTTGGCGGTCGGGTTGAAGAACACGCCCACGGTGCAGGCCGCGCCCGCGTCGAGGGTCTGCGAACCGTCCAGCGCGCAGGTGCTGTTCGCCTGCGAGAGGGTGAAGTTCGCCGGATTCGACAGCGAGAAGGTGAGCGAGCTCGTCGCCACCGTGCCCGCGCTGTTGGTGAACGTGAACGTCGTCACTGCAGCGTCGGCCTTGCCGATCGCGCGCGAACCATCGGTCTGCGGGACGCTCGGGGTGACCGATAGCAGAGCCGGGTTCACACCCAGACCGGTCATCGTCACCGGGATCGTCACCGGACCCGTGTAGGTCAGCAGCGCGGTCTTGGTTCCAGTGGTGGTCGGCTTGAACGCAACCACGAGGTTGCAGCTCGCGCCCGGCGCCAGCGCGACGCCGTTGCAGCCATCGGTGACCATGAAGTGGGTCGCATCCGCACCCGTCAGCGTGCCGGTGAGGGCCGTCGCCGCGGTCTGACCATTGTTGGTGAGCGTGAGGGTACGAGCGCCGCTGGTGGTCGCGATCGCCTGCGAGCCGAAGTCGAGGTTGTTGACCTCGAGCGACCAGCCCGCGTACCCCATCGTGGTACCCGCGGAGACGGCGATTCCCGTGGCGCTGAGCAGCGTCCAGGTGCCGCTGACCGATGCGCCGAACACGGTGTTCGCGAACGTGCCGGTGCCCTCGGGAGCCGCCGCCGTGGCGGAGAACGTGTTCCCGAAGCTGGTCGCGTCGGTGGGCCGGTACGAGCCCGTGCCGAAGCTGTTGGCGCTCGGGCCAAATGGGAGCTGCTGGGTCGCCGCGTCATCGAACGTGATGTCGACCGGGGTGTTGATGGTGGTGCAGAACGGCGAGAAGCCGCTCGCGCTGCTCATGACGCGGAGGCGGGCACCGCCCGGGGCCACGAGCACGAACTCCGAGGTGACCGGGCATCCATCCGTGTAGCCGTTGATGTGCAGGCGGAGGCTCGAGACCGTCCCGGTGACGCCCGCGATGGTGATCGACGTCGACCCGAAGGAGTCGTCGCGCGACACCGCCGTGTTGTTGGTGAACGTGCCGCCCACGTTGGACGTGATGTTCGCAACCGTGAGGCCACGGCCGTAGACGTTCGCGAACGTCGTAGCGGTCTGGACCGTCAGGATGTCCGCCTTGCTACCGGCAGTCGCCGGGTTGAAGCGAACGAACACGGTGCAGCTCGCGCCCGCGGCGAGCGTCGCGCCGCAGGTGCCGCCACTCTGAATCGAGAAGTCAGCCGTGCCGACACCCAGATTGAGAGTCGCGGTCGAGGCCGCAGACGTGTTCTGGACGGTGAACGTGGTGTTCGCCGAGGTCGTGCCCGCCGTGGTGTCGGCGAACGTGAACGCCGTCGGCGTCACGCGCAACCCACCCGCAGCGACGCCCGTACCGGTCAGCGCCGCGGTGGGCGAGCCGCCCGGAGTGCCCGAGCCCGCGAGCGTCGCCGACTTGCCACCCGCCGAACCCGGGTTGAAGCGCACGGTCACTGCGCACGAGGCATTACCCGCGAGCGTCACACCGCAGGTGTTCGCCTGGATGCTGAAGTCCGCCGCATTCGCGCCGGCAAGTGCCGCCGAGAACGTGCCGGACGTCTGCTGGCCGATGTTCGTGAACGTGAACACCTGCGTCGAGCCGTTCTGACCGGCGATCTCCGAGCCGAACGCGAACACCGTCGGAGAGACGATGACGTTCGCCGCGGTGATCGCATTGCCGGTCACCTGAGCGATCGCCGAGCCGTTGGTCGCCGTCACCGACAGCGTCGCCGAGTTGGTGGCCGGTGCCGAGGTCGGCGAATACTGCAGGTCGAACGAGCACATCGCACCCGCCGTCAGGGTGGTGCAGGTGTTGTTCAGGATGAAGTATGGCGCGCCGCCCGCGTTGACCGCGAAGCCGGTCACCGTCTGGGTGCTGTCGTTGCGGACCATGATGGTCTGCGACGCCGTCGTGTTGACCACCTGGTTCGTGAAGGCCACCGGGGCCGCGACGATCGAGATGGTCGACTTCACGGCGGCGGTGAACAGCACGGTCGCCTGGAGATTACCGATCGACTGCGTCACGTTGAGCTTGCCGCCGGTACGGCTCCCCACCGGCAGGGCCGGGGTGAAGCGAACGACCACGTTGCAGCTCAGGCCCGCACCGAGGGTGGCCGTGAGGCCACTGCCCACCCACGTACCGCAGGTATTCGCCGCGTTGTTCACGCCCGAGAACGCCGGCGTCGACGAATTGACGAGAGCGAGCGTGATCGTCGTGGACTGGTCGTTCGGGTTGCTGATCGCGATGACCTTGTCGGTGGCAGCCGTGTTGACCGGGTCGCCGGCGAACAGGGTGCCCCAGTCGATCGAGGTCGGATTGGCGATCGGGTTCGGCGTGACGCCGGTACCCGTGAGCGTGGCCTGAACCATGCCGCCGAGCACCGGAGCGCCCTGGCTGGTGCGGACCGTGATGGTGCCCATCGCGGCGCCGGTGGCGGTCGGCGTGAACACCACGCCGATGGTGCAGCTCGCGTTGTCCGCCAGCGTCACGCCACTGCAGTTGTTCGTGGTGATCTGGTAGCCCGTTCCCGTCAGGTCGACCGCGAGGACACCCGTGGTGGTCTTGCCCGCGTTGGTGACCGTGAACGTGTGAACCGCCGAGGAGGTGCCAACGCCGGTGTTGCCGAAGTTGTGCGCCGTCGGGGTCGCGTCACCGTCGCTGATCACCAGGGTGGTGACCGTGCCGGTGCCGGTGACGTTCTGCTGCGCCGAGTTGCACGTCGCGAGACCCGACGGGCAGGTGCCCGGGATGGTCAGCAGGTACGAGCCGTTGTTGACGCCAAGGACCTGGGGCGAGAAGCCGACGGTGAACACGCAGGTCGAGTTCGCCCCGACCGTCGCGCCCGTGCAGCCCGCACTCGGGACGAAGCTGTTGTTGGTGTCGGTCTCGACATTGGACACGACGACCGCTGCGCCGGTGTTGTTACGCACCGTGACGGTGGTCGTGGTGACCGTGTCTGGATTGACGACCGACGAGCCGAAGTCGAAGTTGTTCGGGATCGTGACCGGTGCCGGGGTGAGGATCTCGAGCCGCGGCAGCGCCGTGCCGTTGAGCGCCACGGTGACCGAGCCACCCGGCGTGCCAGAGATCTGCACCGACGCGTTACGCGCGTCGCGAGCGGTCGGCGAGAACGTCACGGTGACGGTGCACGACGCGCCGGCGATCAGCGTGTCGACGCCCGGGCCCGCGCCGTCCTCGCAGTTGTTGGTCTGCGAGTAGTCGCCGGGGTTCGCGCCGACGACGGTCACCGCGAGGACGCCCGTGGTCTGCGAGCCGTTGTTGGTGACCGTGAACGTCTGCGTCGCCGAGCTGTTGCCGATCAGGGTGAGCGGGAAGGTGAGGATCGACGGGTTCACCGCGAGAGCTGCCTGGGCAACGCCAGCGCCCGAGAGCGCCGCGCTGATCGGGCCACCCGGGGTGCCGGTGATGTCGAGGCTCGCCGTCTTCGCGCCGACCGTGGTCGGGTCGAAGCGCACGGAGACGGTGCAGGTCGAGCCCGCGGCCGGAGCCGGGGTGAGCGCCGCGTTGCAGCTGTTGCTGGTGATCATGAACTCGCTGGCGTTCGAGCCGTTGATGGCAGCGACCGGGACCGCGGAGCTCTGGCCACCAGCGTTGGTGACCGTGAAGGTCTGGATCGCGCTCTGGGTGTTGGTGACGACCGAGCCATAGTCGCGCGACGCCGGGGCGATCGCGAACAGGGCCGGGGCGATGCCCGTACCGGAGATGTTGGCAACGGTCTGGCCGCCCGGGTTCGCCGTGACGGTGAGGTTCGCCGTCTTCGCGGCGCCGGTCTGGGGGCTGAACACGATGGCGATGGTGCAGGTGGCGCTCGCCGCGAGGATCACGCCCTGGCAGCCGTTCGAGCCGGGGACGATCGTGAACTGCGACGGGTTGGTGCCACCGAGCGCCGTACCGAGGGCGCCCGTCGCGCTGCCACCGGTGTTGGTCACGGTGAAGATCTGCGAGGTGCTGGTCTGACCCGTGGTCGTGTTCGGGAACGCGAACGGGGTCGGGCTGATCGCGAGCAGGCCGGTCTGGACGCCGATGCCATTGAGGCTCGCGTTACGCGAGCCACCGGTGGTCGCCGACACGTTGAGCGTGCCACTGAGCGCGCCGGTGGTGGTCGGCGTGAACCGCACGATGATGTTGCAGGTCGCGGCGGGCGCGAGGATGGTGCCCACGCAATTGCCGTTCACGATCGAGTAGTCGCCGGTGATCGTCTGGGCGAGGGCGGTGGTCGCAACGCCACCGGAGTTGCTGACGGTGAACGTGACGTTCGCCGAGCTCGAGCCGACCGCGATCGAACCGAAGTCCTGCAGCGTCGGGTTGAGGGTCACGTTCGCCGGCGCGAGGGCGGTGCC
This sequence comes from Myxococcales bacterium, assembly GCA_043753855.1. Classification (GTDB taxonomy): domain Bacteria; phylum Myxococcota_A; class Polyangia; order Haliangiales; family Haliangiaceae; genus JABFXX01. The sequence goes on along the minus strand of JAYUVX010000423.1, from coordinate 21,334 downwards.
GGTGACCGCGCCGGTGACCGAGCCGCCCGTGGAGGCCGCGACGATGAACGAGGCCGCCTTCGCGCCCGCCGTGGACGGGGCGAAGTTGACGGCGACCGTACAGGTGGCTGCTGCTGCGAGGGTCTGTCCGTTACAGGTGTCCATCACCTTGGTGAACTCGCCGGGATCCGAGCCGGCCTTGGTGGTGGTCAGCACGGTGGTTGCGACGCCGCCGGTGTTCGTGACGGTGAAGGTCTGCTGGGTACCCGTCGCACCTGCCACCACGCTAGTGAAGGAGAGGCTGCTGGGCGAGATGGTGAGCGTGCCGGGAGTGTTTCCGACGCCGAGGAGGGCCGCCATGACGGTGCCGCCCGGGCTACCGGAGACAGCGAGGCTCGCGCTCTTGGTGCCGGCGGTGGTCGGGTGGAAGGTCACGGTGACGATGCAGGTACCGCCGCCCGCGAGGGTGGTGCAGCCGTTCGTCGCGGTGAAGTCGGCGGCGTTGGTGCCGGTGATGACCGGGGTGATCATGCCACTGGTGGCCTCACCCGAGTTCGACACGGTGAACGTCGCGGCGGAGCTCGTCTGCGTGATGAGCACCGAGCCGAAGTCGTTCATGGCCGGAGCCATGCTGAGCACGGCGGGCTTGGGGGGAGGCGCGTCGACTGCCCGCGCATCCGGGGGTGGTGTCACGCCGTTGTCGCCGCAACCGACGATGCTCGCCAGACTCGCAGTCAATGCGAATGCGAGCGCTCCTACGCGCCCAATATTTCCAGTACCCATTTTCACAGCAGCCTCCTCATCAAGTTTCCCGAAACAAAGCGCTACATGGACGTATCCTCGTCCACAGAATGGCCAGAGTCGTCCCACACCGCGGGGGGGAGCGGAAGACCTCGGACTGAAAAACTTCACGTAGCGATGGGTGAAACCGCTGCGTCATGTCGAGAGTGCAAAATGCCTTTGATCGACTGACCGGCTCGTCGTCGGCAAATGCAAGTTTTTGGGCGCGCGATCTCGATCGATGGAATAGACCTCGACGCGGCCGCTCGGCGCGCTCTCTCGTGCGCTGTCGCACGCGGGTTGGCAGCCGCCGCGCTGCGCAGGACTCGTACAGCCCCGGTCAAAAGCTCGACACCCAGCGAAATCCGGGCGTAAATCAAGTGAGGGCATGTCCGTCGCGCTGGGGATCGATCTAGGCACCACGAACTCGTGCGCCGCGATCGCGACGCCGACCGGTGTCGAGTTCATCCTCGGGCCCCGGGGCGAGCGGGTGCATCCCTCGGTCGTTGCGTTTCCGTCGAGTGGCGGCGTCGTGGTCGGGGCCGATGCGAAGCGCTACAAGCTGACCGAGCCCCATCACGTCATTCACTCCGCGAAGCGGTTCATCGGTCAGAACATCCGCGCCCCGCTGGTCCAGCTCGCGCTGACGGGGGTCCGCTACCGGGTCGAGGAAGGTCCCAACCAGCAGCCGATCGTGGTCGTGCGCGATCGTCGGATGACGATGCCGGAGATCTCGTCCAACGTGCTGCTGCACCTCAAACGATGCGCAGAGCGCCAGCTCGGGACGCCGATCAAGGATGCGGTCGTGACCGTGCCGGCCAACTTCACGGATGGCCAGCGGCAGGCGACCAAGGAGGCCGGCCGGCTCGCCGGCCTCGAGATCATGCGCTTGATCAACGAGCCCACCGCGGCCGCGCTCGCATATGGCTTCGGTCGCGATCGCCAGCAGGTGATCTGCGTGTTCGATTTCGGCGGCGGCACGTTCGATGTCTCGCTGCTCCGCCTCAACGGCGAGGTGTTCGAGGTGCTCGCATCGGAGGGTGACTTCTTCCTCGGCGGGGACGATCTCGATCGCGCGCTCGGCGAGGTGCTCGCCGCGGAGTGCAACCGGATCCTGCGCATCGATCCACGTCCGAACGCGGCGTTGATGATGAAGCTGATGATGGGTGCCGAGGCAATCAAGTGTCACCTGTCCGACAACGACGCGGCCGAAGGCGAGATCGACGGCCTCGAGATGCCGGGCACCGCGCAGGCGCGCCTGCCGTTCCAGATCACACGCAAGCAGTTCGAGGCGCTGGTCGCGGGTTACGTCAATCGCACGATCGAGGTCACCAAGCAGGTGCTCGCGGGCGCCGGGATCGATCCCCGCTCGGTGTCGGAGGTGCTGTGCGTCGGCGGCTCGACGCGGATCCCGCTGGTGCGTCAGCGGCTCGCCGAGCTGTTCAAGCGCGTGCCGAACACGACGATCAATCCGGACGAGGTGGTGTCCCAGGGCGCCGCGATCCAGGCCGGCAGCCTGATCGGCAACCTGTCCGCGGGCACCGGCATGGGCGCGCGAGATGCGGTCGCGACCAAGGGGCACTCGAACCTCGGCGGTGGCGGCAACGTGGTGCTCCCGCAGGGTTCCGCGAAGCGGCCGATCCTGATGGACGTCAATCCGGCGACCCTCGCGATCCACACCGCGGGCGGATTCACCGAGCGCCTGCTCGACAAGAACTCGCCGATCCCGATCGAGCGCACGCGGGTGTTCACGACCTCGCGTGACAACCAGACGCGCGTCGAGATCGATTGCTGCCGCGGTGAAAACCGCCGCTACACCGAGAACGAGCCGCTCGGTACGCTGGTGCTCGAGGAGCTGCCGCCCAAGCCGCGCGGCGAGCTCAAGATCGAGGTGATGTTCCGCGTCGATGCCGACGGCATCCTCCACGTGCGAGCGAGCGACCAGACGTCCGGTGCGCGGCAGGAAGCGCACCTCCAGGTGCTCGGCGCGCCGGTGCACGAGGAACCGCACCAGTGAGCAACCGGACCTCGGTGCTGTTGTGGGCGCAGAAGATCCTCCAGCAGAGAGACGCGCCGCCGCACACCTTGCTCGAGGTCCGCGCAGAAGCGACCGCCGATCAGGTGTCCGATGCGTTCCAGAAGATCGCGCGGATGGCGCATCCGGATCTCCACCGCAGCTCGCTCGATCCGCAGGAGCTCGAGATGGTGACGTCGGCCTATGGCAAGGTCGCCGGTGCGTATCAGGAGATGCGCACGGAGCGGGTCACCACGATGAAGATGGTGCCGATCACGGCGGTCGAGCGAGCGTCGTCAGCCGCGCGTCCGCGGCCGTCGGCGCCGATCAAGCCGCAGTCACCGCCGGCCGGCGTGCCGGTGGCCGATCGCAGCGGGCCGAGCTCGGGGGCTGCCTCGCACTCGATGAACAGCAAGGCGCTGATCTATTACCGCAAGGCCGAGCTCGCCCTGCGGCGCGGTGATCTCGGCAATGCCGTGCTGCAGATGAAGATGGCGATCGCCGCTGACTCCGCGTCGACATTCCTGCGCACGGCGTTGACCGAGATCCAGAACGAGCTCGCGAAAAAGCCCTGAGATCTCCCGGACACCGCCATCGGTGGACACCGGGTCCGCGGTGTGGGAGGAACCGGGCTATGGCGACGCGTCAGACCACTGGCACCTCGATCACTGGCCACGGGTTGTGGCACCCCGACACCGTCCTCGAGAACCCGGAGCTGTGCGACGCGTTCAACGAGTTCGTGCGTCGCGACAATGCAAAACACGCCGATGCGATCGCGGCCGGTACGCGCGAGCCGCTCAAGGAATCGACGCCGGAGTTCGTGGTCAAGGCGTCCGGGATCCAGAAGCGCTACGTCCACGACAAGACCGGCCTGCTCGATCCCGAGCGGATGTGCCCGAACATCCCGGACCGCGCCGAGGATCAGCTCAGTGTCCAGGCCGAATACGCGGTCAACGCCGCGAACCGGGCCCTCGCGCGTGCGGGCAAGACCGGCGAAGACGTCGACCTGGTCGTGCTCGGTTGCTCCAACCTGCAGCGGCTGTATCCGGCGATCGCGATCGAGGTGCAGAACGCGATCGGTGCGCGCGGCTATGGCTTCGACATCTCGCTCGGCTGCTCGGCCGCCACCGGCGCCACGCAGCTCGCCAGCCAGGCCGTGCGGCTCGGCCAGGCCACGTGTGCGCTGGTCGTGGTGCCCGAGCTCACCACCGGCCACATGAACTGGCGCGAGCGCGACAGCCACTTCATCTTCGGCGACGCCTCGGTCTCGCTCGTGATCGAGCCCAGCGCCAAGGCTGTGCCCGGTTCGTGGGAGATCCTGTCGACCCAGATGCTATCGAAGTGGTCGGCATCGACGATCCGCAACAACCGCGGCTATCTCGATCGCTGCGATCCGACCACCGAGCACGATGACACCTTGAAGCTGTTCCATCAGCAGGGCCGTCGCGTGTTCAAGGACGTCGTGCCGCTCGCCGAGAAGTTCATCAAGGACCACTGCGCGCAGCACGACCTCGAGCCGGCGCAGATCGCGCGCTACTGGCTCCACCAGGCCAACCAGAGCATGAACGAGCTGATCGCGAAGCGCGTGCTCGGCCGTCCAGCCACTCGCACCGAGGCGCCGATCATCCTCGACGAGTTCGGCAACACCGCGTCGGCCGGCTCGCTGCTCGCGTTCTCGCGGCACAATGAAGATCTGCCGTCGGGCAGCTATGGCCTCATGGCGTCGTTCGGAGCCGGCTACTCGCTCGGCTCGCTGATGCTGCAGAAGCACTAGCGTCGGACGCTAGCGGTGAGCCGCGGCGAGTGCCGTCATCGTCGGGTGCATGTGCACGCGTGAGCAAGCGCGTGGCGTATGCGTGAATGCACGCGAGATTTTCACGCACATCGAGGAAATCGTGTGCGGCATCACCGCCCCGGGAGACGCTGATCTACCCGGGATCATTGGGCCTACACGGACGCGTTCGCTCTCTGCACACCGCCGAACACACGATGTCCGCTGCTTGCGAGGTCTCCGCGACGGGGCGGTGTCAGCGAGCCCACCAACATTCGTTTCGTGGAGGATGGTTCGGACTCTGTGAACTCTGCGCGACCTTGTTACCGACAGCCATCGTTTGAAACAGTGAGCGTCATGGGGTCCCACGTTTCTCGCTCAGCATTCGGATTCGTCATCGTCTTCGCACTCGGTTGCTCGACGGAATTCGATCCGCAGCCGTGTGCCGTCGACCCAGATTGCGGCTCGGGCCTCGTGTGCGAGCTGCGCAACAAGACACCGGTCTGCGTGCAGGCAGAGGACGCGCCGCTGATGATCGGTCAGAGCGCGCCGGTCTCGGGCACCAACCAGGCGCTCGGTACCGGCATGAAGCTCGGCATCGAGCTCGCGTTCAAGGAGAAGAACGACGCGGGTGGCGTGCGCGGCCGGATGCTGAAGCTCGAGTTCCGCGATGACGCGTATCAGCCGGATCTCGCCGAGGCGGCCGCGCGTTCGCTCGTCGACGTCCAGCCGATGGAGGCGGCGCCCCGCTGCCCAACCACGTCGACACCCGCGATCGCCGGTCAGGCCCCGATCTCGTCGACCGCCCTCGCGCGCGGCCCGCGTGCCGTGCTCGCGTTCCTCGGCAACGTCGGCACGCCGACCATGGTGCGCTCGGCCCCCGTCGCGATCGAGACCGGCACGATGTTCTTCGGCGCGTTCACCGGCGCCGCGACGATCCTTCGCGATGACAAGGCGGCTGGTTGCAAGCCGTTCATCTTCAACGTCCGCGCGAGCTACGCGCAGGAAGCGCGCGCGACGACCGAATACTTCAAGAAGAAAGGCGTCGGCGACTACAAGCACCTCATCAGCTTCGACCAGAACGACTCCTATGGGCAGGCCGGCTACGACGGTCTCGTCGACGCCTACAAGAACGTGATGGGGAGCTTCCCGGGCTCCGCCGATCCGACCAACCCGATCGTCCGGTTCCGCTACGTCCGCAACGACGACGCCAGCGTCCCCGCGCAGGTCGCGGCCGCCGAGAGCTACCTCGCGTCGATGCTCAACGCGGACAACCAGACCCACACGGTCGGCGTGTTCATGACCGATACGTACGGCGCCGGTGGGCAGTTCATCGAGGAGCTGCGCCGCTGGCAGTTCGCGATGGATGGCCAGCAGACGTCGCTGAACAAGGCGAACCGGCTGAAGCTATACTTCTCGAACGTCTCGTTCGTCGGTCCCAACGCGCTGTCGGATCGCCTGGTCTCGGCGGGCACGGTGTCGACGGCAGCCGGCAGCATCGCGGTGACCGAGGGCGTGATCGTGTCCCAGGTCGTGCCGAACTATCAGAGCGACTCGAGCGACGTGGTCACCGCCTACAACCGGCTGATCGCAAGCAGCGGATCGCAGCCGTCGTTCACCTCGCTCGAGGGCTACGTCGCGGCGCGCGTGTTCATCGCCGGCCTCGACGCGCACAAGGGCCCGTTCACCCCGGACACGATGGTGAAGACGTTCGAGCAGCTGCCCGACCTGAGCCTCGGCCTCGGGGCGTCATCGGGCTTCTCGACGACGAACCACCAGTACTCGAACTCGGTGTGGGGCACGAGCATCCAGCCCAACGGCAGCTTCCGGAACCTCTACTTCTGGAGCTCGGGTCAGCCGATCCAGTTCTTTGAGTAGGTCGTCACCATGAGGACGGACCCGGAACATTGTGCACTCGCCGACCAGCTCGCGCAGACCTCGACGGTGGGTCGCTACATCCTGCACCGCCAGATCGCGCGGGGCGGCATGGCGACGATCCACATCGCGCGGCTGATGGGCGACGAGGGCTTCTCGCGGATCGTCGCGGCCAAGCGCCTGCACCCGGAGTTCGCCGAGGACTCCGAGTTCGTGGCGATGTTCCTCGACGAAGCGCGCATCGCGTCGAAGGTCCACCACCGCAACGTGGTGCCGGTGCTCGACGTGGTGACCACGCAGGACGAGGTGCTCCTCGTGCAGGAGTTCGTGCACGGTGCGCCCCTGCACTGGCTGCTCAACAAGACGCGTCAGCTGAAGGAGCGCATCCCGATCGATATTGCCGTCGCGATCGCGACGCAGGTCCTCGCGGGTCTGCACGCCGCGCACGAGATGGTGGACGAGATGGGCATGGCGCTGCATGTCGTGCATCGCGATGTGTCGCCGCAGAACGTGATGATCGCGACCGATGGCACCGCGCGCCTGCTCGATTTCGGCGTCGCGAAGGCATCGATGGCGGCTCACACCACGCGCGAGGGCACGTACAAGGGCAAGCTCGCGTACTCCGCCCCCGAGCAGCTGCGCGGCCAGGCGACCAAGCAGAGTGATCTGTACGCGCTCGCCGTGGTGCTATGGGAGCTGATCGTCGGCCACCGCATGCACGGCGCGCAGTCGGAGACCGAGCTGGTCGCGACGATCATGAGCGGTCAGCTGCCGACGATCGCGGAGACCCTGGCGCCCGAGCGCGAGTGGGCGGCGATCGGCGATGACTCGTGGAGGCAGCTCGATGCGGTGGATGCGGTCGTCAAGCGCGGCCTCGCGATCGACGTCACCCACCGCTACCAGACCGCCGCCGAGATGGAGGACGCACTCACGCGCGCGGTGCCGCCGGCCTCGCCCGGTGCGGTCGCGACGTGGCTCAAGCACGTGGGCAAGGAGTACCTCGACAAGCACGATCGCCTGATCGCCGCCGAGGAAGCGAGCTGGCGCCGGGTCGGCGGCAACAACAGCGTGAGCCGCCGGCCGCCGGTTCCGGGTGCCCTGCGCGCGCGCACGGTCGCGACCGCCGAGAGCGTGTTGCGGTCGCATCCGCTGGCGCCGGAGCAGGCGCGCTCGCGCACGATGGTCGCGCTGCTCGGCGCGCTGGTCGCGGGCGTCGCGATCGGCGTGGTGATGCTGTTGAAGAGCCCGAGCGCCGAATCGCGAAGCCGTGACGAGCGCGAGCCGATCGCGGCCCCGGCGGCCGCGACCCCGGTGGTACGCGAGCGACCCGCGCCAGCGCCGACCACGGAGCTCATCCAGGAGGAGAAGACCGTCGAGCCGCGGGCCGACGAGAGCGTCACCTCGCCGACCGACGAGGCCGCCGTGACCGAGGGCGGACCAGCGCAGCCCCGCGCCACCGAGCCGCGTTCCACGACGACGCGCAAGTCGCCACCGCAGCGCGTGGTGAAGCAACCGGCGCGCACGCCGCAGCGCCCGAGCGAGCCCAAGCCCGAGGTGGCCGCCCCACCAGGAACCGCGGCTCCGACCGCGGCTCCGACCGCGGCGCCCGAGCCCAAGATCGAAACCACACACTGCAGCCCGCCCTACTACTACGAGGGCGACAAGAAGATCTTCAAGCCCGCATGCCTGTGAGGCAGCAGCACCCAAGGAGCCAGTTGATGAGCATCATCCGCCACGTCCTCGCGATCACTCTCGTGATCGCCACCGCTAGCACGCCCGCGTTTGCCGACGAGCTATCGAAGGAAGCCTGCATCGACTCGCACAGCCGCGGCCAGGATGCGCGCGAGCAAGGAAAGATCTCGCTCGCGCGCAAGCTGTTTCTGTCGTGTGCGCAGTCCACCTGCCCCGCTCTCGTCCAGGGTGATTGCGCGCGGTTCGCAGATGACCTGACGCGGCAGCAGCCGAGCCTGAGCTTCGTCTCGCGCGATGCCAGCGGCGCAGATCTGCCCGACACGTCGGTCTACGTCGACGACGTCCTGACCGTGACCCGGCTCGACGACGGCAAGGCGCATGACGTGGATCCCGGCGCACACACCATCAAGTTCATTCACGGCAGCAAGGACCAGACGTTGACGATCGTCGTCGGAGCGGGCGAGAGAGGTCGCTCGGTCGCCGCGACGTTCGGTGATCCTGCGGCCGCCGTGGCCAGCGCGTCGTCCACGAAGGTGGCGAACGTCCGTTCCGCCCCGCAGGCGACCCATCCGTTCGGTGCGAAGGTCGTGATCGGCCTCGGTAGCATCATGGTGCTCGGTGGTGGCGCCGTCGGCATTCTGGGTATGCTGCGGGTCCCCGACAACTGCTCGGTGTCCTCGCACCAGTGCGCGGCGCCTCCCGGTGACTCGTCGTTCTCCAAGGCGAGCTCCGCCATCCAGCTCAGCAACATCGGCTGGATCACCGGCGCGGTGGGTCTCGCGGCCGTCGCGGGCGGTATGGTCTGGTACGTCGGGGGGAAGAAGGCGGCGAAGGAGGACAGCATGGTGGCAGCGCCGTGGTTCACCTCGCACTCCGCGGGATTCGCGGTGACAGGCAAGCTGTGAGTGGCGCGTATCCGATCCGCGCGATGCCACCGGTGGTGTCGCGAACGCGTTCTGCGACGATGAGCGGCATCTCGCCGCGCGTTGCCACGCTCGTAGTCGAGGCGCCGCACGAGAAGGGCATCGTCTCCACCGTGTCGCAGCTGCTCGCGCGTCACGGAGCGACCGTGCTCGACTCGGCGCACTACTCCGATTCGTCGTCTCATACGTTCTTCCAGCGCATCCAGTTCGACCTCACCGGTATCGCGGACCGCGTGACGCTGGAGCGGTCTCTCCGCGAGGTCGGCGAGCGCGCCAACCTGCGGTGGCGTGTATGGTACGGAGATCGCAAGAAGCGGATCGCGATCATGGCGTCGAAGCAGGAACACTGCCTGTACGATCTGATGATCCGCCATCGCGCACGCGAGCTCGATTGCGAGATCTCGATGGTGATCTCGAATCACGCCGATGCCTCGCCGATCGCGCGCCACTTCAACGTGCCGTTCCACTACCTCCCGGTCACGCCGGAGACCCGCGCGAGGCAGGAGCTGGCCGCCGCCGACCTGATCGATCGCGCGGGCTGCGACCTGGTCGTGCTCGCTCGCTACATGCAGATCCTGTCTCCGGAGTTCGTGAAGCGCTATCCGCAGCGGATCATCAACGTCCACCACTCGTTCCTGCCGGCGTTCGTGGGTGCTAATCCGTACCGCCAGGCTCACGAGCGCGGCGTGAAGATGATCGGCGCCACCAGCCACTACGTCACTGCCGAGCTCGACCAGGGCCCGATCATCGAGCAGGCCACGGTCCGCTGCGCCCACCGCGACTCCGTCGACGACCTGGTCCGCAAGGGGCGCGAGCTCGAGAAGCACGTGCTCGCCGCGGCGGTGCGCTGGCACATCGAGGATCGCGTCGTCGCGTACGACAACAAGACCGTCGTGTTCGACTAGCGGTAGGCTCGCGACCGAACGCGGTGGCGTCCCGTCAGGGACCTGCGGCGCCCCAAATCACCGAAGGCCTACGGCGTCGGTGTGACCACGCGGCGGTTGCTGCCTCACGGTGCCGTTGCCTTGCAGCAGCGGAAGCCGTTCGAGGCCTCGAGCACGTTGACCGCGGCGCGCGTGGTTCGGAAGTCGCAGGTGGCTCCGACCTTCGGCGTCTCGTAGGAGCCACCGCGCAGCACCGCGATGTTGACGCCGTTGGTCGTGCCGGTGATGTCGTCGGTCCACTCCTTGAGGTTGCCGGAGAGGTCACGCACGCCTGGGGCTGACACACACAGCGCGGCGACGCCGGCGTTGATCATGACGTCGTTATCGGGCGCGCCGGGGATACCGTCGTACGTCTCGGTGTTGCAGGCGTTGGGGTCGAACGTGTTGGCGTAGGGATAGGTGGTGTTGAGCGGGCCCTCGCACGCGGTCTGCCACTGCGGGCCGGTACACAGGACCTTGCCGGCGGCAGCGCACGCGGCCTGCGCGCTGGTGAACGTCACGTTGCGCCAGGGCGGCACACCCGACTTCGAGCACGCGCGCGAGACCGACGTGTTGGTGGTCGCAGCGTCGGGGCGTGACGCCTCGTAGGTGTCGATGTAGTAGTCGCTACCGCTGACCTGGATGTGGGTCATGGCGTCGACCACGCGGTTGGGTCCGGTCGTATTGTCGACGATGCCGTCGCAGTTGTTGTCTTTGTCGTCGCACAGCTCGGGACCCGACACCGCTCCGGGCGCGGTGATCACGCAGGCCGCGGGGTTGTTGAGGTTGGAGCTGTCGCACTTGTACGTGCCGGTGCCCTGGCACGCGCCGACGCCGTTGTCGGAGCACGCGGTGTTGAGGTTCGGCTGCCCCTCGTCGATCGCGCCGTCGCAATCGTTGTCCTTGCCGTCACAGCGGGTCTCGCTGATGACGGTGCCGGTCATCGTATCGGTCTGAACGACGCCCGGGTACGTGCAGCGCCAGCCGGCCGCGCCCATGCACATCGCGGTAGGAGCCGGGGTGCCGCACTCGCCGCCGCTCTTGCAGAGGTTAGGCGGCGCTCCGAGGTTGTCGTCGGCGACGCCGCTGCAGTCGTCGTCGAGGCCATTGCAGACCTCGTTGCCGGTGATGACGCAGAACCCGGACTCGCAGCCGTCCATCGGGTCGAGGTTGTTATCGTGATAGCCGACCTCGCACGCGACGATCGTGCAGGCGCCGTTCGAGCAGCCCTCGAAGGCGTGCGGGAGGTTGCACTTCCTGCCGCACGCACCGCAGTTCGCGGGATCACCGTTCGTCGTGTCGTAGCCGTTGTGAGGCTGACCATCGCAGTCCTGATCGAGGTCGGCCACATCGCACTGCTCGAACGTCGGGAACACCGCGCCCTGGCACACCACCGTCCCGCCGATGCAGGTGCGCGTGCCGAGGTTGCACTCGCCGGTATCGCCCTGCAGCGGGCCATCGACACCGGGAACGCACGGTCCGGACGGCAGGTTCTCGTCGAACAGGCCGTCGCAGTCGTCATCGCGGTTATTGCAGACCTCGGTCTGGCCGCCGACGGTGCCGACCGCGCCTTGGCACTCGACCACGTGGGTCGTGGTGTTGCAATGGAACGTGCCCGCGACGCACTCGCCGACGTCGGTTCCGCACTTCGCGCCGCCGCCCGGGTCACCCTCGTCGGTGAGGCCGTTGCAGTCGTTGTCCTTGTTGTCGCACTGCTCGGCGGACGGCGGCTTGCTGCACACCACCACGCCGTTGGTGCAGACGTTGATGCCTCCGGCGCACTCGCCGACCGCGGGACCGGTCACCCCGCCGAGATCGGAGCAGGCCACGCCGACCGGCGCCGGCAGTGGGCCCTCGTCGATGATGCCGTCGCAGTCATCGTCGAGCTTGTTGCAGACCTCGACACCGGTCGGCACGCACGAGCTGGCATCCGGCGCAACGTTCGCGTCATCGCCACCATCGTTGGCATCGTCGGTCACGCCGCCATCGCCCGAGAGCTTCGAGCAGTTCAGGCAGTAGTCATTGACGTTGCACGACGCGGTCCCCGCGACCAGCGCTGCGATCCACAGCGCGCGAATCACGAACGGCCTCCTGCTCCGCGGCGGCGGCGAAGCAAGCCGAGCAGCGCCAGCCCGATCAGCACGCCGCCATCGCCACTGGTACTGCAGCCACCGCCGCCACCCGTGGTAACCCGGTCCTCGACCCCGGCATCGGGCAGGAAGTCCTTCGGGTCGTAGCAGGTGCCACCCTTGCAGACCTCGCCGGGGTTCGGGCAGTGAATGCCGAACACGTCGCACGGGTCGGTCTCGCACGCGCCACCGTGATTCTCGTTGCAGAACTGGCTATCGAGGCAGGTCACGAACTGACACGGGTTGTCGACGCACTGGCCGGTGTCGTCGTGGCACGCCTTGCCGAACGGACACGGATGACCGCACGGATCCGCCTCGCACGCGCCGAGCCGGCAGCGCTGGCCCGTCGGGCAGTCGAGATCGCCACAGCTGCCGACGCACGTGTTGTTCACGCAGTACTGATTCGCGGCGCACATCACGCCCGCGCACGGATTGTTGACGCACTGCCCGACGCCGTTGGGATCGACGATGCAGTTCTGCGTCGCGCTGCAGCGAGCGGGGAACGTGGTGCAGTCGTTCGGCTTGCACTCGCCGGTGGCATCGATGCAGATCTGCGAGGCCGAGCAGGTCACCTGGCTGCACGCCGACACGCACAGGTGACTGTTCGCCTGGTCCGGGTCCTCGATGCACGTCTGCTTCACGCCCGTGACCATCGGGCAGGTGACGCCGAAGCATGGATCGGCCACGCAGAAGTCGTTTGGCGCCATGCCCTTGCACTTCTTGCCGAGCGGACACGGGAACTCGCCGGGGCTGCAGTGGAACGCACACTGGCACGAGGTGCAGGCGGCGCCACTCGGGCACAGCGTGCCCTCATCGACCTGCCCGTTGCAGTTGTCGTCCTGACAGTTGCAGGTCTCCTGCGCCGTGGGCATGCCCTGGCAGATCACCGCGCCGTTCCGGCAGGACTGCTTCGCGTTGCACTGGCCGCCGATCGAGCACGGGCAATCATCCGCATTGCCCAGGATGTTGTCGGGTCCATCAGGGTCCGCGCACTTCCAGTCCTCGTCGATGTTGCCGTCGCAATCATCATCGTTGCCATCGCAGGTGTCGTCGCTGGGTGACTGGGTTGCGTTGCAGACCTGGACGCCGTTACTGCACACGAGCTGACCCACGCCGCAGTTGGTCGAGCAGTCGGCCGGCACGCAGGTGCCCATGCCGGTCATGCCGCTCGGGTTATCGCAGGTCGGCGTCATCGGCGTTGCCGCGCACTGGGTGCCGGTGGTGCAGGTCACCGGCGGCGTCTCGTCGATCCGGCCATCGCAGTCGTCATCGATACCGTTGCAGATCTCGGTCTGCGGCGTGACCTCACCGGTGCACGAACCGAACACGCCGGTGCCGTTGAGCGGACAGATGCGGGTGCCCGGATGACATCCGCACTTGCCGGGCATCGCGGCGTTCAAGGTCTCGCAGCCGGTGTTCGGAGAGTGATCCGCGCCGGGATTGTTGAGCGGATCGAGCGCCGGGAACCCATTGCTCAGGTTCGAGCAGTCGCGCGTGAAGCCATCCCTGTTGCCATCGCAATCGTCGTCCAGGCCGTTACAGGTCTCGGTGGTCGGCACGGTCGCCGTGCACGCGCCGTAGCAGCAGTTCGCGCCCACGCAGCTCGAGCTCGGATTGCAGCCCGCCACGAACGCGCAGTGGCGCACGCCCTGGCACACGCCGGTACCGCACGGGACATCGGTGCCCTCGTCGATCTTCCCATCGCAGTCGTCATCCTCGCCATCGCACTGCTCGGCGCCCTGCACCACGCACACGCAGCTCGACAGGCCTTCGTCAATCTTTCCATCGCAGTCGTCGTCGAGCATGTTGCAGATCTCGGTGCACGGGCCGAGGTCGGTGCCGTTGCCGTCGACCAGGCGGTTGCTCGCGTTGCACGTGACGTTGGGAGCGGTGCACACCAGGCCCTGACCGTTGGCCGAGCACGCGAGGTTTCCCGGGCGGAAGCAGGCGCCGTTCTTGTTGTTGTTGCAGGGCAGTCCCTTCCCGGGGAAGTCCTCGTCGACGCGGGTATCGCAATCATCGTCGAGGTTGTTGCAGGTCTCGAACACGATCGAGCCCGACACGATGGTCGCGAGCGCGTTGGCGAGTGCGTTCTCGTCGCCGACGAGGAACGCCGAGCCGGTCCCGCCGGAGGCGGCGATCGCATTGAGCTGCGCGGTCTCCGACGGCAGCGTCGAGAACCCGACGACGTAGGTGTTGATGCCCTTCGCGCGCAGCGCCACCGCGGCGGCGACCGGATCGCCCTGGCAGCTCTCGGCACCGTCGGTCAGCAGGATCACGCCGTAGCTCCGACAGCCGCCGGTCGACGCGAGATCGCAGCCCTTGATCGGCGTCAGGAAATCTTCCACCGCCTGCAGCGAGTTGGCGAGCGGCGTGGGGCCGGTGCCGCGGAGCTCGCAGTCACCACCACCGGCGAAGTTGCAGAAGTCGCCGGTGGTCTGCACGTTGTTGAAGTTCGCCTCGGTGCCATCCATCCACATCAGGTACTGATTGATGTCCTTGCCGAACCCGACGATGACGTCCGCGCCACGTCGAGGCGGACCGCAGTTGCCCGCGTAGTTGATGCACTCGTCGCCGGGCGAGTCCTTGAGCACGGTGATGTTGCCGCCCGTGCCGCCGTTCACGGTGCAGGCCGGGGTGGGCGCCGGGCCGGTGTTGTTGCCGGGGTTATCGTAGCTGCAGCAGATCGAGTTGCACTCGAACGTGTGAGCGAGCTGGCAGCTGCGATCGAGCGACTGATCCTGGTGGTAGCGCGCGAGCGCGAAGTCGATGTCGGGGTACGCGGAGATCACATCGGTCAGAGCGGTCTTCGCCTTGAACAGCCGCGAGTCGTCGGCGATGCCGTTGTTGTTCTGATCGCGGCCGGGATGATTGACCGATCCGTCGCCGAACGTGGGGACCCCCGGCAGCGTGCCGAGCATCGAGCCCGAGGTATCGAGGATGAGCGTGAACCGTGCGCGGCTATCGGTGACCGCGCCCTGGCACGCCGGCACCTGGGGTGGGCACTGCTGCGGCACGCCGTTCAGGCACGACGGCGTCGAGCTGTTGCCGCAGTTGAGCACGGGCAGGCCCTCGTCGACCAGATCGTCGAAGTCGTTGTCGAAGCCGTCGCAGAACTCGCCGACGTAGCCGCCCGAGATCTGGAGCTCGCCGACGCCGCCACCCGCCTCGCCGCGGCACAGCGTCGAGACGCCGCCAGCGGCACCATTGACGCTGAACACCGCGCGGTCGTTGATATTCGGACTGGCCCCCGAGAGCACGGAGACGATGCCGCCGCCGCCGCCACCGCCGCAGTCGTCGGCCTGCGTGTTCTGCTGGAACGGCGCCGCACACTCACCCGTCGGATCCGTCATCAAGCCCTGCGTGTCGCCGCCGAGCCCGCCCGCAGCGGTGATCACCGCGGTGGCACCGATCGTCACGTTATCGCCGACGACGAACACCGTGCCGCCGCCACCACCGCCACCCGAGTCGTTGCCGATGCCGCAGCCGCGCTTGCCGTTGGCATCGAGCGTTCCGTTGATCGTGACGAGACCACCGCCGACGTTCAACGCAGCGAGCACGATCCGCCCGCCACCGCCGCCGCCGACCATCAGGCCCTTCGCGGTGCCGCCGGCATTCGGATCACGGCCGTCGCCATCGAGGCAGCCCTTGTCACCGCCCGACGTCCCGAACTCCGGCTGGTAGATCGAGTGGAAGTACGACGCGCCGGCGACCGTCGGCAGCGCGTCGCTGGTCCAGCAGTTGCCGACGATCGAACAGGTCGCGACGAACTGCGCCGCATCGTAGGACGCCGACACGCCGAGCCCGCCCTGTGCCACCGGCGCGCTGCAGTCCTCCTCATAGCCGGCGGGGAACGACGCCGGGTTGTCCTTCGTGCCACGACCACCGGCACCGAAGTGTGCTCCGCCACCGCCCGAGTCCTGCACCGAGCAACCTCCGCGGCCACCCGGGCTCGCGATCGCCCACGTGCCGCCGTAGGCCTCCGAGACGCCGCCGGGATGGCGGTATTGCACCTGCGTCGCCGACGGCACCGCCGTGATCACGAATGTGCCGTTGTTCGCCGCGGTGGTCGCGCCCGACACCGTGATCGTCCTCCCGATCAGCGCCGTGGTGAACCCGCCGGCGGCGTCGGTGAGTGTCACCACCGGCGTCGCGAACGCGAACGCATCGCCGGTACCGCGCTTGAGATCGGGACCCGTTCCGTTCTGGCACAGCCGCGTCTGATAGCCCACGCCCTTCGCGACGATCTTCGACGTAGCGTCGATCGAGATCGTGTTCGCGCGCAGCTCGAGGTTACCGGTCGTGACGTGGTTGATGCCGTCGAACGGGTTCACCTGGATCGTGCTGTTGACCAGCGTGATCGAGGTGAACGTGAACACGCCCGACATCTGACACGTCGTGTTCGTCAGCGTGAGGTTTCCGCCCGTGGGCACGCACGGCGCTGCCACCGCGGGAACTGCGAACGCAGCTAGGACAGTGACCGCGGCCCAAAGGCGGAGCATTTACCATCGTAACCGAAATTTGGACATGAAATCGACCGCTTCGTGATGTCAGGGGGGTCTGTTACGGTGCGTCCCGATGCTGGCCACAGGTGCGCGTGAGAGCGGCGATGGGCACGCGGTGCTCACGCGGGCGCTCGCGCTGTTCGGCCACACCTCGATGCGGCCGGGTCAGGCGGAGGTCATCGCGGACATCTTCGCGGGTCGTCCCGTGATCGCCGTGATGCCAACAGGTGCTGGAAAGTCGCTGTGTTACCAGCTTCCGGCAGTCGTGCTCGCCGAGCGCGGTGGGATCACCCTGGTGGTCTCACCGCTGATCGCCCTGATGAAGGACCAGGTCGACGTGCTCAACGCCCGCGGCGTCCCCGCGGTGGCGCTGACCTCGCAGTCGGGAGCGGACGAGAAGCGCGAGATGCTCGAGGGCATCCGCGCCGGCATGTACACCATGGTGTACGTCGCGCCGGAACGATTCCGCAGCCCGCGGTTTGTCGAGGTCCTGCAGGCGATCGCGCCGAACATCGCGCTGATCGCGATCGACGAGGCGCACTGCATCTCCGAATGGGGTCATGACTTCCGGCCTGACTATCGGCGGCTCGGCGAGCTGGTTCGCTCGCTCGGTGCGCCGCGGCTCGCGGCCTTCACGGCCACGGCAACGCCGGAGGTCCGCGCCGACATCGCGCAACAGCTCGGGTTCAGCGAGCCGAAGCTGCACGTGCGCGGCTTCGATCGTCCGAATTTGACCTACTCGGTGGTGAAGGCAGGCGGACCCGATAACAAGGTCGAGCAGATGATCGAGCTCGTGCGCACCCGCGATGGCGGCGTCGCGCTGGTGTATGCCGCCACCCGCAAGAACGCGGAGAAATACGCCACCGAACTGAAGGCCGCCGGCATGCGCGCACGCGTGTATCACGCGGGTCTCGATGGCGGCGTGCGCGAGAAGGCGCAGGACGTGTTCATGGCCGGCGGGCTCGACGTGATCGTGGCCACCAATGCGTTCGGCATGGGCATCGACAAGGGCGACATCCGGCTCGTCGTGCACGCGGATATCCCGCGCAGCCCCGAGGCGTACTACCAGGAGGCCGGCCGCGGCGGGCGCGATGGCAAGCCCACGCGCTGCGTCCTGCTGTTCAACCATGGCGATATCCGGCTCCAGGACTTCTTGATCGACGCGTCGTATCCGTCGCCCGAGATCCTGCGCGGGATGTGGAAGGCGCTGCGCGATCGCCCGGAGCTCGGGCTACTCACCCCCTACGAGGACGAGCTCGAGGCGCGGCTCAAGAAACACCTCGCGCCGGACGACAGGAACCTCTCCAACGCCACGATCGGGGCCGCGCTCCGGCTGCTCGAGCGTCACGGCATGGTCGGCCGCGATGACGAGCGAATCGCCGCCACCCGTCCGGCACCGGGGATGTTCCAGCCGCTCGATGTCGAGAGCCTGAAGCGTCGCGCGGAAGTCGAGCGCCGCAAGCTGCGCACGATGGTCGAGTACGCGTACTACCCGCGCTGCCGCCGGCAGTTCGTGCTCGAGTACTTCGGCGACGAGGACTGGGTCAGTCGGGATCGCACCTGCGGCTCGTGCGACAACTGCGAAGCGGTGGTGCACGGCACGGCCACCGGCCTGGCGGATTCCGAGGTCAAGGGGATCAAGGATCTGCTGTTGCTCGTGGGAGCGTTGAACGGCCGGTACGGACGCACGCGGGTCGCCAAGCTCGCGCTCGGCACCGACGAGGATCCGCGGTTCGAGGAGATGACCGAACGCGGCTGCCTGCGCGGGTGGCCGGAGCGCCAGACCCTCGATCTGCTGCGCGCCCTGGAGGGCGTTGGTCTGCTCGAGGCGTCGCGCGGCGAGTACCCCACGATCTCCACCACCAAGCGCGGCGATCAGGTCGCGGTCGGCCGGCTCGATGCACGCGAGCTCGGCATCCAG
This sequence comes from Myxococcales bacterium, assembly GCA_043753855.1. Lineage (GTDB taxonomy): Bacteria > Myxococcota_A > Polyangia > Haliangiales > Haliangiaceae > JABFXX01. The sequence goes on along the minus strand of JAYUVX010000423.1, from coordinate 2,822 downwards.
ATGCCGACCGTCACCAAGCGCGGCCGAGGACGCGTCCGCAAGCGCTGATCCTAACTGGGGGCTGTCACGCGACCTGGCGCCCCGACCTTTGGCCAGACCGCTCGCTGGCGTGCTAACCATCGCGGGTGGCCGCCGACGACGATCCGCATGACGTTCCGCGGGCCGATGTCCGGCTGACGGAGCTTCCGCGCGCGGCAGGCGGGCTCTCGGCACTGTGGGCGAGCGCGCGGCACCTGCGCCGGGATGGTGCGCTGCGCCGCGGAAGCAAGGCGCTGCTCGCGATGAACCAGCCGGAGGGCTTCGATTGCCCCGGATGCGCGTGGCCGGAGCCCACCGCGAAGGACCGCTCGCGGTTCGAGTTCTGCGAGAACGGCGCCAAGGCGATGGCGGAAGAGACCACGACGGCGCGTGCGACGCCGGAGCTGTTCGCCGCGGCCAGCGTGGAGGAGCTGCGGCTGCTGAGTGACTTCGAGCTCGGGCAGCTCGGCCGGATCACCCATCCACTCGTGCTCGAGGGCCGTCACTACCGCGAGATCGGCTGGGACACCGCGTTCGCGCTGATCGCCGACGTGCTTCGCGCGATCGGTCCCGACCACACGATGTTCTACACCTCGGGCCGCACGAGCAACGAGGCGGCATTTCTGTACCAACTCGTTGGCCGGATGTTCGGGACCAACAACTTCCCCGACTGCTCGAACATGTGCCACGACTCGAGCGGCGTCGCGCTGTCCGAGGTGATCGGCATCGGCAAGGGCACGGTCTCGATCACCGACTTCGACCACGCGGATCTGATCTTCATCGTCGGGCAGAACCCCGGAACCAATCATCCGCGGATGCTGTCGACGCTGCGCGAGGCAGCGAAGCGCGGTGCGAAGATCGTCGCGATCAACCCGCTGCGCGAGGTGGGCCTGACGAAGTTCAGCCATCCGCAGAAACCGCTCGATCTGATCTCGGGCGTGGAGCTCGCGACGCACTTCATCCAGATCCAGATCGGCGGCGATCAGGCGCTGTTCCTCGGCATCAACAAGGCCGTGCTCGAGCGCGATGTCGCGAGGACCAAGCCACGCGGTGGAGACGATGCGTCGACCGTGATCGAGCTCGGCGGGATCCTCGATCCGCTGTTCATCGGCGATCACACCGACGGCTTCGGGCCGTGGCGTTCGCACGTGCTCGCCACACCGTGGGCCACGATCCTCGAGAGATCCGGCGTCGACGAGGCGACGATCCGCATGCTCGCCGACCTCTACGTCGACGCGAAGGCGGTGATCGCGTGCTGGGCGATGGGCCTCACGCAGCACAAACACGCGGTCGTGACGATCCAGGAGATCGTCAACCTCATGCTGCTTCGCGGCAACATCGGCCGCGAAGGTGCCGGGCTGTGCCCCGTGCGCGGCCACTCCAACGTGCAGGGTGACCGCACGATGGGCATCTACCACCTGCCCCGCCCCGCCTTCCTCGATGCGCTCGGCGAGGCGTTCGACTTCGATCCGCCGCGCACGCCAGGCGTGGATACGGTGAGAGCGATCCACGGCCTCGAGGATGGCGACCTGCGCGCGTTCGTCGCGCTCGGCGGCAACTTCGTCTCGGCCGTGCCGGATACCGAACGCACGATGCGCGCACTCGAAACCACCGCGCTGACGGTCAGCGTCTCGACCAAGGTCAACCGCACGCAGCTCTATCCAGGCACCAAGGCGCTGATCCTGCCGTGTCTGGGCCGCTCGGAGATCGATCCGCAGCTGACCGGGCCGCAGTTCGTCACCGTGGAGGACTCGATGTCGATGGTGCATCGCTCGCAGGGCGTGCTGCCCGGCATCAGCGAGCAGCTACGCAGCGAGGTGGCGATCGTCTGCGGGCTGGGAGCCGCGATGCACGGCAGCGCGAAGGTTCCGTGGACGGAGCTCTCCGGTGACTACGACCGGATCCGCGATCTGATCGCCCTGATCGTTCCCGGGTTCACGGACTTCAACACCCGCGTTCGCACGCCCGATGGGTTTGCGCTGCCCAACCCGGGCCGCGATCGCACGTTTTCGACGATCGGCGGTCGCGCGAAGTTCACGATCGCATCACCGCCCGATCTGTCGCTGTCGCCCGGGCGGCTGCGGATGATGACGATCCGCAGCCACGATCAGTACAACACGACGATCTACGGCCTCGACGATCGCTACCGCGGGATCCTCGGCGAGCGCCGTGTGGTGCTGGTGCATCCCGCCGATATGACCGAGCGCGAGCTGATCGAGCGCCAGCTCGTGGATCTGATCAGCGAGTGGTTCGACGGTGAGCGTGTGGCCGAGTCGTTCATCGTGGTGCCCTACGATGTCCCGCGCGGCAACTGCGCGACGTACTTCCCCGAGGCCAATGGCCTGGTCCCGCTTGATAGCGTGGCCGATCGTTCCGGCACGCCGACGTCGAAGTCGGTGGTGATCCGGATCCGCCCGCGGTAGTCACCAGGTGACGTCGAGCAGCGCGCCTTGCGTGGTGGGCGTGAGCACCGGCGTGATGGCGATCTGCGCGCGCCGCCGCAGGTGATGCGACAGGCTCGCCGACGTCGACTCGTTGTCGCCACCGCGGAAGAACGCCATGTATGCCGCGAAGCTGGTGAACACCGCGACGCCGCCGAACGCGACGCCAGTGGTGATGTTGCGCCAGCGCGGACCACACACGGCCTTCAGCGTGCCGCCGGAATCGTCGACGGTGGAGCTCACACCCGAGCCGTCGCAATCGCCGTCCCCGACCGCCACATTGCGACCATCTTTGTACGTCGCCTTGATGTCGCCGACCTTTCCGTGCCAGTCGATGAACGAGTACAGGGAGATACCGCCGAG
>JAYUVX010000422.1:0-9341 GCA_043753855.1 Myxococcales bacterium | reverse complement strand
GCAGCGGTCGTGACGGCGCGGCGATGGCAATTGCCGGTCACGCGACGGCTGCGCGGGCACGAGCGCTGTACGGTTCGCCCATGAGGTCCGTCGTTGTTCTGGCCACCCTCGTCCTCGCGTCCAGCTGTGGCTCGTCGAGCTCGCCGACCACGCCGAATCCACCCTCGGGCGACGCGGGCATCGTGGCCGACGCGCGCGAGCGTCCACCCGCGCCCGACCTGGGTGCCAACGTCTCGGAGCACGGCGTCACGTTCCGAGTCTGGGCACCGCACGCGCGCGCCGCATACGTCGCGGGCAACTTCACCGGCGCACCGCTCGCGATGACCGCCCGGGCCGACGGCGTCTACGAGCTCGACACCGCGGCTGCACACGCCCGCAGCATCTATCACTACGAATTCGAAACCGACGGTGGCCGGCTCCGGCGCGTCGATCCGTACTGCCGCGAGCTCGCCGACCGCGCGCCCGATTGCCGCGTCATCGATCCGCATGCGTACGTGTGGCACGACGGCGGCTTCGCGCCGCCGGATCGCGCGCACAGCATCGTCTACGAGCTTCACGTCGGCAGCTTCACGGCGGCGGGCACGTTCGCGGCCACCCGAGACCGGCTCGCCGAGCTTCACGATCTCGGGATCACCGCGATCGAGCTGATGCCGGTCGACGCGTTTGGCGGCGGCGATCGCAGCTGGGGCTACAACCCGCAGCTCTACTTCGCGCCGAAGCACAGCTACGGCGGCGCGGACGACCTGCGCGCGCTCGTCGACGCTGCCCACCAGCAAGGCATCGCGGTCTGGGTCGACTTCGTCGCGAACCACTGCGACGGCTACCGCGGCGGCCCGCTCGTCTGCTACGACGGGTTCTGCCCCAACAACGCGTGGGGCATCCACTTCTTCCCGCCCGGGACCTACGCCCAGACGCCGTGGGGCCCGCGACCGAACTACCGCGAGCCGCGGGTCGCCGCGATGCTACGCGACGCGGTCGCCCAGTGGCTCGGCGAGCTTCACGGCGATGGCCTGCGCTGGGACTCGGTCTCGAACATTCGCGCCCTCGATGGCAACGGCACGACGCCCGGCGGCCGCGAGCTGCTCGCCGCCGCGAATGACCTGACGCATCAGTACGGCGGCCTCGCTGTCGCCGAGGACCTCAAGGGGTACGGCGAGATCACGAAGGCGACCAGTGCGGGCGGGTACGGCTTCGATGCGCAGTGGGACGGCTTTGGTTACACTATCAACAACGTGCTCGCGCCCGCGAGCGACGACGGCCGCGACATGGGCGCGATCGACAACGCGGTGCGCGGCGGCTTCGATCGCCTGCTGTGGAGCGAGAACCATGACAGCGTCGGCAACGGCGGCGCGCGGTTCCCGGTTCGTGTCGACGGCGGCAACCCGGAGAGCTTCGCCGCACGCCGGCGCTCGATGCTCGCCGCGGCGCTGATGCTGACGACGCCCGGCATCCCGATGCTGTTCATGGGCCAGGACGGGCTCGCGACCTCGGGCTTCTCCGATCCACCGACGCCGCTCGCCGCGCCGACCGCGGTCGGCCGCAAGATCAGGAGCTTCTACAAGGACCTGATCGCGCTGCGCAAGAACGTCGCGGGTGGCACCGGCGCGCTCGTCGAGCCGGGCGTCGAGATCCTGCATCGCAGCGATGCGAACAAGGTGATCGCGTACCGCCGCACCGGGCCGTCGAACGAGGAGGTCATCGTGATCGCGAACCTGCGCAATCGCGGCTACCCGCGCTACGACATCGGCGTCCCCACGGCCGGCACCTGGCGCGTGCGGCTCGACAGCGACTGGAAGACCTACGGCGATGATTTCGCCGGCGGTTCGACGCAGCCGATCGCGACGCTCTCGCGAATGGCCGACGGCAAGCCGTTCACCTTACCCTTGCCCCTTCCGCCGTACGGCGTCCTCGTGCTCTCGCGGTAGCGACATCGCGGAGCTTGCCGGCTACGGCGCGTTGCCCCTAGCTGTCGTGTGATCGCGAATCCGTCGACGCAGGTCACATGACGCGTCACGGGGCGGCATTGGCGGTTCTATGCGCTCTCGTCGCGCAGCCGGATGGGTCCGAAGTCTGCCGGTCGATGTGCGGTCGGTGCGTGCTCGGCGTAGAACGCGCGCAGGCGGTCCATGTCGACGGTCACGTCGCCGGTGAGGTCGATGGGTGCGCCGAGGCCGGCGCGCTTGCGGGCGTAGTCGAGGTAGCCCGGCACCACCGGCACCTTGGCGCCAAGCGCGATGTGATAGAAGCCCGACTTCCAGTACTCGGCGCGGTGGCGCGTGCCCTCGGGCGGGATTGCCAGCCACAGCCGCTCGCTCCGGCGCAGCTCCTCGACCATCGACTGGACGATGTTGGTCGAGCGCGCGCGATCGATACCGACCGCGCCCAGCCGCCGCAAGAGGATCCCCATCGGCCCGCGCAGCCAGTCGTTCTTGATCATCCACCGCAGCTGGATACCGGCGCACTGCGCCACCGCGAGCAGCAGCACGCCGTCCCAGTTGCTGGTGTGGGGCACACCGAGGACGACGCATTTGGGGACGGTCGGCACCGTCCCCTCCAGCTCCCAGCCGGCGGTGGCGAGCAGGCGAGTAGCGATCGCGCGGGTGTTCACGGCCGACATCCTACGTCGCGATGACGCATTCGGGATTCAAGATCGTCACGATCGTTGCGCCCGACCTCGCGCGAACCGTGCGCGCATTGTGCATCGCGGGTCAGGCGAGATCGTAACCGATCAGGGGTAGCAGGACCTCGATCGGTTCGCGCACGTGCGAATTTGGGGCTCGACAGATCCGGGAGCTATCTGTTGTCTGGCGCGCGCGCGGCTGCGAGCCGAGCACGGTCGAGGATGGCGGCACATCGGTGCTGCGCGACGGGATCGAACCCGAGCAGGGAGCGAATGGCCGTCGCCACACTCAATGCCAGGACCGCGCCACGCGCGTCGCCAAGTGCGAGCATCGCTTCGCCGGCGCCGAGCTGCGCGTCGGCGAGCGTCACCCACCGAGCAGGGCCGACATCGGCGATCACCCGTGCGAACGTCGCGCGTGCCTTCGCGACCTGTCCAGCCATCAGATGCGCTTCCGCTGCCAGGGCATCGTCGCCGACGGATCGCGCCAGGACCAAGACGGTTGCGATATCCGCTCGCGCGCCCTCGTCGTCGGCGAGCGAGTGGCGAGCGCTGGCCTCGGCGAGCCTCCGGCGCGCCATCGGACGCACGAGATCGGTGGTGCGCACCTCCGCAGAGAGAACCTCCGCCACTAGCGTGGACTCCAAGCAGACGGAGATCGGCGCGAGGTCGAGGGCGGCGGTCACCGCGCTCTCGAGGCGAGTCACGTCGATCTCTGCGAGCACCCTGACCAGCGCTGCGAGCTCGTCGCGCCGGGCCACCAGACATGACGTGCGTGCTGTAGCGGTGGCGGGGTTGATGGGCGGTTGCGCGTGAGTGAGTGCCAGGTACGTCGCGAGCTGATCGTCGAGCGCGTTCCGTACCCCCAGCCAGCTATCCAGTGCGTACGGAGCGCCGGTCCGCAAGAAGGCGGCCTGCACCCTCGCTCGTGCCTCCGGGTCCCACACGCCGGGAAGGCTGGTCGGCGAACTGTCGCTCGCCCCGGACTCGGACCCGTCGCGACCAAGCCACGCCGCGAGCATCCCGAGCGCTACGATCAGGATCACCGCCACATGGCGGCGGCGGATCGGGCGCCACAACGACGGTCGACGCGCGTCGAGCGTCATTGGGGAACGGAGCCGCCGCCCGCGCACGTCGGCAGCGATCCAGCGGCGCTCGCGGTGCGAGGGGTTTGTCACGAGATGCCGGGCGCCGCTCTGGCCCACGCAGAGAAGCGTAGCGACTTGTGCCCACGTCGTGCGCGGCTTGACTACCGCGTCAACATGTTCCGCGGCCGCCGTCGGCTGCGGAACACACGTGACACGTGGTTGCGATACGCTGGTACCGAGTGCAGGAGCCCCGCACCACGGATCCAGACGTCACGGGCCCTGCGCAGCGTAAGCCGCCGACTGCGACGGAACAACACACGCCGGTGCTCCCGCGTGGTACCTGCGTCGGCCGCTACGTCATCATCGACAAGCTCGGCCAAGGCGGGATGGGCGTGGTCTACAAGGCCTATGACCCCGAGCTCGATCGGACGATCGCGCTGAAGCTGCTGCGTCCCCGCGGTAACGAACCTGACGGCGCCAACTCGGCGATGCACGATCGCCTACTGCGCGAGGCGAAGGCGCTGGCGCGGCTCGCCCATCCCAACGTGATTGCCATCCACGATGTCGGCACATTCGAGTCACAGGTGTTCCTCGCGATGGAGTTCGTTGCCGGACGCACGTTGCGCGGATGGCTCGACGAGTGCCAGAGGACCTACGCCGAGATCGTCGCCACGTTCGTCGCGGCCGGCGAGGGTCTCGCGGCTGCACATCGTGCCGGTCTCGTGCACCGTGACTTCAAGCCCGCGAACGTGGTCGTCGGTGACGACGGTCGCGTGCGCGTGCTGGACTTCGGGCTGGCCCGAGCCGCCGACATGGACAGCGATCCGATCGCGAGCGGAGCTGCCGAACCCGCCGATCAGTCCCACGACGGATTCGCGGCGGGCTCGCTGCCCACGGAGCCAGAGCTCGCCGGCGCAGCTCAAAACGCGTCGACAATGACCCTGCCGTTGGCGCCGCCGACCGAGGACGAGCCGCCCGAGCTGAAGACGATACCACGTCGGCACGGTGGTTCCTCCGGCAGCGCGCTCGACGCGTCCCCGACGGCGGCGGGAGCGATCATGGGCACGCCAGCGTTCATGTCGCCCGAGCAGCACGTCGGACGAGGCAACTCCGCGCGCGCCGATCAGTGGAGCTTCTGCGTGTCGCTGTACGGGGCGCTCTACGGCGCGCCTCCGTTCGCCGGTGCCACGGTGGACAAGCTGCGTCGATCGGTGCTCGCCGGCGCCGTGGTCACACCGCCGCTCAAGTCGAGCGTGCCGCGACGGCTCCGGCAGATCGTGCTCCGGGGAATGCAGACGTCCGCGGCCCTGCGCTATCCCTCCATGGACGAGCTGCTCGCAGACCTGCGTCATGACCCACGCGTGCGACGCTGGACCATCGCCGCGGCAGCCGCCGTGCTGGTGCTTGCCGCCGGGACGACCGCGTTCGTGTTGCGGACGCGCCCGCGCGAGGATCTGGTATGCGCCGGCGCATCGGCAAAGCTCGACGGAGTCTGGGATGCTGGCCGCAAGCGCGCCGTCCACGACGCGTTCGCAAAGACCGGCATGCCCTACGCGGCGCACACGTTCGCGAGCGTGGAACGCGTCCTCGACGACTACGCCAGGGCGTGGGTCGCGATGCACACGGAGAGCTGCCGGGCCACCCGCGTGCTCGGCGAACAATCTGAAGAGCTTCTCGATCTTCGCATGCAGTGCCTCGGGCAGCGACGCGACGAGCTCGCCGCAAAGGTCGAGATCTTCACGACCGCCGATACCCAGGTCGTGGAGAAGGCACTCCCCGCCGCAGCGGGGCTCACCCGGCTCGATGGCTGCGCCGACGTGGAAGCGCTGCGCGCGCCGATCCGCGCGCCCGCCGATCCGTACGCGAGACAACAGGTCGACGCGATCCGCGTCGACGTGACGCGCGCCCGCGCTCTCGAGGAGATGGGCAAGTTCAAGGAGGGTCTTCGGCTCGCCGAGGCGGCGCTGCCAGCAGCGCGCAAGCTAGGCTATCGCCCGCTCGAGGCCGAGGCCGGAAGCACGGTGGCTCTGCTGCGCGAGCGCAGCGGCGACTACGCGGGCGCCGCACAGACGTATAAAGACGCGGGGGTCGCGGCGCTGGCAGGTCGACACGACGAGCTCGCGGCGCAGATCTACGTCTCACAGGTCGCCTTGGTCGGTGATCGACAGGGCAAGTTCGACGAAGCCGACGAGATTGCTCGGCTCGCCGAGGCGTCGCTCGAGAGACTCCGGGGCAGTGATTCGACGTCGCAGGACCGGCTCCGGAGCAATGACGTGCTGCTCGCCAAGCTCCTTAGCCATCAGGGCCTCGTGTCGTACCGGCGAGGTCGCTACGAAGATGCGCTCGCCCACCACAAGCGTGCGCTGGCGACCTTCGAGCGGTTGCAGCCCGACCACCCCAACGTTGGCGGTGCGCTCGCGGCCGTGGCCGAGGATTACCGCGCCCTTGCCAAGCTTGACGAGGCGCAGGCGTTTTATGAACGCGCTCTCGCACATCGCCAAAAATTGCTCGGCCCCGCACACCCGCTGGTCGCAGCGACGCTCTCCAATCTAGGCAACGTCCTCGCGGATCGCGGGCTCCACGACGCAGCGATCTCCAATTACCAGAAGGCGCTCGAGGTCTGGGAGCCGAGCCTCGGAGAAGATCATCCGTACATCGCAGGCACGCTCAACAACGCCGCCGACGAGCTGCGCATCCTTGGCCGGTACGACGAGGCGTTGACCGACCTGCAGCGCGCCGCGATGCTCTGGGAAAAGCGGCTCGGCAAGGATCACCCCGAGATGGCGGTCGCGCACCACAACCTCGGCGAGCTCCATCGCGCCAAAGGCGAATACGAGCAAGCGCTCGTCGAATTCGATCGTGCGCTCGTGATCCGCGCGGCCAGGGTGGGCACCGACCATCCGAACTACGCCGTCACGTTGAATGCGCGAGCCGAGATGCTGCGCGAGCTCGGACGGATCGACGAGGCCCGCACGGATCAACGGCGCGCGCTCGCCACGGCGGAGAAGGCGCTGGGCCCGAACCATCCCGAAGTGCTCGACATCATTATCGGCCTCGGTCGCACGGACATCGCCGCCGGCGCTGCAGCACGAGCGGTCCCCTTGCTCGAGCGCGCCGTCGCTGGTGCCGCGGCGAGCCCGGGCGATGGCAGCCGACTCGCCGACGCCCGGTTCGAGCTCGCGCGCGCACTGGTGGGCAGCGGCGGGGACCACACGCGCGCCATCGGCCTGGCGCAGGAGGCACGCGCGACCTGGGTGGCAGCGGGCGCCGGGGCGAAACGCCAGCTCGCGGCCACCGAAGCATGGTTGGCATCACCGCGATGAGCGGCGCTCGAACGCATGATTCCTCCTCGCCATTGCCCCGCGTCGCCACCGGAAGGCCGTGAACCGGATCCAGTTCCGACGCCCGTTCCACCGCGCCGCACCTTGCCGCATATCGCGGTGCATTGGTCGGCGAGCGCGACGTCAAACGTGCCATGACCCGTGCCATGACCCTCCCCTGCCTCGCTTCCCTGATGATCGCCGCCTGCATCGGTGGATGCACTGACAACGAAGGTGCGTCCGGTAGCCTGAGCAGCGACGCGGGCTTCGATCCGCGCAGCGACGCGTCCGTGGAAACGGGTGCACCGGCCTGCAACAACGTGGCGACCATGGCGGCCGCGCCGCGCATCTCGATCACGGGTCGTTACCGGGCCGTCGCCGACGATGCGACCTCCCTGGAGCCCGCGTGTTTCAACCGCCCTCAAGCGCGCAGCGCGTCGCCCTACCTCGAGTTCGTCGACGGCAGGCTCCGCCGCATCACACGCACGTATGCAAGCGGCTACGCGTGCATTTCGGCCGCGTTCGACACCGGCGGCGATCAGGAGCTCCACGATCACGGCGCGCTGCACCCGTGCGGACCCGTCCACGCGGGAAGCTCCGGGATGGTGCAGCAGGTGTACTGGGACCGCGTCCTCGAGGACGGAACGTCCAATCCCGTCTACCTGTGGCTCGGCACCGCGTCGCGCGCAGGGTACGACGAGGTGTCCATGAGCCGGTTGATGGCGGACCGCCCGATGACCTCCTCACCGCCCGACGACCTGCTCCACTCTCGCCGTCCGCGCTAAGGGGCGGCATCGCCGAGCCGCAGGCCCTGCCGTCGATCCCGGCCGTCGGCGCGATGATGCACGTCGTGATGCACGTGACCGGGCCCCCACGCTGCTCCGGCGAGGTCGGCGACTCACCGGTTCGCCTTCGGCCCCAGGCGGGAGCAGCTGCCGGCGTCTCCGAGGCGGCATGAGCGACGCAGTGCCTCGGTCGCCTCCATGCTGCGCCCGAGTGCATCGAGGATCGTGCCGCGGTTGGCCAGCACGATCGCGTTCTCGGGCTCGAGGCCGAGCGCGCGATCGGAAGCCACCAGCGCGTCGGTGTCGCGGCCGCTGCGATGCAGCGCGACCGCGAGCTGCGACCAGATCTTGGTCGACTTCGGCGCGATCTGGGTTGCCGCTTGGCAGACGCGGAGCGCGTCGGCCCGGGTGTAATAGGTGAACATCACGCATCGTATCTCGACGACGCGGATCGAGCGCGGAGCGAGCGCGGCGGCGCGGTCCAGCGACGTGATCGCCGCGTCCTCGGGTTCGGTCTGGGCTAGATCGAGCCAGGCGTTGGCGTCCGCAGGTCGCGCCCGCACGATCAGCGTGAGCAAGGCTCGCGCGTCATCGGTCCGACCGACGTAGCTGGCGAGGTGGGCGAGCCAGTAGACGACATCGAAGTTGGTCGGGGTGAGGTGCAACGCGGCCATCAGATCGTCGTGCGCGGCGCGGAGCCGGCCGAGGTGATAGCGCAGACCTCCGCGGATCGTCAGGATCCTCGCGTTGTTCGGGTCGATGGCAAGCGCGCGTCCGAGCGCGACGTCGCACTCGGTCCAGCGACGTTGGCGACACTCCGGCGGGGCGTCCGACCCGACCCTGGTCTCGTCGAGGAGTCGGTGGTCGACCGGAGCATCGGCGGCCGGGAACACGTCGGCCGGGAGGCCGGGCCAGGTAGCGAGATCGATCGTCGGGGCCGGTCGCGCGCCGGCGTCCGCGCTGGCGAGGACGTCGATGGAGCCGTCGCTCTCCGCGACCAGACCCACGTCCGCGACCGGGCCCACGTCGGCGACCGGGGCGGTGCCGAGCGGCGCGTCGTCCGAGCCCGCGGTGAAGGACGTCCACGCTGCGAACGCCACCCCACCGAGGACGAGCGCGCCGAGCGCGACGACTCGCGAGCGCCGACGAGGCAGCTGCCGCGGCGCCTCCAGCTCGGAGGCGAGCGCCGCGAGCTCGGGATCGGCCGGGCGATAGGCCAGAGCTTGATCGACCGCGCGCAGCCCGACGAACACCTGGCCCTCCGCCTTCGCGACGCGTGCGGCGCGTGCGAGCTGCGCTACCTCGCGCTCGACGAGCTCCGCTTCGGCCGCACGCCGTCCAGGCCCGAGCAGCGCGCGCAGCGTCGCGTCGGCGGTGTCGGTGACGCGCGCGGTCTCGTGCGCCAAGAGCTGCGCCAGCACGGCGGCGCTGGCATGACGCCCGGCGGGATCCCGCACCAGGCAGCGCGCCGCGATGTCGGAGAGCGGACGCCCGGCGCGGCGTTCGATCTGATCGAGTGCCACCGCGC
>JAYUVX010000421.1:0-3070 GCA_043753855.1 Myxococcales bacterium | reverse complement strand
CGGGGTCCCGTTGTTACGGGAGACGCGTCGCCAATAGGTGAACGCCAGCGGTAGCGGGAGACGTCGGCCCAGCATTCTGCGATTGAGCAGGCCCAGTCGCCACATCGGGCACACGCTGCCACCTGGTTTCGCACGCAGGAAGCTTGGCCCTGATTTCCAGGCCGGAATCGTAGCATCGGAGTGCTCTCCTCTGAAGCGCTTTGCTACCAGGAGTGCCACCCTGAGGCGTAGCCTCTCGATGCTGGTGTTCCCGCGTCGAATCTGGACATGATGGCGTTCATGAACGACGACGTGTATCGAGCTGAAGCGCCTGCGGTCACGCTGGGGCCGAACAAGAAGCATTGCTTCGCGTGCGCGAACATCCTCGACGCTCGCGCTGAGCTGTGCCCGAAGTGCGGGGTTCGCCAGCCATCGATGTTTCCGATGGTCGCAGCGATGCCGGCGTTCCCAGTCCCGTTGAGTACCAAGAGCCGTACGAGTGCAGCGCTACTGGCGCTGTTCCTTGGTGGCATCGGGTTTCACAAGTTCTATCTCGGCCAACGAAGTGCCGGTATCCTCTACCTCGTGTTCTGCTGGACGCTCGTTCCGTCCGCGATCGCATTCGTGGAGGCGCTGCTACTGTTCGGAATGAACGAACACGACTTCGCCAAGAAGTATCCCTAGTCGCAGACTCAGCGTCGCTGGTGCAGCGGCCGCACCGTCAGAGCGATATCATCAGCGAGATGCGTGTCGCGATCCTCTCCGTCACGCTGGTTGCGTGCAAATCTCCTCAGCCCCCGACGGTCAACGAGCCATCGCGGCTCGATGCGGTCGAGGCCTGTACTCAGGCGGCCCCGGGCGTGCTGCCAGTACCGCCGCGGCCTGCGGTGGATCCCTACCGGATCTCGCCGTGGGCGTTGATGGGGTTTCGTGATCGGGCGGGATTTCACCCGGCGACGTTCCTCTGCGATCTGCCCTCGCGGGTGCTGGTCCTGGCGGCGGAGCAGGGCATCGAGAATGGCAAGCGCAAGACCGGCGGCACGGCGTGGTCGCTGGCGCGCCCGGGAGGTGCTGCGCGCGAGGTGCCGATCCTCGCGAGCTCGAAGGGGTGTGTCGACGGCGAGGTGACCTGCAGGTGGGCGACCGGATCGGTCGACGAGCCGTCGATCGATCAGCTGAAGGGTCCGCAGTGGGTCGCGACGAGCGGCTGGGTGCATGGCGTAGAGGACATGTGTCGCGCGCTGCCCGATGACACGATCGCGGTGTGCTCCACGGCGAACCGGCTGGCGTACATCGAGCTCGGATGCAGCGACCCCGGTGGTCCGGTGCAGCTACAGCTCGGACTGCACGACGAGTCGCTCGAGCGCCACTACGATCTCGACGTCGAGAATCCGGTCGCTCGGCTGTACGGTCAGGCCGATCCGCTTCGCGGCGACACCTGGAGCTATCGCTTCGCCGGCGCGGGCGATGCGAACGGCCACTACAAGAGCGCGACGCTCTCGATCGATGTCGCCGGCAAATCAGCGCACCTCGAGCTCGATGGCGCGCGCGAGGACTGCATCGCGTTCGGCCTCTACCGGCGCTGAGCGCTCAAAGCGTCCGAAGCGCCCGCCGGAGCCGGGCTCGACGCCAGCGGCGCGCATCGCCTGTTCCGGGCCCGAGGCAGCTTTGTGGTCGAAACTGCTCCCACCCCTGGGTGACCCGGGGTACAACCTGCGCCTGCGCACGCATAGGAGATTGCCAAGCCACATGTCCATGACTGCCGTCTGTCCGGAACCTCGTCCATGAATGGCCGACCGCCTGGACGATTCGATCGCCGCCGCCCCGAGGCGGGTCTTCGCATCAATCATCGTATTCGCGTCCCGGAGATCCGGGTCATCCTCGAGGAAGAGCAGCTCGGCATCATGCCGACGCACGAGGCGCTCCGCCTCGCCGAGGAGAAGGGACTCGACCTCGTCGAGATCTCGCCGCGCGCGTTTCCTCCCGTCTGCCGGATCATGGACTACGGCAAGTACAAGTATGAGGAAGCGAAGAAGAAGCAGCAGGCGCGCAAACGTGCCTCCACGGTAGAGACCAAGGAGATCAAGTTCCGCCCGAAGACGGAAGAGCACGACATGGCCTTCAAGGTGAAGCATGTCCGTCGCTTCCTCGAGGGTGGCAACAAGGTCCGGCTCGCCGTGGTGTTCCGTGGTCGCGAGATCACACACCCCAAGACCGGCATGAACGTGCTGAACCGGGTGGTCGAGCTGTGCGCGGATATCGCCACCGTCGAGGCGACTCCGAACATGGAAGGCCGCCGCATGATCATGGTGATCGCGCCGAAGCCGGGCGTGGTCCGCAAGGCGCAGGAGGCCAAGAAGGCCCAGGCCGCGCAGGCGCAGGCAGCACAGGCCGTGAAGAAGGACCAGCCGGGCAAGCAGGCCCCGCATGTCAACGCGGCGGATGACGATGACGATGATCTGGACGAGGATCAGATCAACGCCGACGTCGACGATTCGGACGAGGACGACGACACCGCTCCGGCTCCCGCGGACGACGCGACGACGCCGTAGGCGGAATGAGAATGATATGAGGGGTTCGTGCTCACGCGAACCCTCGTCGTCGCCGTCTTGATCGCAGGTTGCCCGGGCCGCAGCGGTCCGGTGCAGACCGTCGCGCCGCTGGAAGTGCCGGTCGCGGCGGCGCCGTCCGTGGCTGCGCTGCAGGACGCGGCGGCGCCCGCACCAGAACGCACGGAGGCCGCCCTGCCGCCGGGTGCGGTCGCGGAGGCCAAGGCGAAGCTACTCGCGACGTTTCCGGAGGCGAAGCAGCGGATCGATCGCGGCGTCGATCAGGCCGCGGCGATGTGGCGCGCCGGCGATGGTGACTTCGTCGGGCTCTGCCTAGCGCAGTTCGTCGCGGGGCCCGCGGCGATCGATGCGCTGTTCGCGCGGATGGAGGCGACGATCGAGCAGCTTCACGGCCACAACCAGGAGCTCGGCCGCACGGTGAAGTGGGCGACCGAGGTCGAGAGCGGCCCGATCCTCCCGGTCGACGAGCTGCTCGCCGGCTACGATCCGAGCGCGCACCTGATCGACGATCTGTTCCACAC
>JAYUVX010000420.1:0-9378 GCA_043753855.1 Myxococcales bacterium | reverse complement strand
CTCATCGAGATGGCGGTGGTGGTTCCCGTGCGTATCGCACTCATCGCCGTCGTCGGCGCTACCCTCTACCTAGGCATGGTGCGACTGATCGCACGACGTGCCTTCGATGAGTCGTGGGCGCTGATGAAGGGAATCGTGTCGCGACGGCGTAAGAAACCCGCCCCCGAGCAACTCGAGGAGTTCTAGATGTGCGGCCTTGTCGGATCGTTAGCGTTCAGCGATACAGAGCGCGACGAGCTCGAGACGCCGATCCGTGCGGCGACGCGATTGATGGCGCGGCGTGGACCGGATGACGAGGGCCATTGGTCCGATGGCCGGCGCTGCGCGCTCGGGTTCCGTCGTCTCGCGATCCTCGACCTAGCGCCGAGCGGGCATCAGCCGATGTCGACGACCGATGGTCGACACGTGCTCGTGTTCAACGGCGAGATCTACAACTTTCGCGCTATCCGCGCAGAGCTCGAGCAGCTTGGCGCGCGGTTTCGATCGAGCGGCGACGCGGAGGTCGTGTTGCTCGCCATCCAGATGTGGGGCACCGATGCGCTGCGCCGCTTCAACGGAATGTTTGCGCTCGCGTGTTACGACACGCTGAAGCGAACACTGCTGCTCGCGCGAGACCACGCCGGGATCAAACCGTTGTACGTCGCGCGAACGCGGAAGGGGCTGGTATTCGGCTCGCAGTACAACCAGCTAGTGGCGCACCCGTGGTGCCGCGGGCTACCTCCCGATCCTGATGGCCTGGCGCTGTACCTGCGTTTCGGGTTTCTCCCGACATCGTTCGGCCTACACATGGGCACCGGGCAGGTGGAGTCCGGGCAGTGGATCGAGGTCGATGCAACCGGTGGGCAGAGCTCGGGGCGATTCTTCGAGCTCCCACGCTGGCAGATGCCAACCCTCAAGGGAACGGATGCGATCGATGCTCTCGACGCCGCGCTCGGTAGAGCCGTCAAGCGGCACCTTGAATCCGACGTCCCGGTTGGCGTGTTGCTTTCCGGGGGAATCGATTCGCCGCTGATCGCTGCGGAGACCGTGCGTCAGCACGCAGGCCCGCTAAAGGGCTTCACGATCGGTGTCGACGATCCGCAACACGATGAGACTGCTGATGCGCAGCGATACGCGACGGAGCTCGGAATCGAGCACGTCGTAGAGCGGATCTCGCTCGCTGATGTCACGGCGCTCGTAGACGATGTGATCTCGGCGTGCACGGAACCCACGGCCGACTACTCGATGTTCCCCACGCTGATGGTCGCCCGGCTCGCGCGACAGCACGTGAAAGTGGTGCTGTCGGGTGATGGCGGCGATGAGTTGTACTGGGGGTACCCAAGCCGGTTCGTCAGCGCGATCGCGCAAGCACGCTACTTCGGCTGGCCGCGCGCGGCACGCCTCGCTGCGGTCATTGCGCGTCGCCTTCACAAACGATCGATTCCAACGCGCGATGTCCTGGACTTCGACTCGCTGGGACGGTTGTACCAACGCAAGCACACGCTGATGGCGGAGGCGGACCTCGCAGCGGTGTTTCCGACACTGCCGTCGGTGCCTATTCGGTTCGACGCGTTCGTCTTCGAGGGAACAGATCCCGACGAGGCGGCGCAATGGGTTCGGTGGAACGAGCTACGTGTCCACCTGGCCCGCGTACTCGCGAAGGTAGACCGCGCGAGCATGCATCACTCGCTCGAGGTCCGCGTTCCGTTGCTTGACAAGGAAGTCATCGCGGTCGCCTGGCAAACGGACTGGCACTCGTGCCTAGATCTGGAGACGCGCCTCGGAAAGCTCCCGCTGCGCGCGGTACTCGCTCGCCGCGTGCGCCACCAGACCACCGCGAAGAAAGGTTTCACAGTGCCGATGGCTGCGTGGCTGTGCGGACCACTGCGGTCACTGCTGGGCGAGCTGCTGTTCGATCGTCGCGACCTGCTCGGACTTCCGATCGCGCCGGGTGCGATCCGCCGGCTCGATGAGCAGCTCCGTGCGGGGGATACGTCGAAGGCGTGGGGGCTCTGGCTGCTGCTCGCGCTTGCCCTCTGGGACCGTACGCACGGGAGAACGCTCGTATGAGAGTCGCGCTGGTCACCAACGGCTTTCCGGTGCTATCCGAGACCTTCATCTACAATCACGCAACGGGTCTCGCAGCGCGCGGTCACGACGTCACCGTGGTCACCGCGACCGACGACAACGACGCCGCCATGTTCGAGCGGCTCGGTGGGCCACGGTTCTCGGTAGACGTGCGTCGCATGGTTCTCGCGCGAGATCCGGCGCGCACGCTGCTCCACCTGGGCCGGCGGCTCGCCCGTGCTACCGGTCGCGAGCAAGCGCTGTGGGAGACGGCGCGCGCGAGCTATGGCGTCTCGCGACGTGCGATACGGGCGTGGTTGATCGCGATTTCCCTCGGGGATTTCGACCTGGTTCATTTCGAGTATTCCGGGCTCGGCGTCGCATACGCTGACGCGCTTCCGCTACTCCGACCCGCCCGGCTCGTCGTCAGCTGTCGCGGCACGCAGGAGAGGATCGTTCCCATCGTTGATCCTGATCGAGCGGCCCGGCTGCGTCTTCTGTTCTCCACGGTGGATCTCGTTCACTGCGTCTCGGAAGACATGCTGCGCACCTGTGGCGCGTACGGCCTGGATCCTGCGCGTGCGTTCGTCAATCACCCCGCGATCGACACCGCACGATTCGCGAGGAGCACGCCCTATCCGGCGCGCACGACGGGCCCCTTTCGTCTGATCTCAACCGGCCGCTTGCACTGGGCGAAGGGCCTCGAGTTCGCACTCCTAACGGTACGCGGACTGCTCGATCGCGGTCTCCAAGTTCACCTGGAACTGGTTGGTGGCGGTCCGGAGCACGAGCGCCTCGCGTTTGCGATCCATGATCTCGGGCTTGCGGGAAGCGTCACGCTCCGCGGCCGGTGTTCTCCTACCGACGTGCGCCGCGCACTGGAGGACGCCGACGTGTTCGTGCTGTCGAGCGTCAGCGAGGGGGTCAGTAACGCTGCGCTCGAGGCGATGGCGATGGGGTTGCCGGTGGTAACCACGGATGCGGGAGGGATGAGCGAGGCGGTGCGTGACGGGATCGAGGGTGTGGTCGTCCCGCGCCGCGCACCGGAGCGGATGGCTGATGCGCTGGCCCAATTGCTCGCCTCCCCCGTGCGGCGAATCGCGCTCGGCCACGCCGCCCGGGAACGAGTCGAGAAGAAGTTCTCGATCGACCGTCAGATCTCCCGGTTCGTGGCAGAGTACGAAGCGCTCCTGCGGAGCCCGAAATAACCATGCAGGCCACCAAGAAGCTCCGGTCGTACGCCGTGCGTGTCCAACGTCGGCTCGAACGCACGCTGTTCCCGCTCGGTCGCAGCGTCGAGTGCCCGTTCTGCCGGTGGACCGGTTGGCGGTTTCTTTCGGCCGGCCTTCACAACAGACCCAACCGGTTGTGCCCGGGGTGCGGTTCGCTGGAACGGTACCGGATGCTTCCCCTCGTGCTCGAGCGCGAGCTCGCGAGCCGCACTGGTGTGAAGCTACTCGAGCTAGCACCGAAGCCGTGCTTCACCACGTACTGCCGCGAAAACGGGATGGACTACACGAGCAGCGATCTCGACTCGCCGCTTGCCATGGTTCACGCCGACCTGCGCAAGATGCCGTTCGCCACCTCGAGCTTTGAGGTGATCGTGTGCTTTCACGTGATGGAACATATCCACGAGGATGGGCTCGCCTTCGCCGAGATCGGTCGGATGCTCTCGCCGACGGGTGTGGGGATCATTTGCGTGCCGCTGCGAGGTCCGACGACACAGGAGGGCGCCGCCGAATCGGAATGGGAGCGGCTATACGGTCAGTTCGACCATGTGCGCTACTACGGGTTGGATATCGAAGGTCGGATGCGCGCCGCAGGGATGACCGTGCAACGTATCGACACGCTGGCCTACTTCACCGCTGACGAGCTCGACCGATATGCGCTCCGCGGCGACGATCGATATTTGTTCCTCGTGCGTAAGGCCACCGCGTCGTGACGACTGATCTCTTGCTCGTCGGTCCGGACGCCGATCGCGCGGTGACGTGGCCGCTCGGCTCGATCGTACGCGGGCCAGACTCTCCACGCGAGCTGCGCGCCACGCTCGAGCGCTGGCAGGCTGGAGCCCGTTCGGAAGCGATTCTATTCTGGGACCAGCGGCTCGGAGCCCCGGATCCCGCAGCGATCGAGGCCCTTATCGCAGGACGTGGTGACGTCTGGCATGCGGGCCTGAAGCTCGGCACGCAGAACCAACCCGGCCTGATGGATTTCGTCGCGCCGAACTGGATGCTGAACTGCGATCCGCCCTCGGACATTGAGGCCACGTCGTGGCGGGTAGCGATTGCGGCGTGCCTGGTGCGCACGAGCGTGCTGGCGCAGATCGGACTCCCCTGCGGCGACTTCGATTCGCTGGCCGGGACGATGCTCGAGTGGGGGCTGCGCTGCATTTACCGCGGCGTTTTGATGCGCCACACGCCGTCGCTGGTCGCACGAGCCCCGCTAAGCGAGCACAACTGGGCAGCGGAGAACACGCCGACGATCGACGACGAGGTCCGATTTGTGGCCTATCGCTACGGTCGGTTCTGGGCGCGCTGGTGCTGCGCGCGGGGTGCGATGGCCAGGTACGCGGCCGCGGCGGACCTGCTGCGCGGCTGGCAAGGCCTTCCGCGCAACCGGCCGTACGACGAGCCAGCTCCCTATCGGACCGAGCGCGCCCTCGGTGCGCCGGATCTCGCACGTGCCCGGGTCACCGTGCTGATCCCAACGCTGAACCGTTATCGATACCTTCACGTGGTGCTCGCGAATCTGCGAGAGCAGACGGTGCGTCCGCACGAGATCATCATTATCGACCAAAGCCCGGTCGACAAGCGGGACGCTACCGTCGCAGAGAAGTTCGCCGATCTCCCGCTGCGCCTGATGTTTCAGGACGAGCCGGGGCAATGCGTGTCACGCAACGCGGGACTCGCGGTCTCCACGGGCGACTACATCTTGTTCATCGACGATGATGACGAGCTTGGCCCGACGTTGATCGAGGACCATCTGCGTAACCTCTACAAGTTTGACGCTGACGTGTCGGCGGGAGTCGCGACCGAGGTCGGAACAGCACCGCTCGAACCGGACAAGCGGTTTGTTCGCGCGAGCGACGTGTTCCCGACGAACAACGTACTGATTCGCCGCGAGGTGCTGTTTCGGTCGGGCCTGTTCGACCTGGCGTTCAACCGCGCGCCACGCGCCGATGGGGAGCTGGGCATGCGCGTTTACCAGAGCGGCTCGTTCATGGTGCTCGACCAAGGGATCGCGGTCATGCACCACCACGCCGCCGAGGGTGGGCTGCGACAACATCGCGCGCGCGTGATCACCTACCGGATGTCCCGCGAGCAGTTGATGAAGCGAAGCTTGCCGCACATCTCGGAGATCTACCTCGTGTCGCGGCACTTCACGCCCCGTCAGCAGCGGGAGGCTCTGTGGCTTCGTACGATGGGAACGCTGAGCGGGCGAGGGAGCCCTGGTCGTCGGATCATCAAAGCGTTGATCGGCGGCCTGCTGCTTCCCGATACGTTGAAAGAAACGTTCTCGCGCCGGCGTCAGGCCGCCGACTGGATGAGTCGGTTCCCGCAGATCGCGAAGCTGGAGGCGTGATCTGCACGTCGCGCACGTCGTCGACGCACTCCTCCTGGGAGGCGCCGAGCGCATGCTCGTGGAGCTCGCGAATCGAACCGTCGCTGACGGGCACCGCGTCTCTGTAATTGTGACGCGCACCGGCGTCGTTCTCGCGCCGCAGCTCGATCCCCGGATCCGGTTATTGGTGCTCGGGCGCCAGCGGAGGTTCGAGATCGGAGCATTTGTCCGGCTGGCGCGCTGGTTGCGGGCGTCGAAAGTAGATGTCCTGCATTGCCATGGCCGGTCTTCGTTCAGCCTGGTCGCATTGCTCAAGGCGGTGGGCGCGACCACGCTGCCCGTGGTTCTTCACGACCATCTCGGGGTGCAGCTCCATCCGAACGTCCCGCGATGGTTTAGCTTCGCGCGCGGCTACCTTTCGGCATACGTTGCCGTCGACGTGGAGCAGCTCGGGTGGGCGGACCGTGCCGGCATCCCACGCTCGCGCACGCATGTTCTGGGAAATGGGCTGGACCTCACTGCGCTCCGCGCGCAGCACGTGACTGGTGCTCCGTTGCCTGCGTGCGAAGGCCCCCGCTTGGTGTTCGTCGGTGGCTTACGCCGCGAGAAGGCGATCGACGTGTTGTTCCTGGCCCTCGATCGGCTGGTCGCCCCAGTGACACTGTTCATCATCGGAGCTGACGTTCATCCAGCATATGGTGCCGAGTGCCGCGTCGAGGCCGCGAGGTTTGGCGACCGCGTGCAGTTCCTCGGTCAGCGCTTGGATGCTTTGCCGCTCGCGGCCACCGCTGATCTCGCAGTACATCCCGCGCGCTCGGAGTCAGGTCCACTCGTACTCGCCGAGTATGCCGCGCTCGGCTTGCCGTTCGTTTCGACCCTCGTCGGTGCGATTGCGCGCGAGCTGGCCGACACCGGCATCGGCCGATTCGTTCCCCCGGACGATGCGGGAGCGCTGGCCGCCGCGATCGACGAGACGCTCGCGCAACCTCGGTCGATGGCCGCATCGTGGTCGGAGCGCGCGTTCGCAATGTTCGATCTCGCTGCCATGATGCCCCGCTGGTACGACCTCTATGCGGAGCTCGTGCGATGAAGCTCGTGATCATCTCGAACATGGCTCATTACCGTCGCAGCGACGGCGTGATCGTCGGACATGGGGCCACCGCGCGCGAGCTTGACGTGCTGGCTACGCTGTTCGACGAGGTCCGTCACGTGGCATGTCTGCACGACGAGCCGGCTCCCGCGAGCGCGTTGCCCTACGCAGCCCGCAACCTCACGCTCGTGCCGGTTCCACCTGCCGGCGGTGATGACCTCTCCGCGAAGCTTGAAATCATTCGTCTCACCCCGCTGTATTCCCGCACGATCGTGCGGGAGCTGCGCACCGCGGACGCGGTACACGTGCGGGCGCCGGCGAACATCACCCTCTACGCGATCCTGCTGCTGGCACTGCGGACGACTCCACGGCCGCGCTGGATCAAGTACGCGGGCGAATGGCGTCCGAAAGGGCGCGAGCCGCGGTCGTACTGGCTTCAGCGCAAGCTGCTAGAAGGCACCGCGCATCGCTCCCAGGTGACGATCAACGGCCGCTACAACGACCAGCCGCCGCACGTTCACTCGTTCGACAACCCGTGCCTCACCGACGAGGAGCTCGAACGCGGGCGGCGGGCCGCCGCGGGGAAGCAGCTTACCGCGCCGGTGCGACTCCTATTCGTCGGTCACTTCGGTGCGGCCAAGAATCCCGAAGTCGCGATCGAGATCGTCGAGAGGCTACATGTGGGCGGAGTTGCCGCCCATCTCGATCTGGCAGGCGATGGCGCAGAGAGAGGAGCCCTCGAGACACAAGTCGCTCGTGCGGGCATCGACGCCCACGTCACTTTCCATGGCGCGCTGCCGAGGCCGCAGCTCGCCGCGCTCTACGATGCGGCGCACTTCGTCGTACTGCCGAGCAGGACGGAGGGCTGGCCGAAAGTGCTCGGAGAAGGGATGGCATCCGGGGCTGTTCCTCTCGCTACCGCGGTCGGCAGTATTCCGGATACGCTCGCGGAGATCGGTGCCGGGCGAGCGATCGCAATGCCCGACGCGAAGCTTTTCGTCACTGCGATCCGCGACTACCTTACTGATACCCCATCATGGGCTAGAGAATCGTCGAGAGCGGCCGCGGCTGCGAAGCGGTTTGGTTACAGCCGATATCTGAAGCGTGTTTGCGACCTCCTATCGTAAAGTGGGGTGATGACACGCTCTGTTTTCACGGTCGCCATCTTGGGTGTACTGGCAGTGGGCTGCGTAGGACCGGCGCCCGACGAGGGCACGGTTCGCGCGGAGATCACCACACCAACGCTCGCAACCAATAACACCACGTACTCGCCGGCGCAGCCGATCGTCGTGACGTGGACCGGGCTTTCCGCGAGCGCACACGACTGGGTCGCGATCGCGCCATCGGGCTCCGATCCCACTACGATCTCGCGTTGGGTCTACACCAATGGCGAGGCCAACGGCATGTCCGTGTTCGCGGGGCTTCCGACGCCCGGCGACTACGTTGCACGCGCATTCGCCGACGACAGCTACCGACTCGTGGTCGAGAGCGCTGCGTTTTCGATCATCGGAGGAGTGGGTGGCGTGTCCACCGATCAACCATCATACGCGATCGGTGCACCCGTCACCATCACGTGGAGCGGGCTCCCGGGGAACGCGAACGACTGGGTCGCACTCGCACCCGCCGGATCCGACGTGACCACGGTGACGAGCTACGTCTATACCGGTGGTGCCGCGGGTGGGAGCCACGTCTTCTCCGGGCCAGGGACGCCCGGCAATTACGTCGTGCGCACGTTCCTCGACGATTCGTACTCGATGGTCGCAGAGGCGCCGTTCATCATCACCGGGGTCAGCGTGACGAGCGATCGTGCAACCTATCCTTCGGGCGGCAGCGTCGTTGTCACGTGGAGCGGTCTCCCAGGAAATGCGCATGACTGGGTGTCGATCGCTCCGCAAGAATCCTCTGTTACCACGATCACTTCGTGGTTCTACACGGCCGGCGTTGCGAGTGGGACGCACACGTTTGCGACCCCTGCTGTCGACGGCATTTACGTGGCGCGCGCCTACGCGAATGACTCGTACACGATCTCCGGAACGAGCGCGCCGTTCACCACCGGTGTCGGCGTCACAGTGGACAAGTCGAGCTACATGGTCGATGAACCGATCGACGTCACGTGGACAAGGCTCCCCGGAAACGCGCACGACTGGATCGCGATCGCTCCCGAGGGATCGAGCCCCCTCACGATCACGTCCTGGATCTACACGGGTGGCGCGGTCAGCGATCACCACGTGTTCCCGGGTGCCGGAGTCGCAGGCAGCTATGTTGCCCGCGCGTTCGCCGATGACAGCTACGCGATCTACGCGGAAACCCCAGCGTTCGCTGTGACCGCTCCGCCAGCGCCCTGAAACACGACATGGGAGATGGCGTGTCGCCGGTTTGCCGATGTCACGCAAGGTGACGTCAGAAAACTCGGTTGAACACCGCCCGGTGGCACCGGAGTCTTCGGCCTCGGTGCAAACGATGTCTACGTCATCTACGCCAGCGACCTCTGGCACTGGAACGGAGCGCAGTGGAGCTCGCGGACCAGTCCGAGCTCTTCGTGCAGGAACGCCCCGTCAGCGAGTTCGAGGAGACGCGATACCGTGGCGCTCGCCCACCGGAAGGACATACGTCGTCGGCAACGCTGGCCTCGTCGTGCATGGCCCGTAGTGGCTCGAAATCCGGCGGAGCCGGCTAGACCG
>JAYUVX010000419.1:0-9419 GCA_043753855.1 Myxococcales bacterium | reverse complement strand
CCATGCCGCAAGCGTACGACATTCATCAGGTAACGCCATATTGACACGCCGCGTTAGGAGCTGTCAGCAGGCATTTGCTCGCTTTTGACGCGGCGCGTCTTACGGTGCGGGTCATGAAGACCTCCAACGCCAAGTCCGAGCTCAAGATCGAAACCTCCACCAAGTCGGCGCCGAAGAACGTCGTGCACCTCGCGCTCGACGTCGTCGACCGCGGTCAGTCGACGGCCGTCGCCGTGCTCCAGGATGCGCGGGCCGAGCTGCGCACCGCGGTCGATCACGGGCTCGAGCTCGCCGAGAAGCTCGCGGCCGGTACGCTGCGGTTCGCGCGCAAGCTGGTCTCGAAGATCGACGACGCGAGCAACGAAGCGCTGACCGGCGCCGAGCGCGCGATCGCGACGGCGGTGCAGACGGCGCGCGAGACCGCGACGCATGCGGCGGGCGAGCAGTCCTCGTCCAGCCAGGCCGCCTGATCGGGACGGTTCGCGCGAGCCGGGATCAGACAACCAGGTTGACGAGCCGACCCTTGACGTAGATCTCGCGCTTGATCGGCTTGCCCTCGAGGAACTGCTGCACCTTGTCGTCGGCCTTGGCCGCCGCGAGGATCGAGGCCTCGCTGGCATCGAGCGCGACCTCGATCTGACCGCGCAGCTTGCCCATCACCTGCACGGCGATCACCATGACGTCGCGCACGAGCTTGGACTCGTCGTGCGCGGGCCACGGCGCGAACGCGATCGACTGCGTGTTGCCGAGGCGCTGCCACAGCTCTTCCGCCACGTGCGGCGCGAACGGGGACAGGATCTTCACGAACATCTCGAACCACGCGCGCGGGATCGCCGGAGCCTTGGTTGCCTCGTTGACGAACACCATCATCTCGGCGATCGCCGTGTTGAACCGTAGATCGGTCACCGCCTGCGTGACCTTCTTGATCGCGGCATGCAGCGCACGCTCGAGGTCCTTGTTGTCGGTGGGCGCATCCGCGGAGACCTTGCCGCTCAGCACCTCGACGGCGACCTCGGCGTGCGTATCCGCGGGCACCACGAGCAGGCGCCACGCACGATCGAGGAACCGCCGCGTTCCGGCGACCCCGGAGGTCTCCCACTCGACACCATCTTCGAGCGGACCCATGAACAACTCGTACATCCGCATCGAGTCGGCGCCGAACTCGTTGGCCATGTCGTCGGGGTTGACGACGTTGTACTTGGACTTCGACATCTTATCGAGCTTGGTCTCGACGGGCGTCTGCGTGCCCTTCACGAACCAGGCGCCATCGCGCTGCTCGACCTCGTGATCGTGGTGGTACTTGCCACTCGCCTCGCGGAACGAGGTCTTGTGGATCATGCCCTGGTGGAACAGCCGCTGGAACGGCTCCTTCGTCGAGACGTACCCGGCGTCGTACAGCACCTTGTGCCAGAACCGCGCGTAGAGCAAGTGGAGCACCGCGTGCTCGTTGCCGCCGACGTAGAGGTCGACCGGCATCCAGTAGTTCTCCTCGGCCGGATCCCACGCCACGTCGTCGCGCTGCGGAGACAGGAACCGCAGGTAGTACCAGCACGAGCCCGCCCACTGCGGCATCGTGTTGGTCTCGCGCGTACCGCCGTTGTAGGGCAGCCAGTCCTTCGCGCGTGCGAGCGGCGGCGCGCCATCACCGCGCGGCTTGTACTCGTCGATCTGCGGCAGCTCCACCGGCAGCTCGGACTTCGGGATCAGCTGAACCTGGCCGCTTGCGTCCTCGTAGGTCGGGAACGGCTCGCCCCAGTAGCGCTGGCGCGAGAACAGCCAGTCGCGCAGCTTGTAGCGCACGCTCTCGGAGCCGAGCTTGCGCTCGGCGAGCCACGCGATCACCTGGGTCTTCGCCGCCGCGATGTCGAGCCCGTCGAGGAACGCCGAGCTCACGTGTGGACCGTCGCCGGTGTACGGCGTCTCCTGCACGGAGGCGGGGCTCTTCACGACCTCGACGATCGGAAGCGCGAACTTCTTGGCGAACGCGTGATCGCGCTCGTCGTGCGCCGGGCACGCGAACACCGCGCCGGTGCCGTAGCTCGCGAGCACGTAGTCCGCGATCCAGATCGGGATCTGCGCGCCGTTCACCGGATTGATCGCGAACGCGCCGGTATGCACGCCGGTCTTCGGCGCATCGGCCGCCTCGGTGGTGCGATCGCGCTCGCTGCGCTTGCCGACCTCGTCGCGGTAGTTCGCCACGGCCGCGCGCTGCTCGGGCGTGGTGATCTGATCGACCAGCGGATGCTCGGGCGCCAGCACCACCCAGGTGCCGCCGAACAGCGTGTCGGGGCGGGTGGTGAACACCACGATCTCGTCGGCGCGGTTGACGACGCGGAACACGACGTTCGCGCCGATCGACTTGCCGATCCAGTCGAACTGCGCCTTGTGCGTGCCGGCCGGCCAGTCGAGGCCGGTCAGATCCTCCGAGAGCCGATCGGCGTACTCGGTGATCTTCAGCATCCACTGCTTCATCAGCCGCTTCTCGACGTCGTCGCCGGTCTCGATGTACTTGCCGTCCTTGACCTCTTCGTTGGCCAGCACGGTGCCGAGCGCGGGACAGAAGTTCACCGGGACCTCGGCGCGATACGCGAGGTTGCGCTCGTAGAGGAGCTCGAAGATCCACTGCGTCCACTTGTAATAGCTCGGCTCGCTGGTCGCGAGCTCGCGGGTCCAGTCGTACGACAGCCCGAGCTTCTTCAGCTGCGACTTGAACGTGGCGATGTTGCGCGCGGTGATCACGCTCGGGTGCTCGCCGGTGCGCTCGGCGCGACGCTCGGCGGGTAGACCGAAGCTGTCCCAGCCCATCACGCGCAGCACGTTGAAGCCCATCATCCGCTTCGCGCGCGCGACCACGTCGGTCGCCGTGTAACCCTTCGGATGGCCGACGTGGAGCCCGTCTCCCGACGGATACGGGAACATGTCGAGCACGTAGTACTTGGGCCGCGTACGGTCGGTCGGGGTCAGAAACGTCTGCTTCTCATCCCAGTACGCCTGCCACTTGGCATCGATGGTCTTGTGATCGAAGCCGGCCATTACTTGCCCAGCGCGGACGTGATCCGGGTCGAGACGTCGCCCGGGTCGCCCTCTCCGTTCACCCGCTTCAGGATTCCCTTGCCCTCGTAGTACGGCACGATCGGCGCGGTCTCCGAGTGGTACTTCTGCACGCGCGTGCTCACCGCTTCCTTGGTGTCATCCTTGCGATGAACCAGGCGGTCGACGATCTCCGCGGGCGGCGGATTGTACTTGAGGTGATAGATCGTGCCGGTCTCCGGATCGCTGCGCCGGCCGCATGCGCGCTCCTCGAGCAGCGCATCGGGGACCTCGATCAGCACCACGGCATCGAGCGCGAGGCCGGCACCGGTGAGCTCCTCCTCGAGCGCCTCGGCCTGCGGGCGGGTGCGCGGGAAGCCGTCGAGCATGAAGCCGTTCTTGCAGTCGTCCTTGGCGACGCGCTCGAGGATCATCCCGATCACGACGTCATCCGGCACGAGCTTGCCCGCCTTCATGAAGGTGTCGGCCTCGTTGCCGAGCTCGGTCCCTTCCTTCACCGCGGCACGAAGCATATCGCCGCTGGAGATGTGGGGAATCTTGTAGGTCTCGACCAACCGGGAAGCCTGGGTGCCCTTACCAGCACCAGGAGGACCGACGAGGATCATCCGCATAGGGTCGGCATCCAACCATGCGAACCGGGTAACGTCCAGCGCATGGCGCCGGTGTCCCGCTGGTTCAAGCTTCCGTGCTGGGCGATGGCGCCGCGGTTCGCCGGTCAGCCAACCGCGAGCGTCATCTCGACGTGCCGGATGCCGTCCTCGTCGTAGGGCTCGCCCGCGCGCACGAAGCCGAGCTCGCCGTAGAACTTCTCGAGGTGCGCCTGCGCGCCGATCCGGATCGGCCCCGCACCTGCCGCCGCGATGCCGCGCCGCACCAGCTGCTTGCCGAGGCCGGTGCCACGCGCCTCCGGTGCGGTGATCACGCGCCCGATCGACGCCTCGGGGAACTTCACCCCCGCGGGCACCACCCGCAGATAGGCGTGGATCGCGCCCGCCTCCTCCGCCCACAGGTGACGAGACATCAAATCCGTACCGTCGGCGTCGAGGTAGATGCAGTTCTGCTCGACGATGAACACCCGCTCGCGCAGCTGGGTGATCGCGTACAGCTCGCGGGTGGTCAGCTCGTCGAATCCACGTTCATGCCAGCACAGGCTCACGTCGCGACGCTAGCATGCGGTAGGTTCACGCCGATGCGGCCGCTGCGGAGCGTATGCGTGTTCCTGTCGTCGTCTGACGGCCGCCCTCAGGATGTGGCTGCGATCCAGGCGCTGTCGCGCGAGCTCGCGGCCCGCAAGCTGACGCTGGTCTATGGCGGCGCGCATCGCGGCCTGATGGGCGTGCTCGCAGACGAGATGCTCGCAGCGGGAGGCCAGGTGATCGGCATCATCCCGCGCGCACTGGTCGACCTCGAGGTCGCGCACACCGGCCTCACCGAGCAGCATATTGTCGACACGATGCATCAACGCAAGGCGATGATGTTCACGCTCGCAGATGCCTTCGTGGTGGCGCCCGGCGGCTTCGGCACGCTCGAAGAGGCGTTCGAGCAGCTCACCGGGATTCAGCTCGCCTATCACGACAAGCCAGTGGTGTTCCTCGACGTCGATCGGTTCTGGTCGCACCTGGAAACGTTCCTGGACCACGCCACCGAGATCGGGGTGCTGCGTCCCGAGATGCGCCGCGTGTTCCGCACCGCGCCGACAGCGCGCGCTGCACTCGACGCGCTCGTTCAGTGGTAACGTAGAATCATGTCCTCTCGGCTCGCCGGCGCGTTCCTCGCGCTGACCGCCGCGGCGTTGCTGACGCTCTCGCTGGTGACCTCGGCATGGTGGGCCGGGCATCCCGAGGTCGATGGCCGCACGATCGAGCTCAAGACCGTCCACGTCGGGCTGCACGGGGCATCGGGCTGCAACACCGGCGGTGATGGCGGCTGTACCTCCCTCGAGATGCCCGGTGGATTCCAGATCACGGGCTACGCGGCGCTGGGCATCGCCGGTCTGCTCGCCCTCGCGGCGATCCTGCTCGCGATCTCGACCTTGCGCGGCGCGGAGGGTCGCACGCTGCTCGCGAAGCTCGTGATCGGTCTGGTCGTGGTCAGCGCGATCGCGGCCGCTGCGCTGATCCTCCAGGGACCCAAGATGAGCGGCTCGGCACGCCACGTGGCGATCCCGATCGGCTACGGAATGTTCGTATTCTGGGGCGGCGCGGCCCTCGCAATCCTCGGCAGCGTGCTTGCGATGCGGCCGCTGCCGAAGGTGGAGCTGCGTCCCTCGCGTGCGGCGATCGCGCCGGATCTCGCCGCACCGCAGCCGGCGAAACCGATCGATGTGCTGGCGCTGTTCCACGAGGAGCCCGCGCGGCCCTCGCCCGCTCCCTCGCCGGGCCCGGAGCCGATGATCCGTCGTGCGCCGCCACAAGCCGCGGGCCCGCTCGCCGGTCCCGCCGGTCCGCTCGGCGTTCCGCTGTTCCACGCGCCCGCACTGGCGGCCCCGCCGCCGCCGCCGCCGTATCACCCTCCGCCGACGCCACCGGCGCCGACGCCACCGGCGCCCCCGCTCGCCGCGCCGGTGCCGGTCGCGCCCGCTCCACTGTCGCGGCCGATCACCACGCAGGGCGTGATCGCGGTCCCCGCCGCGCCGCCTCCACCACCGCGGCCGAAACCGCTGAGCGTCGCGCCGCCGCCGTCGCCGCGCCCCAAGCCGCTCAGCGTTCCGCCGCCCAGCTCGATCTCCGCGCGGCTCAAGGCCTCCAGCGTGCCGCCGCCGATCCGCGCCGCGAGCATCCCGCTGCCGACGGCACCCCGCACGATCGCCGCTGCGGTGGTTCCGCCTCCCGCGAGTGCGATGTTGAACCCCGCGTTCAAGCTCCCGGTGCGCGCTGCCACCGACCCATCCGATCACAGCGAAACCATCGATCGCGATGCGATGACGATCGATCACCGCGCGGAGCCGGAGGTCAGTGGCACGGGCGCCGAGGTCGGCGACTCCACGGACGCGAGCATCACCCTGCCCGAGTCCGAGGACACTGCCGCGAACGTGCCGCTCGAAGCGGGGGCCACGAAGACCGACGAGGTCGAGACCGTGGCCGCCGAGAACCACGAGCCCTCCGAGGTCGTCATTGCCGCAGCCGCAGCGGTACCCGCGCGCGCGCCGAGCGAGGTCGAGACCAAGGCGGTCGAGAAGGTGGATGCGGTCGCAGATGCGCCCGTCGGCGAGGTGGCGGCGGCCCCAAAGATCCCGATCAGTACGGCGCCCGACTCGCTACCACCGCCGACGGCGAAGCAAGCCGCAACCAGTGGGCCATCGCCCGCGTGCCCGCAGTGCGAATCGCCGATGGCCTGGGTCGAGGAGCACCTGCGGTTCTACTGCAAGAGCTGCCGGATGTACTTCTGAACGGGTTTCCGACGTCACCCAGCTGACCTCGAACTTCCCGTATCGGTCCGTGGACCCGACCCGACGATCGATGTCAAACCGCTGGCCGTCGCCACCGGCGAGCGTGACGTCGAAGGTCTCGATGATCCAGCTCGGCTACTGGATCGGGCCGTCGGCGTTCTTCGGCGGCACCAGGAAGAACACGTTGCGCTTGTCGAGCTGCGTGATGCCATCTCCGTAGACGGTGACCGTGGCGCGGAACAGCTGCGGAGCGGCGGTGGCCGGCACCGTGGTGTTCGGCTTCGAGACGACCTTCCAGCACACCGGCGTGCCGGTGCGAACCTGGAGGAACTTGTCCTTGAAGGTGTCGCTGTTGGTATCGATGTCGGTCAGGCCCGACGTGCACGGCGCGGTGCCGAGCTGCAGCGTCTGCAGGTGATCGACGAACGAGGTGATCGCGTTGACTTGATCGCTCGGGTCATCGGCTGACACCGCGTTGATGTCGAGCGGCAGGCCGTTGGCGAGCCGGAACAGGCCGGTCTGGATCGCCGCGGCGGCATTTGCACCTGCGCCGTCGAAGACCAGTGGCGCGTTGCCGTTGAGCGCATCGATGGCGCCGGTATCGGTGGCCATCTGGCGCAGGTCGTTGTCGGTGCCGGCGCCGAATCCCGAGCCGAGGATGCCGACGAGCCGCGCCTTTGCCGCCAGGTACACGGGCTTCACCACGCTGGCCCACGCCGGAGACTTGTAGGTGTCGCCCGTCGAGATCGGTGCTTCGTCGGTGGCGAGCAACACGACCGGCAGTGCATTCGACCGGAAGCACGGATAGCCGAACCTGCCGGCGGCACATCCGCTGCGCGTGGGGACCGAGCCCATCGTGTAGTTCGCACCGCCCATGCCGGTCACCGCTGCCCACGCCGCAAACGTCAGCGGCTCGGCTGTGTCCGACCCGCTGGGCTCGTTGATCGGTACACCCGCGAAGCTCGGGTTCGGCTGGATGTCGACCCAGTTCTGGAACGCTGCCGCGCCTGCGCCATGGTAGCCGACGGTGCCCGCGCCGGCCCACAGGTCGGGGATGCAGTTGCCGGGCGTGCCGGTGCCGAGGGGTGGGCACGCGAGGCTCGACACCACCGCCGCGAGGTTGTTCTTCACCGCAGTGATCTCCTGGGACATCGAGCCCGAGCGGTCGAGCACGACGTACAGATCCACGGCCTGCAGCTTGGTCGAGAAGTCGAGGTTCGAATCGAGCGGCAGCTGCGGCGCCTGGTAGGGCTCGACGAACACGAAGTCGCCGTTCGCCTGCGGGTTGCTGTTCGGATCGTTCGGGTTGGTGCCGGCCGCGACCTCGATCAGATCGCTGACGCCATCGCCATCGGAGTCCCCCTTGAGCGGATCCGATTCGTTGCCATCACGCATGCCGTTGCAGTTGCGATCCTCCGCCAGATCGAGCACGCCATCATCGTCGGAATCGCGATCGAGGAAGTCCTGATGGCCGTCGCCGTCGGTGTCTGCCGGCGGGGTGCCGCGCTTCTCGAGGCGATCACTGATGCAATCGCCATCGGAGTCGAGATCCTGGTAGTTCGGCAAACCGTCGTTGTCGTAGTCGGCCGAGGTCTCGTCGTAGTCGCGGATCGTGTCGTCGTCGCTATCGACATCGCGGAAGTCCGGCGTTCCGTCGTTGTCGGTGTCGAGCGCCTGCAGCGGGTTGGGGCCGAGCTCGTCGACGTCGGAGATGTTATCACCGTCGTCATCACGGTCCTGGAAGTCGGCCTGGTTATCGCCATCCGTGTCGGCCACACCGTCGAGGCCATCCTCGCGACCGTTGCCATCGCTGTCGGTGTCCCGGAAGTCGGGGATGCCGTCGGCGTCCGAGTCGACCGGGCTGGTCGAGGCGTCGGAGTCGCCGGCCTCGCGGTAGTCGGGGATGCCGTCGCCGTCGCTGTCCTCGTCCTCGAAGTCGGGGATGCCGTCGTGATCGGTATCGACCTTCGCGGTCCGGCCCTCGTCGAGATCGGAGATCGAGTCGCCATCCGAGTCGCCGCCGGGTGCGGAGTCATCGCCCGAGCCGCCACTGGCGGAAGGTCCGCACGCCACGAGCAGACACATCGCGAACAGCGGAGCCAGCTTCATGCGCATGACCGTACCAAGCTTCATGCCAGCTCAAACACGCGGGTTTCATACGGCGTAGGCCGGTGTAGGTCTGTCCTGGGGACGGTTGGCCCCGTGCTGACTGTCCCCACCAAGTCCGCGCTACGATGCCGTGCGTGGGTAGTACCTGGCTTCGGACCGGGATCGGGATCGCGATCCTGCTCGCCGGATGTGACGCTGCCAACGATCGCGCGGCCCGCTGGCCGTACGTTCATGCCGCGATCGTGCGGCCGAGCTGCACGAGCTCGAACTGCCACAGCAAGCTCGGATCGCAGGGCGGCGTCGACCTGTCCACGTCCGACGCCGCCTACGTGCTGTTTACCGGCCGGGTCTGCGGAGCGCCCGACCATCCCGGCGCGCCACCCGGAAACTTCGTACGTCCGGGCCACCCCGAGTCCTCCGAGCTCATGCATCTGCTGCGCGGGGACGGTGGGGCGATCATGCCGCCCGACTCGCCGCTCCCCGACGTCGAGATCGACCTCGTCGAGCGCTGGATCCTCGAGGGCGCCACATGCGAGTGATCATCATCGTCCTGGTGGCGCTCGCGCTCGCACCCTCCGACGCGTCGGCGTATCCGCAGTTCCAGATCGCGCTCGGCTCCGATCGCTGCACATCGTGTCACTTCTCGCCCGCCGGCGGTGGGCTGATCAACGACCTCGGCCGTGACGAGAGCGGCGACACGCTGAGCGGCCGCGGGGACGGTCAGTTCGCCCACGGCGCGATCGAGCTTCCGTCGTGGCTCGCGCTCGGCCTCGATTCGCGGTTCGCACTCGGCGCCAAGCAGCTGAGCGGTCGCGCAACCACCGCGCTCGCGTTCCCGATGCAGGCCGAAACGTACACCCGCGCCGCGTTC
>JAYUVX010000418.1:0-28103 GCA_043753855.1 Myxococcales bacterium | reverse complement strand
ACGCGCCCGGTCTCGTAGATCGCGCGGGTCACGGTCTGCCCGGGCAGGTGCTCCATCACCAGATAGGCGTTGCCGTGCTGCCACCCGAAATCGAGCACCGTGACGATGTTCGGATGGGCGACCCGGCTCGCGGCCCGCGCCTCGTCGAAGAACCGCTGCACGATCTGCGAGCTCTGCGAGTGCTCCGGGCGCAGCACCTTGATCGCGGTCTTGCTGCCGAGCAGCGTGTGCTCCGCGAGCCACACCGAGCCCATACCTCCCGAGCCGAGCTCGGCGATCAGCCGGTAGTTTCCGAACGTCTGCCCGATCACCAGAGGAACCAGTCGACGCCGGCGGTGGTGATCAGCACGGGACTGTCCTGCACGAGCAGGACGGCATGCAGACCGAGCTCGATCTCGCGCTGATGGAACCGCACGATGATCGGACTCGCGCGCAAGCTCTTCCGGAAGTTCGTGGACGTCGGGAAGTCACCTCCCTCCCAGACGTCGACGCCGATCCCGATCCCGAGTGCCGAGGCAAACCCGGGCTTCCAGGCGAGCAAGTAGTCGCCGCCGAGGCCGAAGGTGTAGCCATTGGAGTTGTCGCTGGAGTAGCTCGGGTCGTTGTACCGCCGGTTGTACAAGAACGTCATCACGACGCGGAGTGCACCCGGCCCGGCTTCGACCTGCGCGATCGCGCGAAGCCCGACCACCAGGCGAAGCCCCGACATGAGGTCACCGTTGGTCGTTCCACCGAGCGCCACGCCGAGCGCGCCGGTGCGGATCGGCGGCGAGATCCGCGGAGGTGGTGGCGGCGGGCGCATCTGGTTGCGATCGATCCGCTCCGGCGGCTCCGGCGTCGTTCGCTCGATCAGCGCAGGCACCGTGGCAATCTCGCGTGCTGCCGCCGCGACCTCGACCTTCACGCTGGCCGGCTCGTAGCCCGTGGCCTTCGCCTCGATCACGTAGCTCCCCGGATCGATCGGCAACGCCTGGTCCCAGGTGGCCGCCGGGACGTCCGCACCATTGCGCGTGACGTTCAGCCCCGGCACCCGATGATCCGCGGCGACCGCCACCGTCAGGAACGCGCGCTTGCCCTCGATCGCCGCGGCGCGCGCGACGGCCGCACCGGCGACGGCCTTGTCGCTCTGCCGCTCGGCGAGCGCCTTGGTCTCGAGGAACAGCTCCCACGCGGTGGCGAGCTTCCCCTGGCGCTCCCGGCAGTCCGCGAGGTTCAGCGAGGTGCCCGGCTTCGGCTCGACCGCGCGACTCTGTTCGAACTTGTCGCAGGCCTGATCGATCTTGCCGTCCTTCAGGAGCTGTCTGCCATCGCGGAACAGCTGCTCGGCCGCCGGATCAGCCGCAGCGCTCGCCGTGACGACGAGCACCAGGCACAGGGTGGACAGGAACCGAGGCACGTTCGTGGAGGCTATCTCACCCGGCACCGCTGCGTGTAGTAGAACGCAGGGATGCGCATGCTCGTGATCGCGATCCTGTGCCTCCCCGTCGTGGCCGCCGCGGATGGACCGCGCCTCACGCTCGAACAGGTCCTCGCGAAGGCGCTCGCCAGTCCCCGGGCGCAGATGGCCGAGGGCGATCTCGACGCTGCCGCGGCCCGGGTCGACGAGGCCGATGCCGCTCGCCTGCCCCGGATCCGCGCCACCGCCTTCGGAACACTCTCACCCGAGATCACGTGTGACAACCCGGAGTGCACGCGGACCAGTCCCAAGAACTTCGCGCTGCGGTTTAGCGGGCTGTTCGGCGGCGCGCAGCTCGATCTCACCCAGCCGTTGTTCACGTTCGGCAAGATCACGCATGCGCGCCGCGCGGCCCGTGCCGGCCTCGATGCGCAGAAGGCGCTCGCCGACGAGGCGGCCGGCGATCTCGCGGTCGATGCGGCGCGCGCATACTGGGGCGTCAAGCTGGCGCGCGAGCTCGGGTACATGCTCGACGACGGCATCGACGAGGTCGCGAAGGCGCTGGAGCAGATCGATGCCAAGGACGCCGGTGCTCCCGACGTGACGATCCAGGATCGTCAGCGGATCGCGGTGCTGCTCGCCGAGGCCAAGGTGCAGCGGGCCGAGGCGCAGATGGGCGAGCAACAGGCACTCGCGGGGCTGCGTGCGCTGGTCGCGATCCCCGACGCCGATGTCGACAAGGACGAGCTGGCAGCGATCGATCACGCGGTCCCGGTCACGGCCACCGGCGAGCATCGTCCACAGGCGAGTGCCGCGTCCGCAGGCGCCAAGGCCGCCGACGAGCTCGCGGCGATGGCGAACAGCCAGTACTACCCGGACTTCGCGCTGGTCGCGTCCGCGCTGATCTCGCGCGCGCAGGGCGTGACCGATCCTCCGAGCGCGTTTGCGAACGATCCGTACAACCGCAGCGGCGCCGGCGTGGTGCTCGCGCTGCAGTGGACGCTCGAGCCGTGGACGATCAAGGCCCGGGCAGATCGCGCACGTGCGGAGGCTCACAGGGCGCGCGCACAGTCACAGCTCGCCGCACTCGGCGCCGGCTACGACGCACAGTCCGCGCTCGCCGAGGCCGCCGCAGCTCACACCAAGGTGGCCGCGGCGAGCGATGGCGAAAAAGCGGCAAGGACCTGGCTGGCGTCGGTCCTGCAAGCCCAGGCGATCGGCGCCGGTGAAGCCAAGGATCTGGCAGATGTGTACATCGCGTGGTTTCAGATGCGGGCCCGCTGGGCGCAAGCCGTCTTTCAATGGAACGTGGCCGTGGTACGCCTCGGGCGCGCCTCTGGTGAATTCCGCTCCGGTGGCCCCCGTCTCAAGGAGTGACTCATGAAGCGCCTCATCGTGGCTGTTCTGATGACCCTCTCGGTCCCCGTGGCTCTCGCGGCTCCCCAGGTTGCGAAGCCCGCACCGGCGCCCACCAAGGCAGGACCTGGCACCGCCGCGGTCAAGCAGGCGAACGAGACCCTGGCGAGCCAGCTGAAGCAAAAGGCGACCGCCGGCTCGCCGGAGGAGAAGGCGCTCGCCGGCAAGGTCACCGCCAGCGTGCGTGGGTTCCTCGATATCGACCAGCTCGGCAAGCGCGCGATGGCCGACAACTGGAGCAAGCTCACCAAGGCGCAGCAGGACGAGTTCCAGGCCCTGCTGCGCGCGCTGATCGAGGACAACTACATCCGCGGGCTGCGCTCGAACCTGTCCTACCAGGTCAGCTACGACGCCGAGACCGTGGACAAGGACGGCAATGTCCTGGTCTCGACCACCGTCAAGACCGAGCGCAAGGGGCGCCCGTTCTCGATCAGCATCGAGTACGTGCTGGTCAAGCAGAGTGACAAGCTGCGA
Organism: Myxococcales bacterium; assembly: GCA_043753855.1. Lineage (GTDB taxonomy): Bacteria > Myxococcota_A > Polyangia > Haliangiales > Haliangiaceae > JABFXX01. The sequence continues at coordinate 24,817 of JAYUVX010000418.1, read as the reverse complement.
GCGTGGGATGTCAAGACCGACGGCGTCGGGCTGGTGGAGAACTACCGCACGATGTTCAACAAGATCATCGCCAAGGATGGGTTCGCTGGCCTGATCGCGAAGATGAAGAAGAAGCAGGCGGCGGCACGCACCTAGCCGGGAGCTGACAAAGACGCCGCGCCAGCGGACGGTATCGTCGCGACGCGCGGGGTATCGTGCCGCCGATGCCGACGCCCCACGATGCCGCTGTTGCCTGGCTTGCGGAAGATCCCGATCCCGCCACCGTCGACGAGCTGCGCACGCTGCTCGCCGCGTGCGACCGGGGCGATGAAGCGGCGCAAAAGGATCTCGCCGAACGGTTCACCGGATCGCTCGAGTTCGGCACCGCAGGGCTCCGCGGGATCATCGGCGCGGGTCCGCAGCGAATGAACCGCGTGCTGGTTCGCAAGGTCAGTGCCGGCCTCGCCGCCTACCTGATCGCGAACGTGCCCGATGCCAGGCAGCGCGGCGTGTTGATCGGCCACGATGCGCGGCGCAACTCGCGCGTGTTCTCGGAGGACACCGCACGCGTGCTCGGCGGGGCGGGCATCCAGGTGTACCTCGCGCACCGCCCGTGGCCGACGCCGACCACCGCGTGGGCCGTGGTCGACAAGCAGGCGTGCGCCGGGGTGATGGTCACCGCGAGCCACAACCCGCCCGCGTACAACGGCTACAAGGTGTACTGGGGCAACGGCGCGCAGATCATCCCGCCGCACGACACCGGCATCGCACAGGCGATCGAGCGCATCGGCAAGAGCAACGAGCTGCCGATGCCGGAGCTCGACGAGCTGCGCAAGCGCGGCATCGTGATCGATCTCGACGAGTCGATCCACGACGAGTACCTCGCGAAGGTCGTCGCACTGCGCGCGAGCCCTAGCGCCGATGGCCGGCCGCTGGTCGTCGCGTACACGCCGCTGCATGGCGTGGGTGCGCTATCGGTCGAGGGCGCGATGAAGCTCGCGGGGTTTCCGCAGCTCCACACCGAGCCCTCACAGCGCGAGCCGGATCCCGAGTTTCCCACCGTCGCGTTCCCCAATCCCGAGGAGAAGGGCGCGATGGACCGCGTGCTCGCGCTGGCCGCCCAAGTAACGGCGGACCTCGTGCTCGCCAACGATCCCGATGCGGACCGGCTGTGCGCGGCGGTTCCGGACGGCGCCGGCTATCGCGTGCTGTCGGGCGATCAGGTCGGCGCGCTGCTGGCCGATTACCTGCTGACGGTCTCCGCGAAGGACAAGCGGATGGTCGCCACCACGATCGTCTCGTCGCAGCTGCTCGGCTTCCTCGCGAAGGAAGCGGGCGCGGACTATCGCGAGACCCTCACCGGCTTCAAGTGGATCGGCAACGCCGCGATCGACTACGAGGCCGAGCACGGCGGCCGGTTCGTGATGGGCTACGAGGAGGCGCTCGGCTACTCGGTCGGCCCGCTGGTCCGCGACAAGGACGGCGTCTCGGCGTGCGTGCTGTTCGCCGAGCTCACCGTGTGGAACAAGGCGCGCGGCAAGACCGTGCTCGACCACCTCGACGACATCTATCGCCGCGTCGGCCTGTTCGTCACCGAGCAGGTCTCGCTGACCAAGCCCGGCGCCGAGGGCATGGCGGAGATCAAGGCCGCGATGGCGAAGTTCCGCACGTCGCCGCCCCGCGAGCTCGCCGGTCACCCAGTGGAGAGCGTGGTCGATCTCTCCAGGGGCGAAGGCGGCCTCCCGCCGAGTGACGTCCTCGTGTTCAAGCTCGCCGGCGGCCGCCGCGTGATCATGCGACCCAGCGGCACCGAGCCCAAGCTCAAGAGCTACTACGAGGTCCGCGTTCCGGTCGCCGCCGGTGAGCCGATGATCGGTGCCCGTACCCGCGGCCTCGCCGAGCTCGCGAAGCTCCGCGACGCGCACCAGCAGCAGTTCTGACGCTACGGCAACATCGCGAAGAACCTGTCCATCTGGTCGCGCTGCTTCGGCGGCATGTACTCGAAGTTGCGGCCACGATCGATGATCTCCCAGAACTCCTTGGACTCGACGCGGCCGAGCTGCTCGCGGATCGACCGCAGCCGCTCGCGATCCTCACCTGCCATGTCGGCGGCGATCTTGTGTGCGCGTTCCTCGGCGCCGGCCACGAGGTAGTAGCAGGCGAGCTTGATCTGCGCCTTGCGGATGCCCTGCAGGCCCGACTCCTGGCGCTTCTGCCGCAGCGGTTGATCGAGCTCGAGGAACATCGCGAGCATCTTGTCGTCGAGATCGTGTCCGTGCTTCTGCAGGTGCGCGAACTCGCACAGCGCCGACACATCGTACGCGACGGTCTCGGTGACGAAGCCGAGCTGCATGTCGTAGCTCGTGCGCCCGTAGTAGATCATGTGCTTGACGCCGGCGATCGCGAGGTCGTCGGCCTTGCCCTTGATCATGCTCTCGACCAGCAGCCGGTACTGGTTCATCACGTTGTACGCGGTGCGCACCGCGCGGGCATTGAGCGCCGCGCGCAGGTAGCTGTTCATGAACCGGAACACCAGCTCGACCACGGCGCGATCGCCGTTGGCCAGCGCGGCCTCGCCGACGTAGCGGGTATCGATCGCGATCAGGTAGTTGATGTCGGGCATCTCGCCCTGCGCCTCGGCGTAGATGCCGAGGTACTGGCGCAGCGCCTTCCACTCGAGCCACGTGTGATCGGCCTCGAGCTCGCGCAGCGACTCGGGATCCATCGCCACGAAGTCCGGGTTGTCGCGGATCTTCTCGCCGATCGTGAACCACGCTCGCTCCGCGCGGCCCTTGATCGCCATGTAGCCGATCACGAGGTCCTTGATCGCATCTACCGCGCGGCTCGCGATGATCTTGTCCTTGCCCGAGATCGAGTTCGACGTGATGTCGGTCATTTCCTCGAGCGCGACCAGCGCCGGCGCTTGCCCGGTCGCGATCTCCTCGGGATCCTTCGACGTCGCCGAGATCGCGAGGTCATCCGCGGCTTCGGTCTGGATCCGGGAGATCAAGTTCACCGGCTCGAGGAACCGAAACACGTACATGAAGTACGGCAGCATGATCACGATGCCGAAGGCGGTCGCGACCATCATCGCGAACACGGTGGCGCGCGGCACGAACTCGGAGTGCAGCGACAACGACAGGAACACGCCGACGACGCAGGTGATGACGTAGTAGGCCATCACCGCGACGTTGGTTCGATCGCGAAGGAACATCCGCGCGACGCCGGTGTAGCGATCCGAGGTCAGTTGCACGAGCAGCGAGACCACGGTGATCACGATGCCGAGCACCGCCGCGGTCATGCCGGCGAGACCGGACAGCGCATCGGAGATCAGCGTCGGCTCGAACCGCACGTAGCGGCCGACCGGATTGGAGTAGTCGGAGTGAGAGACGCCGCCGGTGAGGTAGTGATCGATCAGGTAGAACACCGCGAACCCGACCAGCGCGATGCCGCCGAGGATCACCATCGGGACGAGCCACAGCCGCAGTCCCTTGCGGTGTGCCTGGCGTCGGGGGTGCGTCACCCGCGCGACCTTACCTCACGGCATGAGCGCTGCGGGGACCGTGCCCGGCGTTGGCGTGCCGAATGCGCTCGAGTCCCAGGTCGCGGCGGTATTTTCGGAGGTCTCGTCATCGCCGAGGACGCCGTTCCCCGAACCAGTCTGGATCTCGTGGCCGGCTTCGGGCGCGAGGCGCTTGGTCGATTTTCCCGCGGCGGGCGTCGACGCCTGTGCCGCGAGCGTGCGGGCATCGTGGGCGTAGGCGCTGGCGGTGGTGCCGGTATCCGGGCCATCGATCGCGACCGCGCTCTTGTTGACCAGGCCGTTCGCGGCGGTGGCCGCGCCCACGACCACGAGATCGACGTCCTTCACCAGATCGGCCTGCCCGTCCCAGCGGAACAGCGCGATCAGCTCGCCGGCGTTGGTCAGCGTGGCGAGGCCGTTCGAGGCCACCATCGTCATCGTGCCGCTCGCGATCGAGTAGCTCGGCGCGACCGCATAGACGCTGGTGAAATTCGCGGCGGTATCGAGCGCGACGGTGATCACACCGTGCGCCGGGATCGACGCCCCCGCCGGGAATTTCACGATGAAGTCATCGGTATCGAGCACCGGTGCGCCCGCCGGGAGCCGGAAGTAGTTGCCGTTGTCGGAGAGGTAGTAGGTCGACAGATCCACCGCGGCGGCGCCGGGATTGACGATCTCGACGAGCTCACCCGTCGACGGCGCGAGCACGACCTCGCTCAGCAGCAGCGTCGTCGGAACACCGCCGCCGCCGCCGTCCGCGGGCGCATCCAGCTGCGGCGGTTGGACCGCCGCATCGACCGGGGGCGACGCCGGAGAATCTGGGGTGGACGCCGGCGCATCCTGGGTCGCCCCCGGGGCATCCGGGGTGACCAGCGCCCCCGGAGCGGCGGCGTCGGACGACTCGAGGAGCGCGCCACCACGCGCACAACCGGCGGTGGCAGCGAGGGCAACAAGGATGGGGAGCCGCACGGGCCGCTGACGTAGCAACCGACGTCCCGTCCGACAAGTGCAATCCGCAGGAAGCTATCCTCACCCTGCAGGGTTTTCCGTGGTGTCACCGTGGTGGGACCGAAGCGCCGTGTTGCAGCGATCCCTGACGCGAACGCTCCAAACCGGCCCGTGATTTTTGTACTGTGCGACTTACCTTCAACCAAGGAGACCGCTGTGGCCGAAGTTACCCTCGAAGAACGTGGAAGAGCTCTGGAAGATCAGTTCTTCGAGAAGGAGAACGCGCAGAAGCTCGGCGCGATGAAGGACAAGCTCGACGCCCAGCGCTCCCGCGAGGACCTTCGCAAGGCCTCGGGCATGACCGATGACGCGGTGCTCGACAAGCTGGTCGCGCTCGGCCTCAAGTCCAACACGATCGCCGCGCTCTCGCTGGTCCCGTTGATCGCCGTGGCGTGGGCCGACGGTCAGATCCAGGACAACGAGCGCACCGCGATCCTTCAGGGCGCGCATGGCAAGGGGCTCGAGCAGGGCACCGATGGCTACGAGCTGCTCCAGACCTGGCTCGCCAAGAAGCCGAGCGACGATCTGTTCACCGCGTGGGAGTCGTACATCAAGACGCTCACCGTGCAGCTGAACGAGGAGCAGAACCGTCTGCTCAAGAATCAAATCCTCGGGTTCGCGAAGATGGTCGCGGCCGCCGCCGGCGGCATCCTCGGGTTTGGCAAGGTCTCAGGAGACGAGGAGAAGGTCCTGCACCGCATCGACGCGGCCTTCCCGCACTGATGCCGTGGCTTGGTAGGACCGGCGTCAAGGTCTCCCGCGTCGCGCTCGGCACGATGTCGTTCGGCGGCGACGCCGACGAGGCCACCGCGCAAGCGATCTGGCGGGCCGCGCGCGATGCCGGCATCGACCTGATCGATACGGCCGACGTCTACAACGAGGGCCGCTCCGAGGAGATCCTCGGGCGCCTGATCGGGGCGGAGCGCGATCAGATCGTGCTCGCCACCAAGGCGTACTTCCCGACCGGCAAGGGGCCCAACGAACGGGGCACGTCGCGCTATCACCTGGTCCGCGCGGTCGAGGCCAGCCTGCGCCGGCTGCAGACCGATCGCATCGATCTGTTCTACCTGCACCGGTTCGACGACGTCGCCGACCTCGGCGAGACCTTGCGCGCACTCGAGGACCTCGTGCGCGCCGGCAAGATCCTGTATCCCGCGTGCTCGAACTTTGCCGCGTGGCAGGTCGCGCACGCGCTCGGCCGGCAAGCCGCCGAGGGCTGGGCGCCGCTGGTGGCGATCCAGCCGATGTACAACCTGGTGAAGCGCACCGCCGAGATCGAGATCCTGCCGATGGCGCAGTCGCTCGGCATCGGGGTCATCCCGTACAGCCCCACCGGCGGGGGTCTGCTCACCGGCAAGTACGGCGTGGGCAAGGCTCCCGACAAGGGCCGCCTGCTCGACAACAAGATGTACGCCACGCGCTACAGCAACGCGGCGGCCTACGAGGTCGCCGATCGATTCGTCACGTTCGCCCGCGACTACGGCGAAGCACCGGCGGCGCTAGCGGTCGCGTGGGTCGCGTCCCATCCCGGCGTGACCAGCGTGCTGGTCGGCGGGCGCAACCTCGAGCAACTCGCGCCGGCGTTCGCCGCCAACACCATCGAGCTCGATGCCGAGACGCGCGCGAAGATCAGCGCGCTGTCTCCCGATCCACCTCCCGCCACCGACCGCAACGAAGAGACGTCAGCGCACAACTACGGCGCGCGCTGACGCGATCGGTTCAGAACGGCTTCAGGATGCCGAGCTGATACAGGAGCAGCAGCACGCCGGCAGCGAGGCAGACGATGCCGAGGATGACCTGGAACGGCGCCAGCTTCTTCGACAGCTCGCTCGCCTTGGTCTCGGCGGACGACGTACCCGGGATCCACTTCGCGATCTGCGGCATTCCGAACAGGAAGCCGAGCAGGATGGCGCCGTAGGTCGCGCCGATGATGGCGAGGCCCAGCAGCGGCAACGCGCTCAGCATGCGGAACACCATCAACGGTCCGAACTGGATCAACCGGATGAGACCGATCACGAGCAGCGCCACGCCGATGAAGGCCTGGAACGGCACGAGCTTGTCGAGCATCGCCTTGGCGTCGGGCTTCTTCGCGACGATGAGCCCCGAGATCGCAAGGACGCCACCGGCCAACAGCAGAAGAATGTGCAACCAATCCATTTTCAGTCCCCCTCGAAAATCGCGCTCGATCGCGCGTACGCTAGAGCGTACGTCAGGCACACCTCGCGGTGCAACTCACGGAATCGCATCTGACACGACCCCTGCTGGCCTCCGGCCAAGGATGCATCCTTCAATAAGCGTCCACCATCATCAGGTTTGGGTGCGGTTTACCGCGGTGGTGTTGGTTTCCACGAGCACGCAACTCGTCGACGCCGTCGCCAGCAAGACCTCCAAGCTCGCGTTTCCAGCGCTTCGACAGGGAAGCATCCAGCTTCGCCGCGGCGCGAGATCCCCAGAGTAACAACTGGCCCCTTCGGTAGGGCTCGACCTCGAGCAAGAGCCCTGCATGGATATGGACCAGCGCGCGATCGGGGGCGGTGTCCTCGAGCGCGAGCCATGCGGCGATCAGCCGGAGCGAGGGATCCTCCGGCGCCGCGCCGACCGCGCGCTCGATCGCGGCACGCGCCGCGGGCACATCGTGCGCGCCCTCGTAGGCACGCACGGCGTCGTGAATGTGACGGCTCGCCGCGTCCTGCGCCGCGACGAGCTCGGGGAGTGATACGGCGGAGAACCCGGAACCTTCCGTGGCACCGAGCTCCCATCCGCCCTGCGGACCTTCCCACTCCCAGCGCACATCCGCCCACGTTCCTTCGCAGCTCGGCGCGCGATCGACGCCGACCCACGCACGCAGCGCGGCCGGCTTGACGACGACCGCGTGCACGTTGATCGCCTGCGCGAGCGTTCCCCCGAAGTGCCGCTCTCGCTCGGGCGCATCGGGATCGCGGCGGTCGCCGAGAAACCGAGCGAGATCGCGCGCGGTCAGCGGAGCCGCGCGGTGCTCGATCAGCGCGCGCAGCCGGCGCTCTCGACGCTCGGAGTGATGCGACCACGCGGCGGAGGCAGCGAGCTCGCCAGCCTGCAGCGCCGTGGTCTTGTAGTGATTGGTACATACCAGGTGATCGGCGCCCGGCGCGGGGCGCACGACCTCGCCGTGCGGACCTGCGAGCTCGATCACCAGCGCCGACCGCTCGCGTGCGCTGCCCACGGCGATCCCCCAGCTCGACGATGCTGGGCGCTCGCGTGCGATCTTCACCGCATCCTCGAGGGTCTCGGCGCGGCGCGCGATCTCGTGCACCACGTCCACGATCATCGCGCCGCTCCAGGTGACATCGCGATGCCAGCGGGTGTGCGGTGCGATCACGACGCCGGCCTCGTTGATCACGGTGACCACGGCGGTATCCGCGCCGCGGGTGGCGAAGAAGCCGTAGCGCTGGCCCGCGTCGGGAACGCAGACGACGAACGCCGGCGCGACATCCCACACGCCCACGCCCGGGAAGTCGAAGTTGCGCGCGAACAACAGCTCGCCGTCCAGGGTGGCCCCGCCCCACGCGATCGCGGTGGAGCATGCGGGGACCGCACCCACCGTGGCGCGTGCGGCGAGCGGGCCGGCGAACGGGCCGAGCGATCCACGCGCCACCAGCGACACGCAGTTCTGCATCGCGTCCATCGTGGCGAGCGTGCGAACCGCGGAGCGCACGTCGTGCCCTGGTCGCGCCGTCGCCACCGCCTCGGCGAACGCGCGGGTGCGTGCCGCGAGCTCGGGCGGCCGCGTGCGCGAGAGGTTGTGCTGCCACGCATTCGCGAACGCGCGCACTGCGAGCTTGCCGACGGTGCCCAGGTCCCCGGCGAGCGTGCGCTCGGGCATCGTCTTGTAGAACTCGAGCAGCCGCACGGCATCGGCCGCGGTGAGCCGCCCGTGCTGCGCTCCCATCTGCTCCTGGGTTCCGGTCAGGCGCGCGAGGAACAACGGCTTGGTCATGGAGTGCGCGGCTTTCGCGATCGGGGTTTCGCACGGAGCGGTTCGAGCACGCGCGCGGCGAGCTCCTCGGTGACGTCATCGGCGCGGGCGATGCCGAGCACGTGATGGACGAGCACGCCGTCGACCACGGCGAGCACGAGGTCGACGATCCGGTCCGGATCGCACGGCAGCACGTCCCCCCGCGCGATCCCGGCGCGCAGATCGGCGACCAGCGCAGCGCGACCGGCGAGCACGATCTGGCGCTCGCGATCGAGGATGCTGCCGACGTCCCGGCCGCCCACCGCCCACAGCTGCAGCAGCCCGCCGATCAGCTGCGGGCGCTCGCGGTGGAAGTCGAGCGTGGCATCGACCACGGCGCGCAGCCGATCGAGCGGGTGATCGGCCGCGCTGGCCCGCGCGATCACCGCCTGGGCGAGCTGCTGATACATCTGATCCAGCACCGTCTCGAACACCGCGCCGAGGTCGGGAAAGTAGAAGTAGAGCGTCGGGCGCTTGATCCCGAGCGCCTCGGCCAGCTCGCGCATCGAGGTCTGCATCCCGCGCGTTCGCAGCACCTCGAAGGCGGCGCGGGCGAGCTCGGAGCGTCGAGCGAGGTCGGGACGGCGCGGCATGACCTGACAGAGTGTCAGTACTAGAAGGCTGACATAGTGTCAAGCAATGACCGGGGAAGCCCGCGGCGCACCGGCGCGTATCAGGGGTGATGCAGGGTGTTGCGCATGGTGCTGCGCAGACAAATCACGTGGCGCTCGTGTACGCTGCGCCTGCCTCGTGGTGATGAGCGTGAGTCGCGACGACGTTGTCCTGCAGAAGCCGGAGGAGATCCGGTTCCTGGTCCCCGTGTTCCACACGCCGACCGCGTGCGCAGGTGCGGCCACCGCGTACCTGTTGCGCCGGATCGCGTATCGCGCCGGCGCGTACGCTCCGGGCATCCAGGAGATCATCTTCCACGAGCTCAACACCTCGCGCGAAGGCGGCAACATCGAGAAGGTGCAGCGCTGGTTCTCCAGCCGCGTGTCGTCGCTCCACGAGCTCGGCTATCGCCTGCAGTGCCGCCGGGTCGCCACGCCGACGTCCGCACTGCTCGAGTGGGTCAAGGCGGGTCGCGGCTATCGCGGTGCGATGCTGCCGACGAGCTTCAAGAAGCTGCATCCGCAGCCGGGCGCCGCGGGCAACGAGATGGCGGACGAGCACGTGCTCCACGCCGTGGGTGTCACGATGGATCGCATCGATCCGAAGGATCGCGACGAGGATCTCGTGATGATCGATCCGTGGCCGGGCGCGGTCGGCGATGCGCGGGATCGCGGCAAGCTGCACGCGTCGCTCGAGTCCGCGCACCGCGACAAGAATTTCCACGCTCTGGTTTACTACTGGACCGGCTGGTCGTGACGTACTCGGTCTGCTACCCAGCGTAACGCCGATGGGTGGTACCCTCGAAGAATGGATCGTCGCAGAGCCGGTCGACGCTGCGCTGTGTGATCGCGTTCGCATGCTGCTGACAGACACCCTGCCCGGCCACGTGCGCTCGACGGTGAGCTACGCGACGCCGTTCATCCGGATCATCGTTCACGTGCCCGAGGACGAGGTCGAGGCGCTCGCGATCGATCTCGATGACATCGAGGCGCCGGTGCTCGAGGCGTGGAGCGACTGGCAGGACGACATCGAGCCATCCCGCGATGGCGCGCACTATCAGCTGGTGGTCGAGCTGTGCACGAAGCAGCCCGAGACGTTCGAGAGCATCGATGGCGAGCTGTCGATCCTCAGCGTGTACTCCAAGGACGGCGACAACAACGAGGGCTGGCCCACTGCCTTCGTGCTCGCGGCGCGGGTCGCGCGGCTGCTCGGTGCCCAGGAGCCCGAGCAGATGCAGCTGGCGAACTAGGGCCGAACTACGGCTTGAAGGTCCCCAGATCGACGAACGCGTGGTCGTTCATGATCACGTACGGCCGATCCTGGAACGACAGCTTGCCATTGCCATCGTGCTGGAGGATCTGCAGGAGGCCCATGCCGTATCCCATCGGGCCCTGCGAGTAGTAGTTGATCGACAGGTGGTACGGGCCAGCGACGGGGTTGCCCTGGATCGCGAACTCTTCGGGACCGTAGCCGGTGGTGATGTCCTCGTAGAGCTCGCCGCCCGACGGCAGCTGCTTGGCGCCGTAGAACGCGTGCCCGCCGCGCGCGTCCTGGATGTGGAAGTCGACGTCGTTGGCGTCGGTCTCCCAGTACAGGATGAACCGCGTCGAGCGGCCGGTGGACAGCTGCGCGCTGCGCTTCGCGAGCTGCGCGATGATGTCCTTGCGCTTCTCCGGGAACCTCGCCGCGTAGGCAGCACCGATCAGCCCGGCGTCCTCGGTCAGCACGCGCTGGCCACCGGCGAACCGACCCTCGGGATACGGCTGGTCGATGCCGGCGAGGATCGCATCGAACGCCTCCGCGAGCTTGCCGTCGCGAACCAGCGCGTACGCGAGCAGGCGATGGCCCGTCATGTGATCGGGGCGCTCCTCGACGGCGCGGCGGTAGGTATCGATCATCAACGTCCGCGCGCTGGCCCCGATCCGCTCGAGCCGCTCACCGGCGAACCGGCGGAGATCGGCGCGGCCCGGGAACAGATCGATCAGCGAGCCGTACATGCGCGCGGCGTTCGCGAGGTCCTGCTTGGCCTCCAGCGCGTTGCCCATGCCGATCAGCGCGAGCACGTCCCCCGCGTCCTTCGCGTGCCACGCGCGCGCCTTCTCGAGCGCGAGGTCGGCGTTACCGCTCCGGATCGCACGATCGATCTCCGCTAGTCGACCCTTCAGCGCATCCGGCGATCCGGACGGCGGCCAGCTCTCGCGCGGCGCCTCGCCATCGGCGTCACCGGCGAGCTGATCGCCACGGAACCGCTCGCGACGCAGGGCCGTGGCCCTCGGCGCGGTGTTCGAATCGCGGCGATCCAGGTCGGGCTGCAACGCACGTCCCGCGTTGCCGGACGCGACCGGTGCGGGCGGCGGTGGCGGCGCGGGCGACCTCACGCTCGGCGCTTCCATCGCCTCGCCCGGCGCGGTCGGCTCCGCGTCCGGCGCATCCGCCTCCTCGAGCTCGTCGGACTGCTTCTCGAGGGCCACGGTCTGCTCGCTCGTCAGCCGATGAACGTCGGCATCCTCGCGCTTGTTCTTCTTGGTCGCGGCCTTGTAGGCGGTCTCGCCTTCCCGCTGCTCGCGCGCGGGGCGCTGCTGCTGGTTGCCCGTGGTCTCCGGTGACGTCGCGATCGCGATCTGCGAGCTGCGGCGCTGCTGCTCGAGGCCGCGTGGTCCGACGACGAGGATGTCGGCGAGCGCCTTGCGATCGATGCCGTAGCGGGCGTAATCGCCGTCGCTCTCGAGCACGAGCATCGCGGTCTGGCTCGACACCACGCGCGCCGCGACCGACTTGTTCGCGATCTGAACGCGCAGCGCTCGCTGTTCGGTGCCCTGCGCGACATCGAGCTTGGCCTCGAGATCCGCGATCTCCGCGGTGGCGGCCGCACGCTCGATCAGCGCCGGCGTTCCACCCGCGAGCCCGACGGCGCGTGTGCGTCCCGCAATCGTGACCTGCATGGTCTGCGCACCGTCAGCGAGCCGGGCGTACACCATGGTGCGGCTCGATGCCCGCGCGCTCTTGATGATCCGCGGATACACCCACGACGCGCCGGCGACCTCGACCGGGACATCGACCATCACGCGCTCGCCGAGCCCGGCGACCACATCGGAGAGCCCCTGATCCAGATCGAGCACGGCACCCGCGCGGGCGAGCCCCGAGGTGACGAGCGTGGTCGCGAGCGCCTCGTCGCGGATGCCACCGGCGAGCACGACATCGAGCCGCTCGACCTGATGCTTTGCCAGCGAGCCGACCGCACCGCGTAGATCCGCGGTCTTCGCACCCGCGGTCATCACACCGTCGGTGATCACCACCACGCGCGACTTCGGCGCGCTGATCGATGCGAGCGCCTGACCGAGATCCGAGGCGCCGGCCGCACCGCGAGCGATCAACGCGCGCACCTGCGCTTCACCGACGTCGGCCGCGCGGCCGGAGAACAGCGACTGCGAATCCTGGTCGAACGCGACTAGCTCGAGCTGCAGGCCATCGCCATAGCTCGCGACCAGCGAGCCGATCAGCTCGCGAATGTTGCGCGCGTAGCGCTCGAAGCCGAGAGCGCGCGACGCGCTGGTATCGACGAGCAGCGTGATCCCGGTCGGTCGATCGGCGGCGACCTGCGCTTGATCGAACGCCGAGATCTGCGCCACCACGTACTGCCCGGCGACCAGCGCTTCCGCGGCGCTCGGAGCCTCGGAGACGAAGTCGCGATCGGGCGTCCAGTTGCGGTGCGAGAGCACCTGCTGGGTGGTCTTGCCATCGGCGCCGGTGATGGCGAGCTGGATGTCGAGTGACTCCACCTTCGGCAGGCCGCGCAGCGGCAGCGTGTAGCGGGTGCCCGGCAGCTCCTGGCTGAACGAGATCACGAGGTGCTTGTCGGCCTTCGCGGGGATCGGAAACACGCGCGCCGTGAACTGATTGCCGGCACCTTTCTCGAGCAGCGCAGGATCCTGCTTGCGATGCAGGTTGTCCTCGTAGGCGCGACGCGCGAGCTGCTTCTCGACGATCTCCGCCTCCAGGAACTGCCCGTTCTGTTCCATCGCGAACCGCGAGACCGCGGCCCCGCTCGGCAGCGTGATCGCGAACGTGCCCTCGCGGATCCGATCCTCGGTGTTATGGAAGTAGAGGTGGAGCTCGGTGAAGGCGAGCGGCCCTTGCAGCACGGCCTTCGCCTCGACCTTGGTGACGAGCAGCCCACTGCCATCGGAGGCGGTCAGCGTCCACGGCGCCTGCTGCTGCGCGTCCTGACCGGCGATCTGCGCCGAGCTCTGGAACAGCGGCAGCGGAATGGCCGCGACCTTGACCTGCTCCATGACCGGCAGGACTCCGCTGTTTGCCGTCGGTGGGGGGGCGGTGGACATCGGCTTCGCCGGCTCGCCCTTCCCGCTGCAGGCGGCCACGATCCCGAGGAGGGCGAATGACGTTCGGATGCGCATCTGGGCTCCAACGCACCAGATCGCCTCGCGATCTTTGCGCGCGAGGATCCAAGGACCGCCTCGCCTGCCGTTTACCGCACGGAGCAGCCTCGGCGGCTCGGTGGAGCTATGCTGTGCGGCATGTGGTTGCATATCATCACCGCGGGCCTGATCGGAATCGCAGCGGCGCCGCGGCTCGCCGAGGCTTGAGGTGTAGGAGCGCCCGTCGGTCCGACGGGCTGTGAAGGCAACGCATCCGCGCAGCGGCGAGTGTTCGCCGGCGTGTCGGCTGCGGTGTCGGATACGACGCTGTCGTTCAGCAAGGGTCCGAACACGGACCTCCGGCAATCCGCGGTCACCGCGATCGCCGGCTATGCGTGGCCGTCGCGGATCAGCGTTCGCGCGGCACTCGGGGCGGTGCTCGGCGGGACGCTCGAGGGCGACGGCCGCACGTTCGATCTCGGCGCCGGCATCGTGGGCTCGGTCGGAGTCGCGCGGCAGTGGGCCTCCCCGCCGTGGTTCGTTGCCGGCTCCGCGAGCCTGGGTGTCTCGCGAACCACGACGCGCGAGCAGCTCGCGGGTGGCATGCAGAGTGCGCGCGAATCGCTGTTCGCGGCCGATGCGCGGCTCGGCGTCACCGCCGGGCGCACGTTCGGCGTGGTCAGCCCCTACCTGCTCGCGCGCGCGTTCGGCGGCCCGGTGCTGTGGAGCCGGGACGGCAGCGACACCAGGGGCACCGACACCCATCACTTCCAGCTCGGAGTGGGAGCGAGCGTGTCGATCGGTTCACGCGCCACGTTGATCGTCGATCTCGCGGCGCTCGGCGAACGCGCCGCTTCGCTCGGCATCGCGGTGAATCTGTGATCCGGCTGGTGGTGGCGCTCGCGCTGATCGGGAGCTGCGCCTCCGGCCCCACGCTGACCCCGGCCGCGACCAGCACGGCGGTGCCGGAGCTGTCGTTCCCGCTGCTCGGCGGCAGCACGTGGTCCACCACCACGGCGCGCGGAACGATCGTCGTACTCGATATCTGGGCGACCTACTGCAAGCCATGCCGCGAGGCGTTCCCCAAGCTCGGCCGGCTCGCGCAGAGCCATCCCGCGATCGCGGTGATCGGCCTCTCCGTCGACGAGGAGGACGAGGTGGTGACCCGCTACCTGCGCGAGGTGCCCGCCGCGTTCCCGATCGCGCGCGATCGCAGCCTGCGCGTCCAGCAGCCGCCGATCAACGTGAGCGCGCTGCCGACGTTGATCGTCATCGACAAGGCCGGTCGGGTCCGCTACCGCCGCGATGACGCCAAGCCCGCCGACTACGATGCGTTGCCCGCGGTGCTCGCGGCGCTCGCAGCCGAACGCTAGCGCAGCGCGAGGCCGATCGGCGTGTCGAGATCGCCGACCAGCGCGGCCTTGCCCGAGAGCCAGTCGAGCAGCGGCTGGCCGATCACCTCGCGGCGCCAGGTGGCAAGCGCCGGCAGCTGCTCCGCCGCGGCGAGACCGTGCTCGTCGACGGTTCGCGCCAGCTCCTCGGCATCCGCCCGCGTGGCGAGCAGGCGCGATGCGATGCCGGTCCGATCCGCCACGAGCTGCACGATCGCGAGCAGCAGCTCGGCCCAGCGCTGCGCGCGCTGACTCGCTGCACGGCCGCTCGCCATCACGAGATCCTTCGCCATCGCCGGATCCGCGGCCTCGACCACGGCGATCAGCTCGTCGGCGCGCTGCTTCGCGAGCGGCGACAGGCCCTTGATGCCGCGCACCGCGTTCGCGCTCCGTGGCCGTTGCCGCGCGAGATCGATCAGCACCTTGTCGTTCAGCACCTGACCGAGTGGTCGATCGAGCTCGCTGGCGACCTCGAACCGCCACGCCGCGAGCCCGATCAACGTCGCCAGTGCGTGCGCATCCATGCCGCGTAGCCCGCCGACCTGACGCCATGCGGTCTCGGCCGTGACGACGGCCGCGGCGACCGCATCGGCCGCGACCTGCGCGCTCTCGGCCCGGACCCAGGGCAGCCGACCACCGAGCCGCGTGCGCAGCCGTGCGAACAGCGCCGGGAGATGCCGCACGTCCGCATCGGCATACGCGAGCTGCGCCTCCGATAGCGGGCGTTTGCCCCAGTCGGTCCACTGCTGCTCCTTGGCGAGCGACATGCCGAGCAGCTCGAGCGCGAGGGTCGCGAGCCCGACCTGATCGCCGATCCCGGCGAACGCGGCCATCAGCTGGGTGTCGATCACGTTCGGCATCGCGATCTGGAACCGGGCGTAGAGCAGGCCGAGGTCCTGGCGCGGGGCGTGCGCCACGACCAGCGGATGGGCGGCCAGCGCCGCGATCACCGGGCGAACGTCGACGGCCAGCGGGTCGAGGAGCCGCACCTGGGGGACGGTCGCGACGATCACAGATTCCGGGACATCCAACCGGGTATGCGATGGAAACCACGAGACCTGGACCAGGCACAGGCTGGGGATCAGCCGCTCGGCCGACAGGAACTCGAGGTCGAACGTCGCGAGTGGGGCCCCCGCGATCTCCGCGGCAATGGCGGCGACCTCGGAAGGGTCGTCGACGGGGCCAGACACGCCACACCATACCCCACGACCTGCCCACGTACCTGATAGATTTCGCGCAAGGAACCCACGATGACGAATAGCTTCGGAAGCAAGGCTCAGATCGCGGTCGGCTCGGGAAAGGTGGAGCTGTACCGGCTCGATGCACTGATCAAGGAAGGCGTCGGCGATGTCGCCACCCTGCCCTACTCGATGCGCATCCTGCTCGAGAATCTGCTCCGCTACGAGGACGGCCTCACCGTCAGTCCCGGTGACATCGAGGCCGTCGCCTCGTGGAACCCGAAGGTGCGCGTCGAGCGCGAGGTCCAGCTGCGGCCGGCCCGCGTGCTGATGCAGGACTTCACCGGCGTCCCCGCAGTGTGCGACCTCGCCGCGATGCGCGACGCGTTCGTGAAGCTCGGCCTTCCCGGCCGCTCGATCAATCCGCTCAAGCCCGCCGACCTCGTCATCGATCACTCGGTGCAGATCGACGACTACGGCACGTCGCTGTCGTTCCGCAAGAACGTCGACCTCGAGTACCAGCGCAACCAGGAGCGCTACCTGTTCCTGCGCTGGGGCCAGCAGGCGCTCGCGAACATGAACGTCGTGCCGCCGGGCACCGGCATCTGTCACCAGGTCAACCTCGAGTACCTCGCGAAGGTCGTGTTCACCCAGGTCCACGACGGCATCACCGTCGCGTATCCGGACTCGGTGGTCGGCACCGACTCGCACACCACGATGATCAACGGGCTCGGCGTGTTCGGCTGGGGTGTCGGCGGCATCGAGGCCGAGGCGGTCATGCTCGGCCAGCCGATGGCGATGCTGATCCCCGAGGTCGTCGGCTTCGAGCTCACCGGCAAGCTACCGCCGGGTGCGACGGCGACCGACCTCGTCCTCACCGTCACCCAGATGCTGCGCAAGAAGGGCGTGGTCGACAAGTTTGTCGAGTTCTATGGCGCCGGCATCGGTGCACTCTCGCTGCCCGACCGCGCGACGATCGCGAACATGGCACCGGAGTACGGCGCGACGATGGGGTTCTTCCCGGTCGACGACGAGACGCTCGCGTACCTGCGGTTCACCGGTCGCAGCGACGACCACGTGCAGCTCGTCGAGCGCTACACCAAGGAGAACCTGCTGTGGCACGACCCGAAGGCCAAGCTGCGGTTCGCGGACTCGCTGTCGCTCGATCTGTCGAGCGTGGAGCCGTCGATCGCGGGCCCGGCTCGTCCGCAGGATCGCGTGCCGCTCAAGGACTCGCGCCGCTCGTGGCGCCGCGCCGTCGGTGGCATCCTCGGTGACAAGAGCCAGGCCGATAGCGCCGCGATCGAGGCATGGTCGAACGAAGGCGGCCACGCGGCGCCCGGCCACCTCGCCACGTCGAAGACGGTCACCACCGACAAGGGCGAGTTCCAGCTCACCCACGGCTCCGTGGTGATCGCGGCGATCACGAGCTGCACGAACACGTCGAACCCGTCGGTGCTGATGGCCGCGGGTCTGCTCGCGCAGAAGGCGGTCGCGAAGGGCCTGGCCAGCAAGCCGTGGGTGAAGACCTCGCTCGCGCCGGGCTCGCAGGTCGTCACCGATTACCTGATCGAGGCGGGCGTGATGGCGCCGCTCGAGAAGCTCGGCTTCTTTCTCGCGGGCTACGGCTGCACCACGTGCATCGGCAACTCGGGCCCGGTTCATGACGACATCGCGGCCGCGGTCAAGGATGGCAACCTCGTCGTCGCGTCCGTGCTCTCGGGCAACCGCAACTTCGAGGGCCGCGTGAACCCGGTCGTGCGTGCGAACTATCTCGCATCGCCGCCGCTGGTCGTCGCGTACGCGCTCGCCGGCTCGATGAACGTCGACATGGAGACCGATCCACTCGGCACCGGCAGCGATGGCAAGCCGGTGTTCCTCGAGGACGTGTGGCCCACGCCCGCCGAGGTCGCCGAGGCGATGCGGCTCGGCCTCAAGCGCGAGCACTATGTCGAGCGCTACGCCCACGTCCTCGACGGCGACGCGGACTGGCGCGCCCTCAAGGTACCCGCCGGCGACACCTTCGCGTGGGATCCGTCCTCGACGTACATCCGCAAGCCGACATTCTTCGATGACCTCGGCCCCACGCCGAACCCGCTGCGCGACATCGCGGGCGCACGCGTCCTCGCGATCCTCGGCGATTCGGTCACCACCGATCACATCTCGCCCGCCGGCAACATCGCGAAGGGCAGCCCGGCCGGTCGCTATCTCGAGACCCACGGCGTGAAGCCCGCGGACTTCAATCAGTACGGCGCGCGGCGCGGCAACCACGAGGTCATGGTGCGCGGCACGTTCGCCAACATCCGGCTCAAGAACCTGATGCTGTCGGGCGTCGAGGGCGGCTTCACGAACTTCTTCCCGCACGCGGGCGGTCCGTCGGAGCAGCTTCCGATCTACGACGCGGCGATGCGCTACGCCGCCGAGCAGATTCCGCTCGTCGTGTTCGCCGGCGATCAGTACGGCACCGGCAGCTCGCGCGACTGGGCGGCGAAGGGCACCTTGCTGCTAGGCGTCCGCGCGGTGATCGCCAAGAGCTTCGAGCGCATCCATCGCTCGAACCTGATCGGCATGGGCGTCGTCCCGATGCAGTTCCAGCCCGGCGAGGACGCCGCCACGCTCGGCCTCAAGGGCGACGAGGTGATCCACATCGAGGGCATCCAGAGCGGCCTCGCGCCGAAGAAACTGCTGAGCGTGCGTGCCGGCACCAAGACGTTCCAGGTGATCGCGCGGATCGATACGCCGCAGGAGGTGGAGTACGTGATCCACGGCGGCATCCTGCAGTACGTGCTGCGTCAGCGCGCCGCCGCCGGCGTGTGAGCCCTCCAAAAGCCGCCGCCGCTGAGCTCACGGCGCGTCGGCGGCTGCGGCCTCGGCTCGCGCGTTGGCGAGCAAGTCGTCCACACCCAGTTCGCCGGCCCAGCGTTCGAGATACGCGTGATCGATCTCGTCGCGCTGCACGACGAGGACGCCGATGGCGTCCCGCCACTGGCGTTCCGAGACCGCGCCGCCTGCACGAAACCACTCCAGCTTATGCAGGATGATGTCCTCGGGTGTGGTCAGATCGAACTCGCGCGCACCGGCGACCACGTCGAGTGCGCGACGCACCGACCGCTCGAACGCTGCATCCTCGAACGGTCGCGTCCGACGGATGAACAGATCCACCTTGAGCATCGTCGCCAGGTGGATCAAGTTGCAGCATGACTGCCGTCGAATCGCGTCGCTGATCATCTCGGCGTCGACGTAATACGTGTCGACGAGGAGTGCGACGAGCGGCGCGACGTGACCCAAGCCGAGCTCGCATGCAACATCGACGTCGAGTGTCGAGCGGGGCACTCCGAGCGCCGAGCTGGCAACGGACCCACCGACGCGATAGCGCACGCCGAGTGATTCCAGCGCGTCGACCACTGGCGTGAGTGCGGCCAGAACATCGTTGGCCGGTGATTCAGCCACGGCGAGCCAGGAGAAACGCCGCGAGTCGTCCCGCGAGCTCCGCACCGTACTGCTGCTGGACCCAGCGGAGCTCGACCTGTTCTCGGCTCGCGCCAGCCATGCGCGCGCCGAGCTCTCGCCGCGAGAGCCCGATCACGGTACGCGACAGCGATCGCGCGAGCGCCGCGCGGCGTGCACACCCCGCCCGGCGCAGCATCTGCATCTGCACCTTCGCGATCGCCGGATGTGTGTCGTCGAGACCGCCCACGAAGTGACAGTGTAGCAGCGAGCCAAGGGGGCCGGCGACGAGACCGCGCGGATACCGAGGTCCTCCGCTCACGCCGACGCCGAGGGCGCTCGTTGCGTGCACGAAGCTGCGAGCGCCTGCACGAAGGTACCTGACGCCGGTGGCGCGGTCTCACACGCGAGGAACCTGAGGGAGTCGATCGAAGTCCGCATCACGTGTGTACAGCGTCCCGCGATGCTGCAAGGTGAGCGCCGCGATCCACACATCGTTGATCGGAATCGGAGTTCCCTGACGCTTGAGCTGCAGCTTCAGCCGCGCAAACTCCGATGCCGTTGCGTCGTCGCAGACCAGCACCTCGACACGAGGTTGATCGAGGAACCGTGACAGCGCCGCATCATTGCGCTGGCCTTTGCTGCCGTTGAGAAAACCGTAGCGGAGCTCGGCAAGCACCGGCACGGGCAGCATGACGACATCGGCCCTGCGAACCAGCACTGCGGCTTCTGCGAGCCCTTCCATGACGAGGCGATAGGCGTTCGTGTCGAGTACGAGTCTCACGTCACTCCGTCCAGTCCTGGTCGTCCACGCGGCGAACCTCTTCCAGCGCGCGGTTCACCCGTGCGTCTGCCACCCACGAACCGAAGAACGAGTCGAGGTCGTGTCGTTCTCGTGTACCGGCCACACCGGCCTCTGCTTCGAGCGCGCGCAAAACGACGGTGTTCAGGCTGACCTTGGCAGCCTCTGCTCGGCGACGCAGCGCACGGTCCACCGACGCGGGGACGTTGCGGATCGTATACTGCGTCGCCTTCATTTTCATGCCTACATGCTGGCAGATACGTGCCTGCACCGCAACGGCGCTATTTCCCGACCTTCAGCTTCACGCGGGGGGAGATCAGGCCCCACGCCTTCGCGCGGTCGGCGAACGTCGACTTCGCCATCCCGAGGTGGCTCGCCGCCGCGCGGATCGTCCCGTGCGTGGCGAGCGCCTGCTCCATCGCACCGCGCAGCATCTGCTGGTACGGCACGAGCGGCATCATCGCGTCGTCCGACAGCCCCGGCACGGTGCGGCCGAACTTGAGGTCGGTGAAGAAGTCCGAGGGGCCGAGCTCGCCGGTTCCGAGCGCCACCGCGCGCGCCACCGCATGCCGCAGCTCGCGGACGTTGCCCGGCCACGCGTACGAGGCGAGTGCGCGCCAGCCCTCCTCGCTCACCGTGTGCTGGCCGTGCTCGGACTGGAGCTCGGCGAGGATCGAGCCGACCAGCTCGGGCACATCGCCCATCCGCTCGCGCAGCGGCGGCAGCTTGAGCACGAGGGTCGCCACGCGGTGATAGAGGTCCACGCGCAGCTTCGACGACTCGGTGCCGAGCCCCTCCATCCGGTTGGTCGCGGCGATGATCCGGACGTCCACCGCGCGTTCGGCCGAGCCGCCGACCCGGCGCACGCGCCGTGACTCGAGCGCGCGCAGCAGGTGGGGCTGCATCTCGATCGGCAGCTCGCCGATCTCGTCGAGGAACAGCGTCCCGCCGTGCGCCTCGACGAAGTAGCCATCGCGCTCGGTCAGCGCGCCGGTGAACGCGCCCTTCTCGTGCCCGAACAGCTCCGAGCCGATCAGCTCGCGCGGGATGCCGCCGCAGTTGACCGCCACGAAGTTCGCCGTGGTGCGCCGCGACGCCTCGTGGATCGCCCGCGCCAGCAGGTCCTTGCCGGTGCCGGTCTCGCCGACGATCAGCACGTTGCAGTCCGTGGCCGCGGCCCGCAGCGCCTGCTCGATCGTCGCGCGCAGCGCCGGATCCTTGCCGCGCAGCGATCCGAGTGCGCTCGCCTCCTCGCCGCCCGGTGCCGCGAGTGCGACCAGCGTGGTGCGCCCGATGCACAGATACGATCCGACGCGCAGCTCGGCCGACTCGACGAGGTTGCCGTCGATCATCGTGCCGTTGCGCGACGGCCGGTCGCGCACGAACAGCCCACCACCGGGCCGGCGCTCGAGCACGCAGTGCATGTTCGACACGTACGGATCGCTGACCACGAGGTCGCAGCTCTCGCCGCTACCGAGCACCCAGCGCCGCGCCTCCGGGCCGAGTGGATATTCCGCGCCATCATGTGTGGCGCGAAGCGAGATGACCATCCCTGCGCGCCGCGCGTCGGTCGACTTCGAGTTCGTTCGGGTCTCGTTCTGATTGAAATTGATCATGGGCATTCTCCGGGTGAAGCATGGCTATCGGCCCGTCGCGTAAACGGTTGCGTGCCTTCGCTCCAGCGAGGTTCGTGCCCGCGCAAGTGCGCGAAATGTCATCGGTCCGTGTCCGGAGTGTCCGGATTACAGCCCGTGTCCGTACAGACTGCTGTCCCCAGCTGGTCTCGACCAACGGCCTCGTGCTCGCTCGCGACGGCGAGCCCGGCGAGCCCGGCGAGCCCGAACCCAACCGTCGGATCGCGACCGACCTGACGACCGTGTGGACGCGGCGCGACGGCGTCGTCGCCCTCGTGCCGACGATCGACTGCGGCGATCGTACCGCGGTCATCGAGGTCACGAAGGACCAGCACGGTCCGGCGGTGCTCGCCTCCGTCGAGGCGAAACTCATCCCCGCGTTCGGCAAGCGGGATAACGTACCTGACGGAGTCGAACTGCGCACCGATCACGGCCCGCAGTACACCGGCAGCGACTGCCAGCGTTCTGCACACGCTGGAGGCTCAACCACACGTTCGCACCCGTGGGCCGCCCGACGGGAAACGCCGTCGTCGAGCGCTTCATCCGCACGGTCAAGGATGAGTTATCTGGCTCCGTGACTGGGAGAGCGCCGACGAGCTGCGTACGGCGATCTCCACCTGGCTGCAGCACTACCTCGACCACCGACCGCATCACGCTCAACTGGCAGACGCCGACGGAGCTTCGCGCCGAAAGACTCGCAACACCGAACG
This sequence comes from Myxococcales bacterium, assembly GCA_043753855.1. Lineage (GTDB taxonomy): Bacteria > Myxococcota_A > Polyangia > Haliangiales > Haliangiaceae > JABFXX01. The sequence goes on along the minus strand of JAYUVX010000418.1, from coordinate 2,163 downwards.
CGATCGCCGTGAGGGTCCGGAGCTTGCATGCACGAACCACCGATTCCCGTGCACGCGAGTGTCTTGACTTCGAGGGGACACCACACGACCCTGAAAATGGGCGGCTCTCCAAGGCGCGTGTTAGTGTTCGTCGGTGCGAGTGTTGATACTTGCGGTGTTTGTGATCGGGTGCCGGAGCCACGACCCGCCCGCCTCGCAGGAACGCCTCCAGCCGGCGGAACGCTTCCAGCCGGTGAGGTTCGGCGACGATACACCGTACGTGTTGACCGCCGCGGGCGACTCCGCTGTGGTTGTTGATGCTACGGGCGCCGCGGTCACGCGTCTGACGATCCCGGCGGGGCAGCAATCCGACGCCCATTTCATCGGTTCGTGGCTCGTGTGGATTGCCGAGAGTCGCCTGCGCGTTCGCGATCTCCGCACAGGCAAGGACGCGACGACAGCCCTCGCGGCACCGATCACCAGCACCATCGACGGCAAGACGTCGCTCGCGCTGTTCGACAGCAAGGGCGTATCCATCATCGATCTCGCGAGCGCCGCTGCAGTGCACCGGGCGGAGGGGATGGTGCAGGGTCGCTACGACGAGGGATACTACGTGCTCGCGGGTACGACGGTCCAACGCTTTGGAGAAGCGACCAAGCAGCTGGTATGGACCACGCCGATCGAATTCGCGCCGAGGGCGATCGCCGTCACCGACGTAGTCACGGTACGCGGCGAAGAACACGCCAGCATCCTCGACCGCAATGACGGCAAGCAGGTCGCGAGTGGCGTGATCGCCAAGAACGTCGAGACGCTCGGCGTCGACCTCGGCCGCAACGGACGACGCGTCTTCGGGCGCGCAGGCGGTGGCGATCACATGAAGCTCATCGCGCACGATCTGCTTGGCACGATCGCCTGGTCCGTCCCGTGGCCGGCAGGCTACGGCAGTCCGCGTGTGGTGGAGTCGAAGGACGGCTCGCTCGTCGCGCTCGTCGAGACGTCGAAGATCCTGGTTCTCGAAGGTGCGACCGGGAAGGACCGGCAACAGCTCGCGGGCACGTTCGTGAGATTTGGCGATGATTGCGTCGTCGTGCTCGATGACCGCTCGATCGCGTGCCAGGTCCCCGGGGGAGCGCCGCGCTGGTCGATGCCCGCCGGCGGCGGCGAGCATCGCGCGTGGCCACTTGGCGCGGACGTGCTCCTCGCGGATTCCATCCCACTACACCTGTCGCGGATCGCGGGCGACGGGAAGGCGCTGTGGTCGACCGAGCTCGCAGATGCCAAACTCGACGACAAGGGCATCGCGTGCCAGGGCCAGCACTGGACGATGCGTGGCGCGCTTGCAACGATCGTTTCCGCTACCAGCGTGCAAATGATCGACCTCGCCACTGGTAAGCGCGTGGAGCTCTGGCATGAGCGATGATCTCGGCTTCGAGCTTCGCAGAATCTCGTCGATGGTGATGGAGGAGCGCGAACCCGGCGCGCGACTTTCCCCGGGTCCGCTCCCCTGGGCCCCTGGGCCGAGACGAGTTCCTGGTTCACGCTCCCGTTCGAAGACCACGTCGGTTATCTCGCCCAGCGCTGCGACAAGACGACGGTCAGCGACATGATGCGCGTTGGGTGGGACACGGTGGGGACGATCATCCAGCGCGTCGTCGCACAGTCGCCAGCGCCCAGATCTCCTCGATGGGCTCACGCACATCGGCGTCGACGAGCTGTCGTACCGACGTCACCACGAGTACATCACCGTGGTCGTCGACCATCGCGGTGGTCACGTCGCCTGGGCTCATCCAGGCAAGAGCGCCGACACGCTCAAGGCGTTTTTCGACGAGCTCGGAACCGAGCGGTGTTCGAAGCTTGAGGCTGCACCATCGACATGTCGGGTGCGTACATCAAGGCCTTGACCGAGTGCTCGTGCCCGCGCAAGTGACCGAACTGTCAAGGCCCCTGTCCGGAGTGTCCGGATTACAGGCCGTCTCCGTACAGACAGCTGTCCCCAGCTGGTCTCGACGGTCTCGACAGCGCGGTCACCGACAACTCGAGCGGCGGCCCCGGCGAAGCGATGACTCTACGCGAACGCGGTTCGGATCTGAGCCATCCCCTCATATGAGACCGAAAACTGCGCGGAAGATTTCATGTCCTCGCACGGCCGAGTCGAACGCCTTCATTAGCGGTGCGAGCCGATCT